>JACUTW010000102.1 GCA_014859605.1 Desulfuromonadales bacterium
CCTACATCCTCTTTGTCGGACTGGCGAACCTCTTGCCGGTCTTTGGTGAAGGGAAGGAGGATTAAGAGAAAAAAGTGGCGGCCGGCGATTTTCTCTCCGGCCCGCCACTTGAAGCGTTGACCCGCCGCGGCGTTTGCTCTAATCTATGCAAACATTTCCCGACGGATGAATACCGGGGCAGAACTCCACGCAACCAGATGAAACGAAGCGGAGACTGCCCCTTGTCACGTTCGCGTTATTTCTCTTCACAGGACCACCTATTATGTTGCGTGCCTTCAACTTTCAAGATAACCGGGTCAACGAGATTCGCTTTGCCGGCGAAGAGCTCGCAGAGGTCATCACCGCGGCTACCTGGATCGACGTTCTCGACCCGACCGAGGAAGAGCGGGATCAGCTCGAACAGTATCTGCGGACGGAACTCCCCGAATCAGACGACGTCGGCGAGATCGAATCGTCGGCCCGCTACTTTATCGACAGTGCCGGACTGCACGTCCACTCCCTCTTCCTCGGCCAGAGCGAAGGCCGTCACATCAATGTGACGGTCGCCTTCATCCTTCAACCCGAGCGCCTGATCTCCCTGCGCGATGAGGATTCTCCCGACTTTCGGCTGCTGCGCATGCGCGTCCGCCGCGGTCAGATTGAAGCGAGCAGTCCCCTTGAATTCCTCCTCTCGATCTTCGAAAACAAGGTCGAAAATCTCGCCGACATTCTGGAAGATATTCATCGGGAGCTGGAAAAGGTCAGTGAGATGGTTCTGGAGGAAGCGGAAGGGGCGGAAGGTCATCTGGAGGAAGCGATCGGCGATCTCGCCCGTTACGAAAACAGTAACGGGAAAGTCCGTCTCTGCCTGATGGATACCCAGCGCTCTATCTCCTTTTTACAGAAACACCAGCGCTACTCGGCCGATCATTTTGCCGCGGCCAGCGATATTCTCCGCGACGTGGAAAGTCTTTTGTCCCATACGACTTTCCTCTTTGAAAAGATCAACTTTTTGATGGATGCGGCGCAGGGCTTTATCAACATCGAACAGAATAAAGTCATCAAGATCTTTTCGATTGCCGCAGTCGTCTTTCTGCCGCCGACCATGGTGGCGAGCATCTACGGCATGAACTTCCAGGCCTTCCCCGAGCTGCAATGGCAATTCGGTTATCTCTGGGCGCTGGGGCTGATGCTGATCTCCGGAATTGCTCCGTATTGGTATTTCAAGCGCAAAGGGTGGTTGTAACAAGAAGGGGCGGCCCTAAGAGCCGCCCCTTCTTACAAATGCTTCGGTAGGGGCGGCTCTTGTGGCCGCCCTTTTTATTTTCAGTTGTAGGTCGCGTTTCGGTTCATCAACGCGACAATACCGGAGAGCCGTTTTTAATCGCCTAACAATCCCAATCGGATAAGCTTCTTCGCCAGCTTGTAGATGTCATCTTTGGCTCCATCACGACGAATACCAACGGCAACAATAACGACAACAATCTCGTTGCCCCTGATCTGATAAATGATGCGATAACGTTGCCCCACCGCCCTGATACTGCGCAACCCTGACAATTCACCAAGCAGTGCCTTGCCCTGTTTTTCCGGCTCTTCCGTCAGGCGATCAATGGCCGTGCCGATCTTCTCCCGGATGCGTCGATCCGAAATGTCCGACAAAAGCTTTAATGCTGTTGGTGTCAGCAGAATCTGCCACGTCACAAGTTCAGTTCCTGTTTGGCATCCTGCCAGGAGACGAGCTTACCGGAATCCATCTCAAGCAGGCTCTGGCGCAATTGCACCATCAGTTCTTTATCCCCCATGATTTCCAGCGTCTCCGAGAGCGCTTCGTACAATTCCCACGGCAGCACCGCCAACACCGGCTTACCACGGCGAGTGATTTCCACAACATCGACCTGCCCGTCGTGGGAAAGGATTTCCGGAAGGGACGTCAGCTGTTTTCGTGCTTCCATCATTGATAATGTCTGTGGCATGGCAACCTCCTTATCTGTACTTTTAAATGTACAGACAAACGTTCACATAGTCAACCATCGTCAACTTATCGACTGGGATCTCAGTGCAACGCCGCCGTCGCGCAGAGGAGACAGACCGGCTGCAGCTCGTAAAGACCACTTTCAGCATTATAGACCGCCTTGATCTGCAGATGCTTCGGGCAGGTCACCATGTAACAGCGGGCACAGGCCTGCGCCGCCCCCCTTCCCGTACTATCGCAGATATGACAGATCCACGGACTGCTTTCCCCGCTTTCATCCATCTTTGCAGCTCCTACTGATACTGGATATAAACCGGCTGCGGATTGAGCCGCAGAATTTCCGTTGGAGTCAGAAGGGGATCCCCCTTCTTGGTATCATTGTGATAAAAGAGCTTGAAACCGGTGAACTGCACCGGTTCCTTGACAATGTAATCCTTGTAGGTATTACGCTTTAGCCACGGCGCGCCCCAGCCATCCATATGCATGACGATCTGCACTTCGGGGCGCAGGACAATCTTGTCGGCATTGCTCACCCCTTTGCGGGTAAAGCGATGCACGGTCAGCACCTTGGGGGGGAGGTCATAAGTTTTCACCAGACCGGCGAGATACTCGGTGACATAGTTGATATCGGCGGCATCGTAAGTGCCGACCTTCTTCCCCGGCACGACGCCACTGGCGATCAGATTAAACTCGGGATCGATGCCGAGATGGACATCGGGATTTTTGAGCAGCCACTCAAAACGCGGCAAAATAGTGCGGATATCGTCGTGGCCGGTCTGAATGTCGATAAACATCACCGCCTGCGCCTCTTTGGCCCAGCCATAAACGCGATTGACCACCTCGTCGGGCATGACCATCCGGTATTTGCCGGCCTTTCCCGGCTCCGGCTGCGCGACCACCGCAATCAGATGCAGGGCCGGCTGCACCGGTTTGGTCGGATCCGCTTCCTCCCAGCGCAGGACTTCGTCATGCAGACGCCGCAACATGTCATCCTTCTCGAATTCGCCCAAAGCCCCCATCCGTTTCGATAGGGGGTTGCCGTAATAAGCGACAATCCGCTTTGCCGGCAAAATCGCCCCCGGCAACGGCTCGGCATCAACGACCGGCCAGCCGGAAATCCTGGCGAACTCGGGATCTTCGCCGGCGCGATACCTGGTCTTCACCGCCGGCTCCGGAGCAACCACCGGAACCGGCGGCGGGACAATTTCCGGAGCAGGAGAAGCAGTATCAGGGGAATCAACCGGAGCAACCGGTACTGCAGTGCTCGTTTTTTCTACCAATGCGGCGACAGCTGTCGGATTCTGAGGCACCGTCACTTTTTCTTCCCGGTGACAGGCCGACAAGGGAAAAAAGAGGGCCATGGCGGTAAAAACAAGAAAAAGAGGACGAGGGCGCATAGATTTCACAAAAACTCCTAAGGAACGGTAACGTTACGGTTGCGATAATTTACCATGAATGACAGATCGCGGTGCACAGCAATAACACAACAACACGATAAAATCAGCAAGGAAGCGTTCACCAGAATAGCAACTTTGGACAATTTTTGGTTTGACAGCATCCCCGAGGCTGACGTATACATAAGATCTTGATTATACGTATTTTTCAGCAAGTTAATCATGCTTCACCCAACTTGAAACTGGACTGCCCGCTTCCTCCATTTCCCGCTAAAGAGAGAAGATTCCCATGCTCAACCTCAAACCGGAAGTTGTCGCCCAGATCGAACGTGTCCTCAGTTCCGTGGAGATGCTCCTGCCCAAAGCGGTTAAGGCTATTGACTGGTCAACCTGTCATGCCGCCAACTGGCGTCGCCACTCTTTTTCAGGATACCTGGAACCGGTCAAAGTCACCGATACCACCACCATGGACGAACTCCTTGGTGTCGACAAACAAAAAGAGATCATGGATAGCAACACTCGACAGTTTCTAGCCGGTTTTCCGGCGAACAACGCCCTCCTTTGGGGTTCCCGCGGCACCGGAAAATCGTCACTGGTCAAGGCCCTCCTCAATGCTTACGCGCCGCAAGGGCTACGCATTATCCAGGTTGAAAAGGAAGATTTGATCTATCTCTCCGCTATCTTCACCGCCGTTGAAGACGAACCGTATCGCTTCATCCTGCTCTGCGACGATTTAACCTTTGAAGTCGGCGAACTGACCTACAAACTCCTCAAGAGTGCCCTCGACGGCTCGGTCTACTCCGCTCCGGAGAATGTGCTGATCTATGTGACTTCCAATCGCCGCTTTTTGATCCCCGAATTAGAAACTGACAAACTCGGCAATCGTTTTGTTAATAACGAAAATCAACCCGGGGAAGCACTGGAAGAGAAGCAAGCCCTCTCCGACCGCTTCGGCCTGTGGATCCCTTTCCATATCTTCTCGCAGGAGCGCTACCTCGATGCCGTGCGTCTCTGCATCGAGCGAGAAAGCCGGGCCCGGAAGATCACCATCCCCTGGAGCAAGGAACTCGAAGAAGCGGCGATGAACTGGTCGCACGAAAAGACCAAACGCTGCGGACGGACCGCCTTCCAGTTCAGCAAAAACTGGATCGGTCGCTACCTCCTCGCGCAGCTGCCGAAGTGATAGCAGCGAAAGAAGAGCTCCTGACCTTCACCGTGTGCAAGGAGGAGGAGCACCTCCCCTTTCTGGTGCTGTTGCAGCGCCGCATCCCCCTCGCCCCGGCGAGTTATCTGCGGCAACTCCTGCGCCAGGGGAAGATCCGCCGCGGCGAGAACACCATCAACGCCGAAGAACGGCTTCCCGTCGGCGCCCGCGTCCTTCTCCCCGAGAGCAAACGTCTGCGTGAACTTCTGGCAATGACGACCTTGCAGATCCTCTTTGAAACCCGTGATCTCCTTATCGTCGCCAAACCGCCGGGCCTGGCGGTCCACGCCAGTGAAGGGCACGAAGCCGACAATCTCACCGCCCGCTGTCAGGAACTCCTCAAGCAGCGGGGAGAGCGCTTCTCCATCGCCCCAGTGCACCGTCTCGATCTTGAGACCAGCGGCCCCCTCCTCTTCGGCAAAGGGAAGGCGGCCTGCAGCGCCCTTGGCAAACTCTTCATGGACGACGCCGTCGAAAAATCCTATCTCGCCCTGGTTGCCGGCGAGATGAGCGGCGAGAAGTCTTTAGAAGGATTGGTTCCCGCCAAGGGGAAGCTGAAGAGCGCCCGTACCGATGTGCGCACCCTGGCCAGCAACGGCACCGCCACCCTTCTCGAAATCCGCCTGCACAGCGGCCGCCAGCACCAGATCCGCCGTCAGCTCGCCGAGATCGGCCATCCCCTCTTCGGCGACAAGCGCTACGGCGGCCCCTACCCTTCCGATCTCCCCCGCCTCTTTCTTCATTGTCACCGCCTCGCCTTTCTCGACCCGTGTAGCGGCCAACCGATCGACTGCGAAGTTCCCCTCCCCGCCGATCTCGCCGGATTTCTGGAGCACTGCGGGATTGTTTCTCCTTGACGTTGACGCGAGACCTCCGAGGTTTTAGAAACCTCGGAGGTCTGACCCTGATGATAAGACAAAAAAGCCGGGGATCGTCTCCCGGCCTTAAACGTGTTGAGCTGGCAAAACTCGACGTTCTCGGCGCTAAAGCCCAATTATTGTCGCGTTGATGAGCCGTAACGCGACTTGCATATTTCTCTTCAACCCTCTAAAGTTACTATCACATTCCCTAATGGAGGATTGACGTGGCGTACAGTCAGCAACAACTCGAAAAAATTACCGCTCTGGCCCGTGGCTACGGTGCAACCCGCCTTTTCCTTTTTGGTAGCGCTCTCGACAACCCTGAAACGGCTCGGGACCTCGATCTAGCCTGTGACGGCATCCCCGGCTGGAAACTATATGAACTTGCCGCACGACTAGAGGACGAGTTAATGTTACCATTCGATCTGGTCCCCCTGTCTCCTCCGAATCGCTTTACCCGATTGGTTGAAGCGAAAGGACGGCGGTTGTTATGACGATCGATGAACTTCGCGAGGAGGTCGGGATCGAGGTTGAATTGATCGAATCGGTCGTTGCGGAGGCGCTTTCGCTACGTAACGATGTGGGCGAAGGAGAACCGTCGGTCAGGGAAAAGACAGCGGCGGCCGCCTTTATCGCCCAATTTTACGGCGGGCTCGAAAACATCCTCAAACGGATACACCGCTATCACGGCATTCCGACTCCGGTCGGCGATGCCTGGCATATTGAAATCTTCAAGCGCTTCAGCCCTCCCGGTTACCCTGGCCTGCCGATTCTCTTCGACGATTCACTGTCGCGGTCACCTTCACCGTATCGTAAATTTCGACATGTTGTTTATCACGGCTATGGATTTCAACTGGAATGGGAGCGCATGAAATAAGGGCTCGGCGCCCTTGAAGGAGTTCACTCGCGGGTCAAGAGCGCCATCGAGTCTTATCTTTCCGGAGGGTAAGGCAGAAAGCCACCGCGACGACATTGAACAAAGAGAATAAGTCATGCGCCGTTTTCTGGTGATCATTGAGCCGACCGATACCGGGTTTTCCGCTTACTCGCCCGATATTCCCGGATGTGTGGCTACCGGTGCCACCCGCGAGGAGACAGAACAAAACATGCACGAAGCCATTCAATTTCATGTCGACGGGATCCGCGAAGATCGTCTCGCCATCCCCGAAAGCCTTTCGTTTGCCGAGTATATGGCCGTAGCGTGAAAGATATCCGACAGCATTAAGCACAGAATCGTAGCGGGCCGGGAAAGTTCTCCCGGCCCGTTGGCGTTCATAGTCTCATGTAGGTCGTGTTGAGCTGGCGAAACGCGACATTTTTGGCTGGCCTATAACCGCGACCAGAGTGTGGTCACGACGCCTTGGCCAAAGGAAGCGGCTCAACAACGACGCGCTCTTTATGCAGCGCCTGCCACAGCTCCCATTTAACCTGATTAGACAACCACGATTCCGGCGTCGTTCTCGTCAATATCCCTACCCGGATTGCCATCTCGGCGGTCATGGCCGAGTGTCCGTTCAGCAGGCGGGAAAGATGAGGACGCGACACCCCCAGACGGGTGGCAACTTCGCCAATTGTCATTTCCTCGGGCAAAAACTCGCGCAACACCTCGCCTGGATGTGCCGGATTATGCATGCGTGCCATCGTTTCATCTCCTAGTGGTAGTCCTGATAATCGACCAGTACGACATCTACCCCTTCAAACCTGAAGGTCAAACGCCAGTTGCCGTTGACGGTCACCGACCAATGTCCGGCCAGGTTTCCGGTCAAAGGGTGCAACTTCCAACCCGGAGCATCCATATCCTGCGGAGAGATCGCATCATCAAGTCGGGTCAACTGGAGGCGCAAACGCACGGCCTGACTCGGCTGTATCCCTCCTTTTGAGCCGGTTTCAAAGAAGCTCTGGATGCCTTTATGGCGGAAGCTTTTGATCATGATGACATTGTATTCTGTTAGGTTACGAGTTACAAGCTGATTGTTTTGAGCTTGCTGTAAATAGCCATTTAGGTCGTGTTGAGCTGGCGAAACGCGACATTTTCGTTACGGCTCAAGCAACATCACGATGCCCGAGCCCCTCAGCGATATAGGTCTGAACCAAGGAATTAAGGCTGACCCCTTCCTCTCTGGCTCTCACAGCAAGACGGGCGTGCAGACTCTTGGGGAGGCGGGCGACGAATTTTCCGGAAACATCCAGGAGTTCAGCAGGTCGGGACACGGGGGGCGGAACCTGGCGCCCCATGTCGATGGTCGCCGCGATCCAAGCGCTAAAGGCATCGCGACCGTTGGTGAAAGCCTCCTCGATCGTCTCACCATCGGACATGCAACCGGGGAGGTCGGGAAAAGTGATGACGAAACCACCGCCGTCCGCAGTGGAGAGAGGGGCAACTTCATGCATATAGGCTTCGAAGGGCCGGGGTGGATGCGTTGGCGTAATCTGTTTGATGCTCATGATTTTTTCCCCTTTGCCTGATCGACCAAGGCGACGAATTGTTTAATGTAGACCGGCTTGATCGGATTAAGTCCGTAAACTGCTGTAAATAATTTGGGGGCCATCGCTCCGGTTTG
>JACUTW010000017.1 GCA_014859605.1 Desulfuromonadales bacterium
GTTGCGGGTCTCCTGCCCCATCATCCGCTGCTGGATCCACTTTTCGCTGCGGCCGTGCTGCTGCCAGTACTCGCGGGCCCGGTCCAGAGATCGCGCCGGATCGGCCATATCCTGCATCCGCTCATAACCAACTTTTGCCAGCCAGAGCTTGAGCGGCTCCGCCTTGGGACTGGGAACGGACTGGATCAGACGTAACAAGGTTTCAGGACTAGCGACATCGGTGAGCCGCATTTTTCCATCCAAAGCGGGCATTTTCAACTGGTGACAATTTGTCACCGTTTGACTCCCTTCATTCTTCAGCCGTTCCTTCAGTTTGTTCCAGTACTTTCGAGCCGTCAGAAAATCCGGTTGCTGAAGCAAAGCCTGAACGATATCCACGACCGAGAAATACCAGATTTCCGTTTTCTCGTCGTAAATCCTGCGGATTTTGTACTCTTCAAAAATTGCCAACTCGTTGATCATAGTTCCCCCTTGCGGCAAACTTTAAAGGACAAGGACGTCTCCCTGCAGCTATTGCTTATGACTATTCTTGTAATAGCGGATATTGTGATGGCGGTTTTCCTGGACATAGCGCTCTAGCTCAGCTGCCGTGACGAGCCCGCGATCGAGGAAGAATCTTCCCAGGGGCACGCCGTAACGGCGCTGCCGCCCCAAAAGGACAAAGCAGCGGTAATCACTGAGCAGGCCGAGGCGCACTGCAGCCTGGCCGAAAGGCTCGTTCAAACATTTTTTCTTGAGGATTTCGCGGATATCCCGATGAGTGAGGTAGTCGAGATCGAGGGCAATCTCGCCGAGGCGGGGGCGATGGCGATATTGCCAGGCAATGGCCTTGATCAAGGTCTCCCAGGAGATGAGCTGTCGACAAAAGAGATATTCTCCCAGCCGCAGGGACCGCTTGGGGAGGGCGCTGCCACGGTAGAAGTACTCCTTCCCACTATTCTTCTGCGCCGGCGCTTCTTGCCGTTTGAAGCCTCTCGGGGTCTCCCGGGCGGGTGCTTCATTCTGGCGGGCGCCGACCGGTCGTGGCACAGACTTGACCCGCAGAATGAAGTACTTGTCCTGAAATTCTGACTTGAGGATGCCGTAGGCGTGATTGATCTGCTTGAACTTCTCTTCGAGCAGGCTCCGGCTCTCACCGAGGAGTTCGGAACGGTCGGGATGGCAGAGCAGGGCTTTTTTCCGGTACTCCTTTTTGATATCGACCATGCCAAGGCGATAGAAAGAGGGGCCGGAGGCTTTAAAGTTCATATCCGCAAAGAGCAGCTGAATGGCCTGCTGCAGCTCGGCCGGCATCGGCTCAGTCATAACATTATCCCTGTGGAGCGTCCTTGCTGATAATCGGCGCCTTTTTCAGATAGACCATCCCCTGAAAAAGAGCGATAAGATCACCGCTGTCGTCGGTGACGTTGACGGTGTAGGTGGCGAGTTTGGTATTGCGGCTCTGTTCTTCGGCTTCGGCGTAAAGGGTGCCGCTGATGGCGGCCTTGACGAAGGAGACGCTGGTGTTGATCCCCATCGCCATCGGGCCGTAGGAATTGGAGGCAACGGCAAAGACAAAATCGGCGAGGGTAAAGATGGCGCCGCCGTGCACGGTGTTAGCGCCGTTGAAGTGGTAAGGCTTGATCTGCATCCGGGCTCGCGCCATCCCCGGCTCGACCTCAAGAAGTTCGATCCCGGCGTGGCGGGCAAAGTGGTCGTGTTCGGCAAAGAAGGCCTTGATTTCGTGCATACGCTTCGCTCCTTTAGTCACACAACGCCAATCCAGAAACGCTTCACGCAACGCCGCCACGACGCAACGTAAATCCAGAAACTCATGTTTTCAAAGCGTTGTCTTCATTGCCCTTCGTTGCGTCGTAGCGCCGTTGCGAGAAACCGGCCTTGCCTCTTTCGATTATTCGGCGAGTTTCTTTTTGAGGAGTTCGTTGACCGTTGCGGGATTCGCCTGCCCCTTGCTCGCCTTCATCACCTGGCCGACAAAGAAGCCGAAGATCTTTTCGTTGCCGCTTTTGTAGTCAGCCACCTGGGCGGGATTGGCGGCGATGATTGCCGTGACAAAACCTTCAATGGCGCCGCTGTCCGAGACCTGGCGCAGGCCTTCGCTGTCGATGATGGTGTCGGCTTCTGTCCCGCTTTCCCACATCTTCTCGAAGACGACCTTCGCCTGCTTGCCGGAGATGGTGTTATCGTCAATGCGCTGGAGCATACCGACAAGCAGGGCCGGCGTCACCTTGCAGGCGGTGATGCTGATCCCTGCGTTGTTGAGATTGCGGCTGAGATCACCGAGGATCCAGTTCGCCGCCGCCTTGGGCTGAGCGCCGGCAACGACGCAGGCATCGAAGTAACGGGCAATCTCCTGCTCGGCGATGAGGATTTCGGCATCGCGCACCGGCAGGCCCAGCTCGCTAACAAAGCGCTCCAGCTTGGCAAGCGGCAATTCGGGGAGGGCGGCACGGACTTCTTCGACCCGAGCGCGGGAGATCTCAATGGGGACGAGATCGGGATCAGGGAAGTAGCGGTAGTCGTGCGCCTCCTCCTTGCCGCGCATCGAGCGGGTGGTGCCACTCTCGGCGTCGTAAAGGCGAGTCTCCTGCACCACGCGGCCACCGTCCTCAATGAGCTCGGACTGGCGCTCAACCTCGTACTCGATGGCCTGTTTGATGAAGCGGAAAGAGTTGATGTTCTTGATCTCGGCGCGGGTGCCGTACTCCGGCTGTCCCCAGGGACGGATCGAGACGTTGGCATCGCAGCGGAAGGAGCCTTCTTCAAGGTTACCGTCACTGACGCCGAGGTAGATGACAATCTGGCGCAGCTGCTTGAGGTAGGCGATCGCTTCATCGGCACTGCGCATGTCCGGCTCGGAGACAACTTCGAGCAGGGGGGTGCAGGCGCGATTGAGATCGACATAGCTGTCGCGCCCGGATGCTGCCCCTTCGCCGTGCAGGAGCTTGCCGGCGTCTTCTTCCATGTGGATACGGGTGATGCCGAGACGTTTGCTCCCTGTTTCTGTCTCGATATCGAGCCAGCCGCCAACGCAGATCGGCTCTTCAAACTGGGAGATCTGGTAACCCTTGGGGAGGTCGGGGTAGAAGTAGTTTTTACGGGCAAAGATCGAACGTTCGGCAATGGTGCAGTTGGTGGCGAGGCCGGCCATGATCGCAAATTCGACAACCTTTTCGTTCAGCACCGGCAGGGCGCCGGGGAGACCGAGGCAGACAGGACAGGTCTGGGTGTTCGGCTCACTGCCAAAACGGGTGGAACAGCCGCAGAAGATCTTGGTTTGGGTCTGGAGCTGGACATGGACTTCCAGACCGATGACGACTTCATATTTGGATGACATGATCGATTCCTTTTTATACCCGTAGGGGCGATCCTTGTGATCGCCCTTGGGCGAATAGTAGATTCGCCCCTACAAAATCGCCTGACGCTGGTGCCACTCGGTCGCCTGTTCATAAGCATAAGCGGCCTGGAGCAGGCTCGCTTCGGCAAAGGGACGGCCAATGAACTGCATACCGATCGGTAGTCCCCCGGCCGAGAAACCGCAGGGGAGGCTAAGAGCACAGGTGCCGGCAAGGTTAACCGGGATGGTGAAAATATCCGAGAGATACATCTGCAGCGGGTCGGCGGTCTTCTCACCGAGACGGAAGGCCGGAGTCGGTGCCACCGGCGCCAGGAGGAGATCGACCTGATCGAGGGCGGCGATAATATCCTGACGGATCAGGGTGCGGGCTTTCTGCGCCTTGAGATAGTAAGCGTCGTAATAGCCGGCAGAGAGGGCGTAGGTGCCGAGCATGATGCGGCGCTTGACCTCGGCGCCGAAACCGGCGGCACGGCTGCGGCAGTAAAGGGCATTGAGTCCCTCCCCTTCATCGACGCGCAACCCAAAACGGATGCCGTCATAGCGGGCGAGATTGCTCGACGCTTCGGCGGTGGCAATCAGGTAGTAGCAGGCCACCGCGTACTCGGTATGAGGAAGGGAGATCTCGACAAACTCGGCACCGAGTCCGGCCAGAACACGCTGTGCCCCCTCCAGCGCCGACTTGACTTCGGGATCGAGTCCGGCCCCGAAATACTCGCGCGGCAAACCGATGCGCAGCCCCTTGACGCCCTTCTCCAGACTGGCAAGATAGTCGGGGACCGGGGCATTGACCGAGGTCGAATCAAGGGGATCATAGCCGGCAATCGCCTGAGCCAGGATCGCGCAGTCACGCACATCGCGGGTCAGCGGCCCGACCTGGTCAAGGGAGGAGGCATAAGCGATAACGCCGTAACGGGAGACGCGGCCGTAGGTCGGTTTGAGACCGACGACACCGCAGTGCGCCGCCGGCTGACGGATCGAGCCGCCGGTGTCGGTGCCGAGAGAAGCAAGGGCAGTGCGGGCGGCGACGCAGGCGGCGGAGCCGCCGGAGGAACCGCCGGTGACGTAATCGCGGTTCCAAGGGTTGCGCACCGCGCCAAAGGCGCTGTTTTCGTTGGAGCTGCCCATGGCGAACTCATCCATATTGAGCTTGCCAAGGAGGACGGCGCCACTGTCGTAAAGACGCTGTACCGCCGTCCCGTCGTAAGGAGGGATGTAATCCGTAAGAATCTTCGAAGCGCAGGTGGTGCGGATCCCCTTGGTCACAAAGATATCCTTCAGCGCCAGGGGGATGCCGGTCAGGGGCCGGACATGACCTCCTGCCAAATCGCGATCGGCAGCGAGGGCGGCGGCGCGGGCCGATTCAGCAGCAACAGTGAGGTAGGCGTTGATCTCACCATCGACACTGGCGATCCGGGCAAGATAAGCGTCGCACAACTCCGCGGCACTGATTTTGCCGCTGCGCAACTGCGTCTGCAACTGGGCAATAGTGTAATCGATTAAAGACATAGGTTTCATCCGTTCACTCAATAACTTTCGGTACCCGGAAAGTGCCGCCAGCACTCTTCGGCGCCGCCGCCATTACCGCATCCCGCTCCAGTGAGGGGCGCAGTTGATCGGTGCGGAAGGCGTTCGCCATCGGCACGGCATGGGCGGTCGGGACGATCCCGTCGGTATCGAGACTGGCGAGGGTCGCGACATATGCGAGCATGGCATCCATATCTGTAGCCATGCGCTCGATATCAGGATCTGAGAGGGTCAGCTTTGCCAGTTTGGCAACCTTTTTCACCTCATTTTCCGTGATCTTCATAGAATATCTCCTTTTAGAAGCAGACATTAAATAACATGCAGGGGCGATGCTGACAAGAGTAGTGCGAAAAAAAAGCCCCTGAACTTGGCGTCAGGGGCTTAAAGGAACATTAAATCCGTTAACTTTAGAAAAGAGCGTTCTTCGCCAGAGAAATGACACCGCCCGGCAGGATTCCCATGTAGAGGACACCGACCACGGCGATAACGATGGAGGCAACGACCGGGGCTGACATCTTGATCCACTCGAACTCTTCGGTCGGCGCCTTGAAGTACATGGCAACCATGATCCGCAGATAGTAGTAAAGGGAGACAGCGGAGTTAAGGACACCGATGACCGCCAGCCAGATATAACCGGCCTTGACCGCGCCGGCAAAGATATAGAACTTACCGGCAAAACCGGCCGTCGGCGGAATCCCCATCAGCGAGAAGAGGAAGATGACCATGGCTATCGCCAGCCAGGGGCGCTTATAGCCAAAGCCGGCAAAGCCGTCGAGGGTCAGATTCTCTTCTCCCTTTTTACCGACCAGAACCAGAACAGCAAAGGCGCCGAGATTCATGAAGGTGTAGGCGAGCATATAGAAGAGAATGCCCGAAACTCCGATTTCGTTGGCGGCAACAATACCGACCAAGGCGTAACCGGCATGTGCAATCGACGAATAAGCCAGGGTCCTCTTGATGTCTGTCTGATAGATGGCGATGACGTTGCCAACGATCATGGTCAGGACGGCAATGATCCAGAGAAGGGATGTCCACTCGGCCTTCATGCTGCCAAGGCCAAGGATGAGGATGCGAATAAAACCGGCAAATGCGGCCGCTTTCGGGCCGGCACTCATGAATGCCGTGATCGGCGTCGGTGCACCCTGATAGGTATCCGGGGTCCACATATGAAAGGGAGCCGCGGCAATTTTAAAGAGGAAACCGGTGGAGAGGAGCATGAGACCGGCCACTGCCATCGGATTGCTGATCGCCTCCGGGTTGGCAGAGACAAACTCACCCATGCGCGCCAGATCAAAGGTCCCGGTCACGCCATATAGGAGGGCAATCCCGTACAGCAGGAAACCGGTGGAGAATGCGCCGAGCAGGAAGTATTTGAGACCCGCTTCATTCGATTTGGTTTGGTTGCGAAAGAATCCGGCAAGGACATACAGAGAGACCGAGAGGATCTCAAGTCCGAGGAAGATCATCATCAAGTTGGTCCCTGATGCCATCACCATCGAACCGGCAGTCGCAAAGAGAATCAGTGTATAGAACTCGCCAACTGGATAGCCTTCGCGCTTGAGATAATCATCCGACATCAAAATCGTCAAGCCGGCGGCGACCAGAAAGATGATATTGAAGAAGGTGGCATAATTGTCGAGCGCCACACCGCCGAAAAAGCCAAATTCGGGTTTATTCCAGGCGGCAAGAGAGACAATGCCGGTGACAATGATAGCAACGAGGCTAAACCATGCCGCCGGAGTCGATTTGCCGCGGGGCATGAAAGCATTCATCAGCAATAGAACCATGCCGAAAGAACAGAGGACGAGCGAGGGGAGTATCGCATCGATATTCACGTTCTGTATGGCGATTTGGACCAGATTTTCCATGAAAGAGCTCCTCCGGAGTCGATAAATTCCAGATCAGTAAATGTTACTGGTGACCCTGCGGCGGCATACCAGGATGTGTTAAGCGCGGATTACCGAGAGAATGTGCACCTGTATTGGCCGGCACAACCATGGCCACCTGCTGCTGGCTCTTAACCTGCTTGATCAGATTCTCCAGAGCCGGATTCATTTTGTCAAAGAAGGTGTTGGGGTAGATACCGATCCAGAAGACAAAGACGAGCAGCGGCACCATCAGGGTTATCTCGCGAGCTGAGAGATCTTTCAAATCGGCATTCTTCGGATTGTTGCATTCGCCGAACATGACACGCTGATACATCCAGAGCATGTAAACGGCGGCAAAGATGACCCCGGTGGTGGCGAAAACCGCGTACCAGCGCAGTTCACTTTCAAAGGCGCCAAGGATCGTCAAGAACTCTCCGACAAAACCGTTCGTCCCGGGCAGGCCAATCGAAGAGAAGGTCATGATCATAAAGATCGTTGCAAAGATCGGCATCTTCTTGGCCAGACCGCCGAACTCATTGATCTCGCGGGTATGGCGGCGCTCATAAAGGAAGCCGACGATAAGGAAGAGTGCGCCGGTCGAGATACCGTGATTGATCATCTGCAGCATGCCGCCCGCCATCCCCTGCAGGTTCATGGCAAAGACACCGAGCATGACGAAACCGAGATGCGAAACCGAAGAGTAGGCAACGAGTTTTTTGACATCATCCTGCATCATCGCCACCAGAGCACCGTAGATGATGCCGATCACTGCGAGAGTCGCGAGGAGAGGCGTGAAGGTCTGCAGCGCCTCGGGGAAGAGAGGAATGGCAAAGCGGACATAGCCGTAAGTACCCATCTTCAGCAGGACGGCGGCGAGGATAACCGAGCCGGCGGTCGGGGCCTCGGTGTGCGCATCCGGCAACCAGGTGTGCAGGGGGAACATCGGAACTTTAATCGCGAAGCTGAAGGCGAAGGCGAGGAAGAGCCAGGTCTGCAGATTCCCCGGAATGCCGAGTTTGTAGAATTCGACAATCGAGAACCCGTCCGTGGCGACGCCGGTCTTCACTCCGTAGTAATAGACGTAAATGATCGCGACGAGCATGAGCAGGGAACCGACAGCCGTGTAAAGAAAGAACTTCACTGCTGCATAGATCCGGTTTTTTCCGCCCCAGATACCGATGAGGAAGTACATCGGAATCAGCATCAATTCCCAGAAGATGTAGAAGAGGAAGAGATCGATGGAGATAAAAGCACCGAGCATGGCGGTTTCAAGCAGCAGCAGCATTGCCATGAAACCTTTAACGTTCTTGTCGACTGCGTTCCAAGTCGAGAGAACAGCGATCGGCATGATGAAAGTGGTCAGCATCACCAGCCAAAGACTGATACCGTCGACGCCGACACTGTAATTCATCTGGAAGAAATCGCCGATGCTGATCCACTTGCTGAATTCAGTGTAGTGCATCGCCGCCGAGGTCTTGAAGACATCGTCAAAGGCAAGTGGCAGACTGATCATGAAAGTAATGATTGTCACCACCAAGGTCCAGACCTTGAGGGCATTCTCTTTCGCACCCGGCATGAAAAGCAGGATGGCGAGTCCTACAAGCGGGAAGAAAGTCATCCAACTGAGAAGATTTTGCATGGGTTATCAGCTCCTTGGTTCTCTATCGAAAGCTGCCAGACGCAACTATTTAAAAACGTAATAGGCGATGATGACAAAGACACCGATGACCATGGTCATCGCATAACTGGCAATCAGTCCGGACTGGGTATAACGCATGCCCCGGGCACAGGCTTCGATCGTCGATGCGACACCGTTTACCACACCATCAACCAGCTTGACGTCAAAACCTTTCCACAGGAAGGTGCCGAGCTTCTTGGTCGGATTGACGAAGAGAGCATCGTAAATTTCGTCGACATACCATTTATTGAAGACCGCACGGTGCAAGCCCGGGAATTTAGCAACAAACTTTCCAGGGAGTTCCGGATTTTTGTTGTACATGTAGAGGGCTATACCGATGCCAATGGAAGCGACAACTACAGAGAAGAACATCAAACCGTACTCAGCCGCGTGACTGCCATGAGCCGAAAGGTTGAAGGTTTCCTGTGCATGTCCGAAGACCGGATCAAGGAAGGTTGCCAGATGATTCGATCCGCCGAGGAGGGCAGGAACACCGACAAACCCACCCACCGCCGCCAGACCGGCAAGGATAATCAGCGGCAAAGTAATCGTCCACGGTGACTCAGGAATGTGATCCTTGGCTTTGGGATTGGCGCGACACTCACCCCAGAAGGTCATCGAGACCAAACGGAACATATAGAAAGCTGTCATCATCGCCGCGCCGGTGGCCGTCAGCCAAAGGAGCCAGTGCCCACGCGTCGAAGCGAAAGCCCACCAAAGAATTTCATCTTTGGAGAAGAAGCCGGCGAGAGGCGGGATGCCGGCAATGGCAATGGTCGAGATCAGGAAAGTCCAGTAAGTGATCTTCATCTTTTTAGAAAGACCGCCCATGTTGCGCATATCCTGGGGATCATCGTGGCTGTGTGCATGGTGCAGACCATGGTGCATGCCGTGAATGACCGAACCGGACCCGAGGAAGAGACAGGCCTTGAAGAAGGCATGGGTCATCAGGTGGAAAATACCGGCGGTAAACGCCCCGACTCCCATCGCCAGGAACATGAAACCGAGCTGGGAAACGGTTGAGTAAGCGAGGACGCGCTTGATATCATTCTGGGCAAACCCGATGCTGGCGGCAAAGATCGCCGTCGCGGCTCCGACCATGGCGACAATCAGCATCGTTGTTGGCGACATGGCGAAGAGAATGTTCATGCGCCCGATCATGTAGACGCCAGCGGTGACCATCGTCGCAGCATGGATGAGGGCGGAGACAGGGGTCGGACCTTCCATCGCATCCGGCAGCCAGGTATAAAGAGGAATCTGTGCCGATTTACCGGTGGCGCCGAGGAAGAAACAGAGGGTAACGATCGTCACCACCAAACTTCCGGCACCCAGGAGATGGGCATTGGCTGCGATTTCAGTAAACTTGACCGTCCAGACCCCGTGGGAACCGAGAGTCCAGAAGAGGATACCGAGACCGACGAGGAAGCCGAAGTCCCCGACCCGGTTAACTACGAAAGCCTTCTTGGCGGCATCACCGGCACTCTTCTTATGGAAGTAGTAGCCGATCAGCAGATAGGAGCAGAGTCCGACTCCTTCCCAGCCGATGAACATCACCAGGGCATTGTTGCCGAGGACCAGCATCAGCATGCAGAAGCAGAAGAGGTTGAGGTAGGAGAAGAAGCGGTAGAAGCCTTCTTCGCCGTGCATGTAACCGATCGAATAAAGATGGATCAGTGTCCCGACCCCGGTGACGACCATAATCATCAGCGCCGAGAGGGGATCAAGGAGGAAGCCCCATTCAACCTGAAGATGACCGACCGACATCCATGAACCAAGGATCTGTTCGTGCACCTTGACCGGGTCGTTCAGCAAGCTGAAGAAGCAGCCTGCCGAGACCACAAAGGAGAGTCCGATCATGGCTGTCGCTAAGCCGCCAATGACCGCTTCGTTCTTAATCTTCTTGCCGAACAGCCCGTTGATGATGGAACCCACCAGCGGAAAGAACGGTATGAGCCAGAGATAGTCGTACATCTAAAACTCCTTCGAGCGCAAAGTCCCTAAATGCAGCGGGTCGCGGTTACCATTTCAACGTGTTAGCATCATCGATATCGAGGCTCTCACGATTACGGAAGAATGTAATCATCAGGGCAAGCCCGACAGCAGCCTCAGCCGCAGCCACGGCCATGACAAAGAGAACAAAGACCTGCCCATCCATGTTGCCAAGATGACGGGAAAGAGCAATAAAGGTCAGATTCACGGCATTGAGCATGAGCTCGATACACATGAAAACGACGATAGAATTCTTTCTGGTCAAGACACCAAAGACGCCAAGTGAAAAAAGGATGGCACTTAATACCAGAAAATAGTTGACAGAAATCATGGTCTCTCTCCTGTTTCCCTTCAGCTTTAGACGTCGCGCTTCGCCAGCACAATTGCGCCGACTATCGCAACCAACAGCAGAATGGCGGTCAATTCAAATGGTAATAGGAATTCGGTAAAGAGCGATCTGGCCAGCAGCTCGGTGTGACCAAACTCCAGAATGGCACTCTCAGTCATCGGCCCTTCGATGTTGGCCACTTCGCCGCGATTCAGCATGTACAGGACCTGGACAGCCACCAGGACCGACATCAAGGCGCCACCGGCGACAGCATGAGAAGACTTGACAACATCCACTGTACCGATATTGAGCAACATGATGACGAAGATAATCAGCACCATGATCGCCCCGGCATATACGATCAACTGGATCGCGGCCATAAAGGGGGCATCGAGCATCACGTAGCAGGTCGCCAGGCAAAAGAAAGTATTCACCAAAGCAATGGCGCTGTTTACCGGGTTTTTGCAGGTGACGACGAAGACGCCGGACCCAACCGCGACAAACGCTACAAAGAGAAAAAAGAGGATCTCCATCGGTAGTGCTCCTATTCGTTACTTGAGCAGGCGCTCTTTGGTGAATTCAAAATCTTCGCGCTTGTAATTGGCAAGCTCGTAGTTTCCGGTCATTTCAATGGCCTCTACCGGGCAGGCTTCCACGCAGTAACCGCAAAAGATGCAACGCAGCAGATCAATTTTGTAGACCTTCGGATATTTTTCACCCTTGTCGTTTTCAGCTGTCTCGACGGTTATACATTTAGCCGGACAGACTGTCGGGCAAAGATAACAACCGACACATTTTTCCCGGTCGTGCTGTAACACGAGACGGTGCAGACCACGGAAGCGCTCTGACGGCTGCAACCTCTGCTTGGGATACTCAACGGTCGTCCTGTATTTCGGCGACAGATGCTTGAAGGTGATCCACAGACCTTGCGCAAATTCTTTGAACATGGGTCAAACCTCGTTCTCTAGGTTGGATACTGCTAAAGCAGAATAAGGAGGGCGGTTACAACGATATTCAACATCGCCAGCGGGATGAAAATCTTCCATCCCAGAAACATCAGCTGGTCATAGCGCACGCGCGGCCAGGTGGCGCGAATCCACATAAAGAACATCATGAAGCCAACGACCTTGATGAAAAGGTTGAGCGCTCCCCAGAAGGGGCCGTCCCATCCACCCAGGAAGAGAGTCGAAATGACCGCGGAAAGGACGATCATATTCGCGTATTCCGCCATGAAGAAGAGGGCGTATTTCATCGAGGAATATTCCGTTGCGAAACCGGAAACAAGTTCCGTCTCTGCCTCGGGAAGGTCAAAAGGAGTCCGGTTGATTTCAGCAAGGGAGCAGATGACAAAGATGCCGAAAGCAAGGGGTTGCGAGAAGATGTACCAGTTATGAATCCAGGCGGGGAGCGAAGTAATCCCCCAGAGCGGTCCCTGTTGCGCTTCGACAAGGCCGCGCATGCTCAGAGTGCCGGAGAGCATGAAGATGGCAACGATAACCATCCCGGCAGCAAGTTCGTATGAAATCACCTGGGCAGTGGAGCGAATGCCGCCAAGGAGTGCATACTTACTGTTCGAACTCCAGCCGGCAAGGACGACTCCGTAAACCCCGAGGCCAGCCATCGCCAGGATGAAGAGGACGCCGACATTCAGGTCAGCTATCTGCATCGGGATGATGTAACCGAGGAGGGTGATATCGCGACCGAAGGGGATAATTGCAACTGTCACCAGGGCAGGGACAACCATCATCATCGGAGCGAGCACAAAAGAGAGCTTGCTCGCTTGTGCCGGAATGATGTCTTCTTTAAAGAAGAGTTTAAGACCATCGGCGATCGGCTGAAGCAGACCGCAAGGTCCGGTCATCGTCGGACCAAGACGGGTTTGCATATGACCGATCAGTTTACGCTCAACCCAGGTGGCGTAAGCAATCATCAGCATCACCACGCCGAAGACAGCCAGTATCTTAACCAGCATGACTGCGACGAACATTCCGGGTGCATTTGACAGGCTTAACAGTTCAGGTGTCATGTCTATCCTCTTCCTTCGCTGTATTCTAGTATGTACACTACAATAATTTATTTACTGACCTGGACCGGCGTAACCGCGGCCCCGTGCCAGATACGATTGAGGCCGGCAGATGCAAAGTGATAGGGGGCAAAGAGGACACCTTTGGGGAGACGCTGCCCTACTTTTACCTTTATCTTTATTTCCGCCCCATTGCCTTTGAGTGTAACAATTTCGCCCTCCTTAACCTGCAGGGCCGCAGCATCTTCACGGCCAAACTCGAGGTATGCTTCATGTTCAACAGCATTGGGGCCGCTGGCATGAGTGGAGAGGGTGCCGTTGTGATAAAGGGCACTGCCGGTCACCAGCACTAAACCGTCAACAGGAGATTGTCCCTGAACCGCCTGGACTTTACGGCGGGAAAGAGAAAGGTTCTCACCGCCCCAGACTGTTCCCTGAGCGCCAATGCTGGAAAAATCGATCTCACGGTAAGGCTCTATTGCTGCGAAGATCGCTTCTATGCCAGTGTAAGCGATCTTTCCGCCAAGCCGGGCATCAAGTTGAGCAAAGATCGCTCCATCCGCCTGGGCCTCGCCGGGGGAAGGGACACCGGGCCGGACGCGCTGAATGCGGCGCTCGGCATTGGTAAAGGTTCCATCCTTCTCGGCATAGCTGGTAGCGGGAAGAACAACGTGAGCGAGTTCGGCAGTTGGTGATAGAAAGATATCCTGGACTACAAGGAAAGGTATCTTCTTGAGAGCCGCTTCGAGAGCTCCCCGATTCGGATAGACACTGAGCGGGTCTTCTGCAATCACATAAAGTGCATCGACCTGTCCGGCAAGCATGGCGCTTGATCCGAGGGCTCCGGAACCGGGCAGAATCCCGAGATCGATGGCTCCCTGGCTGTTGGCTTTTTCGCCGCAAAGGTAGAGACCGCTTCCTTCCCGGCCGGCAATCCCGGTCAGCAGAGCCAGGTTGGCTGCAGCGACGGCTATTTCACGACTCTGGGAAGCGTAGGGTACGCCATAAGCAAGGAGAATGGCAGCGCATTTGGCTGCAACCATTCGCCGCGCGGAAACTCGGATGAGTTCAGCATCAACACCGGTCTGGGCCTCTACGGCTTCCGGGGTATAGGCGGCCAATGCCGCCTTCAGTTCGGCAATACCCTCAACCCCTTCTGTCACCGCAATGTTTTCATCAAGGAGGACAAAAGCCATGGCATTGAGGACATTCACCTCGGTCCCGGGTTTGGTCAGCAGGGTTTTGGCGCCGGGCAGTTTGGCAAACTTTCCTTTTTTATCGGAGATAACAAAGAGGTTTGCTTCACGACGCTTGACTGCCTGATTGACAACCATGCCGAAGACCGGATGGGTCTCATAAAAATCCGAACGGATACAAAGAATCGCTTCTGCATCCTCCACCTGCGGATAAGTGCCGGTCGAAGCTGTCACCCCGAGAGTTGCCAGGAGACCTTCGGTCACGCCCTTGTAGCATTCACCGCCGGAGTGGTCGATATTTTCAGTACCGAGGGTTTTGGCAAGATTTTTCAGCAGGAAGAATTCTTCATTGGTGAGACGGGCACCGGCAAGAATGCCTACCCCTTTGGCTGCTTGCGCTTGTTGCAGACCGGTGGCAACGGCGGCCAGCGCTTCATCCCATGTGGCCGGGACCAGCTGACCGTTTTTGCGCAACAACGGCTGGGTCAAGCGATCCTTGCTGTTGATAAAGGAATAGCCGAAACGGCCACGGACGCAGAGATTACCGTCATTAACGCCGTTTTTATCGTTAAAACGGATGGTTTCAACCTTGTTCTTGAGGACACCAAAGGTCACTGTGCAGCCGTTACCGCAATAACCGCAGACCGAATCGACCTCTTTCAGCTGCCAGGGACGGGCCTTGAATTTGAAAGGGCGGGGCAGAATGGCACCGACCGGACACATCGAGACACACTGGCCGCAGAACTCACAATTCAAACCGCGATCAAAGGCCGTAGCAATCTTGGTCTCAAAGCCGCGATTAATGAAAGAGTAGGAACCGTAACCGACAATTTCGTCACAAACACGCACGCACTTGCCACACAAAACACAGCGGTTCATGTTGCGCTCGATCAGTGGGTTGACTTCATCTTTCGGCAGATCGAATTTGACCCCCTCAAATCGGTTACTGCAACAGTCGAAATCGTAAGCAAGATCCTGGAGATCACATTCGCCGGCTTTGTCGCAGACCGGACAATCAAGGACGTGGTTGACCAGAAGGAATTCAAGGACTGTCTTGCGAACTTTATTGATTTCAGCGGAAGAGGAACGGACAATCATCCCCTCAGTTACTGGCGTTGTACAGGAGGGGATCAATCGTCCCTTCATCTGCTCAACTTCGACCAGACAAACACGACAGGCACCGTAAGGGAGGAGCTTCTTTGCATAACAGAGCACCGGTATCTCAACACCGGCCTGCATTGCGGCCTCATAGATGGTCGCGGTTCGGGGAACCGTAATCTGTTTACCGTCAATCGTAAGAGTTACCATTATCGACCTCGTATCCTCTACTGGTAAGCGCTACTCAATAGCCATGAACGGACAGGCATCGTAACAGGTTGTGCACCGAGTGCATTTATCAAGATCGATCACAGCCAGTTGCCCCTTTTCCCAGGTGATTGCATCCACCGGGCAGGCCTTTTTACACATTCCGCACTTTTTGCAATTATCCATGACCGCGAATTTCAGCAACGGTTTACAGACATGCGACGGACAGTACTTATCTTTGATATGTGCTTCGTATTCGTCCCGGAAGTAACGGATGGTCGACATGACCGGATTCGGTGCCGTTTGACCGAGGCCGCACAGCGAGCTCTTTTTGATGTCCACGGCCATATCAAGGAGCAGCTCAATGTCGCCTTCGCGCCCTTCACCAGCACAGATCCGCTCGAGGATTTCAAGCATAATCTTTAACCCGATACGACAGGGGATGCACTTGCCACAGGATTCGACGCGAGTGAAGTTCAGGAAGAAACGGGCAACGTCAACCATACAGGTCGTTTCGTCCATAACCACCAGACCACCTGATCCCATCATTGCGCCGGCCTTGATCAGCGAGTCATAATCGACCTGTGCTTCAAGAGCCTCGGCCGGGAGGCAGCCACCGGAGGGGCCACCGGCCTGCACCGCTTTAAACTTACGATTTTTGTGAATACCACCACAGACGTCGTAGATAACCTCGCGCACTGTCGTACCAGCCGGAACCTCAACCAGACCGGTATGCTTAACCTTGCCGGTCAGGGCGAAGATCTTGGTCCCCTTGGTCCCTTCGGTACCGATCGAGGCATACCATTCAGCGCTGTTATAAAAGATGTAGGAAATGTTGGCGAAAGTTTCAACGTTGTTAATGTTGGTCGGCTTCCCCCACAAGCCGCGCACGGCCGGGAAAGGGGGACGGGGACGGGACATGCCACGCTGCCCTTCGATGGAGGCCATCAACGCGGTCTCTTCCCCGCAGACAAAGGCACCGGCGCCAGCCTTGATCTTCAGGTCCAGCTTAAAGCCAAGCCCCATGCAGTCTTTTCCGAGAATTCCCTTTTCGTAACAGGTATCGATCGCTTTCTGCAGACGCTTGATTGCCAAGGGGTATTCGGCGCGGACATAAACATAGCCATAAGTACAGCCAATGGCATAAGCACCTATCATCATTCCTTCGATCAAACCGTACGGGTCGCCTTCGAGGACCGAACGGTCCATAAAGGCCCCGGGATCACCTTCGTCAGCATTACAGATGAGATACTTCAAGTTACCGGGAGTCGCTTTGCAGAAGGACCACTTCATCCCGGTCGGGAAACCACCGCCCCCACGTCCGCGCAGTCCGGATTTCTTGACTTCCTCAATGACGTCTTCCTGCTTCATCGTCACTGCTTTACGGATGCCGCTAAAGCCCTGATGCTCAATAAAATCGTCATAACTCTCGGCATCGATCGTGCCGCAACGTGAGAAGACAATGCGCTGCTGCTTGGCGAGAAAATCATTATAATATTTACCGGCAACTTTGTTTTCAACCGGGGTGCCGGCCAGGATATGCTCCTCGACTATTTGCGGCACCAGATCGACGGTCACAAAGTCATAAGTCACCGACGCCTGACCAGGGATAACAATGTCCACCAGGACGTCGTTGGCACAAAGGCCCCGACAGCCGGTACGTTTGACATTACAGCGCTTGCCGACTTTGGCTTCAACGCCATGCTTGGCGAACTCGGCCTCAAAGGCCGCAGCGACCTCGAGGGAACCGGAAGCGATCCCGCCAGTGCCGGTACAGATTTGTACTTGAATTTGTTCGGAAGGTGCGGCCATCTCGTCTATCTCCGCTACAGGTTTGGGTAGTGGTTCATTCCCGACGTGCTTAGTCCATCGCCAGGTATTTATCGATGACTTCGTTCATTTTCTGCACGTTCAGGCTGCCATAAGTGGCATCGTTGACCATGATGACCGGAGCCATGCCGCATGCACCGATGCAGGCCACATACTCGGCGGTAAACTTAAGATCTTCTGTCGTCTCGGCATGGCCGATTCCAAGGCGCTCGGTGACAACATCACCGATACGGTTGGCCCCCCGGACATGACAAGCCGTCCCTTTGCAGACGCGAACGATATATTTTCCGCGCGGCTCCAGGTGAAACTGGGCGTAAAATGTCAGAACACCGAAAATCTGGCTGGAATATACATTGAGACGATCGGCAACAAGATCAACACACGGCTCGGGAATATATCCATAATGCTCTTGAATCGCCTGCAACACCGGCATCAGGGCACCCTGTATCGTCTCGTAATGATCGAGAATCTCATTCGCGCCGGTGAGATCTATTTCCTGTTCCTGCTCTTGTGTTTCCGCAACATTACTCATATAGAGCCCTCTTTAACGCCGGGATTTAGCGGTCAATTTCACCAAGGACGATATCGAGTGTGCCGATAATCGCAACAACGTCAGCAATCATTCGACCCTGCACCATTTGCGGCAGAGCCTGCAGATTAACAAAGGAGGCCGGACGGATCTTCATACGGTATGGCCGACCCGAACCGTCAGAGACGAGATAAAAACCAACTTCGCCTTTAGGATTCTCGACACCCTGATAGATTTCGCCGACTTCCGGTTTCGGACCGTCACTGATAATCTTGAACTGATGTATCAAACCTTCGATGGTGTTGACAACGTCTTTTTTCGGAGGGAGACAGATCTTGGGGCAGTCGGCCATAATCGGCCCTGCCTGCAAACGGTCCAAGGTCTGGCGAATGATCTTCACCGATTCGCGCATCTCAGCGAGACGAACACGATAACGTGCCCAGGTATCACAGCCCTGCTCAACACAGACTTTAAAGTCGTAATTCTCATAACCGCTGTAGGGATTGTCACGGCGCAGATCCCAATCGACACCGGAACCACGCAGCGACGGCCCGCTCAGACCAATATCGATGGCATCCTCGGCGCTGAT
Organism: Desulfuromonadales bacterium; assembly: GCA_014859605.1. GTDB lineage: Bacteria > Desulfobacterota > Desulfuromonadia > Desulfuromonadales > UBA2197 > UBA2197. The sequence goes on from JACUTW010000017.1 coordinate 18,218, forward strand.
CACACCGACGCCCTGAATACGCTTCTGCCAGATAATATTCCCGTTAAGCAGACCTTCATAGGTGTCGATATGGCCAGGCATAACGTCGATAAAGCTACGGACGTCTGCCTCAAATCCGGCCGGGAGGTCAGCGGAAAGCCCACCAACCCTGAAATAGTTGGAAGTCATACGCGCGCCGGAGAGCTTTTCGTACATATCCATGATCATTTCACGCTCACGGAAGCAGTACAGAAAGACGGTCATGGCGCCGATATCCAGGGCGTGACAGGCGAGCCAGACAAGATGGCTCTTGAGACGGGTAATCTCTGCCATCATGACGCGAATCGTCTTGGCGCGCTCCGGAATTGCCTCGGTAATACCGAAGAGTTTTTCCACGGCTAACACGTATGCAAGGTTATTATGCATCGGTGCCAGATAATCGAGGCGGTCCGTCAGCGGCAGAACCTGATGATAGGTCCGCTCTTCGGAAAGTTTCTCTACACCCCGATGCAAAAAGCCGATGTGCGGGGTTGCCTTGATAACAGTTTCGCCGTCAAGTTCAAGAATCAGCTGCAAAACTCCGTGGGTGGAGGGATGCTGCGGACCCATATTAACTGTCATGGTTTCGGTCAATGCCATCGCGTGCCTCTTCAGTCTAAATTAGATCTGCGGAAGGTTGATCAGGAAAGCCCGCCCTGATAGGGCGCGCGGTCAGGACCCTGAACCGGATAATCTTTACGTAGCGGATGCCCTACCCAATCAGCAGGCATAAGGATACGACGAAGATCAGGATGATTATTAAAAGAGATTCCCAGCAAATCCCAACATTCGCGCTCGTGCCAGTTAGCTGTTCCCCAGACCGACGCAACCGAATCGACGGTCGCATCCTTTTCGGCAACAGCCACCTTCAAACGCAAACGTGCGTGGGTCGATATATTATAGAGATTGTAGACAACCATGAAGCGGTCATCTTTTTTCCCAAGATAGTCGACGCCACAGAGATCGCTCAAAAAGTTAAAGCCTTCACTCATCTTCAGATAACTGCAGATGGCGACAATCTCCTCTTTTTTGACGATGACAGTTGTTTCGCCGCGAAACTCAGCAACCTCAAGGATCGAAGCAGCAAATTTCCCTTTTAAATTTTCAACAACAACTTCAATACTCATCTCTTCGTCCTTATCGTCACTTAAATAGCCGCAACAAACCGATCACGCGTCATTAATGACTTCGCCGATGCCGATGGCTGCGCCGAAAGAGTTACGCTCGCGCATAATCTTTTCCTGCAGTTTGATCAAACCGTACATCAAGCCCTCCGGCCGCGGCGGACATCCCGGGATATAAACATCAACCGGAAGATGCTCATCGATCCCCTGCACCACGCTGTAAGTATCGAAGATCCCGCCCGAACAGGCACAGGCGCCCATGGCAATGACATATTTCGGCTCCGGCATCTGCTCATAAACTGTCATAATGACCGGCAGCATCTTCTTGGTGACGGTACCGGCAATGATAATGCAGTCTGACTGTCGCGGAGAGGCGCGAAAGATAATCCCGAAACGGTCAAGGTCGAAACGGGCCGCACCCGTCGCCATCATCTCAATAGCACAGCAAGCCAGACCAAAGGTCATCGGCCAGAGCGAACGAGACCTGGACCAGTTGACCACCTTGTCCAGAGATGTGGTAATGACGTTATCGCCCAGCGTTTCTACTCCCATTCGAGCGCTCCTTTTTTCCAGTCATAAGCTAATCCGACGATCAGGACAAAGAAGAAAAAGCCCATAGCCGCGGCACCGTACCAGCCCAACTCTCTAAAGATGACCGCCCAGGGATACATAAAGACCACCTCGACGTCAAACACAATAAAGGCCACCGCCACCAGATAAAACTTGACCGGGAAACGCTCGCGCGCCGAGCCGACCGGCGGCATACCACATTCATACGGGGCCAACTTGACCGCAGACGGCTTCTTCATGCCGATCAGACCCGAAAAGGTCAAAGATCCCAGCGCAAAGGCCAAAGAGATACCGAGCAACACCAGTATCGGTAGATAAGTATCCAACATGCGATGTTAGTCCTCCTGTATTAATTTATTCACTACACCAGGTCAGCACAAAACCAGCACAACGACTAGCGGTACACCTCTGCCGGTGGTTTCGGCGGAGCAAAGTTAGGATAATTCATCCTTGATGTCAAGGAAAAAATATCGCCCCCAAAACATCTTTTTATCCTTTAAATTCGGGTAATTAACCTGAAATTACCAGGTGATTTGTTTTTTTTAAAATATTACAACTAATCCTTTTTTGACGACTCTTTAGACCTTTACGCTTTAAGGCGTCATCATCAGGCGATATCGCGGGGATCGCATGACAAGCGAAGCGGGGAAGAACTTCTTGACAGCATAGTGACTGCGTGCTAATCAAAATTCTCCATTTTGGCCTCTCTGGCCGCAACTTCAAACCCGACACAGGGGGTCCCATGCTCCATACCAAATCATCCAGCTACTTTGCAGAAGCCAACCAGATTATCCCCGGCGGGGTCAACAGCCCGGTTCGCGCTTTTCGCTCGGTCGGTTGTGAACCGATCTTTATCGAGCGCGCTGCCGGCTCCAAAATCTATGATGCCGACGGCAATACGTACATCGACTACGTCGGGTCCTGGGGACCGATGATCCTCGGCCACTGCCACCCGCAAGTTGTCAGCGCCATCGAAACAGCGGCGCGCAACGGTGCTTCTTTCGGCGCACCGACCCGGCTTGAAATCGAACTCGCCGAGATGGTCTGCGACGCCTACCCGAATATCGAGATGGTGCGCATGGTCTCGTCCGGCACCGAAGCGACGATGAGCGCCATCCGGCTGGCGCGCGGCTACACCGGTCGGGATAAAATCCTCAAATTCGACGGCTGCTACCATGGCCATGCCGATTCCCTTCTGGTCAAGGCCGGTTCCGGTGCTGCCACCTTCGGTGTTCCGACCTCCCTCGGGGTCCCGGTCGACTTGGCCAAGCATACCCTCACCGTGACTTATAATGATCTCGAAGAGACCCGCAATCTGGTGCGGGTCAATTCTGGTCAGATCGCCGCCATTATCGTTGAGCCGATCGCCGGCAACATGGGGTGCGTCGCTCCCCGCCCCGGTTTCCTTGAAGGGTTGCGGCAACTCTGCAACGAAGAAGGGATCGTCCTGATTATCGATGAAGTCATGACCGGTTTCCGCGTCGCCTTTGGTGGCGCCCAGGAACGTTTCAAGGTGCAGGGCGACCTGGTCTGTCTTGGCAAGATCATCGGCGGCGGCCTCCCGGTCGGTGCCTTTGGCGGCAAGCGCGAGATCATGGAGAAGCTTTCCCCCTTGGGCGGCGTTTACCAAGCCGGCACCCTCTCCGGCAACCCCCTGGCGATGAGCGCCGGGATTGCCACCCTCAAGCTCCTCAAAGAGCCCGGTTTTTACGATGTGATCGAAGAGAAGAGTGCCTACCTGGAAAAGGGACTGCTTGACGCTGCCAAGGAATCGCCGATTCCGACCTGCTGGAACCGGGTCGGCGGCATGTTCTGCTCCTTCTTCACCGCCGGACCGGTCACCAACTTCACGGAAGCCCTCAAGAGCGATACCGTCGCCTTCGGCAAGTTCTTCCGCTCCATGCTCGACCAGGGGATTAACCTCGCCCCGAGCCAGTTTGAAGCCGGCTTTATGAGCGCCGCGCACAGCCAGGACGATCTTGATCAGACCATCGCGGCCGCGCGCAAAGCGTATAAATCGCTGTAAAGTCGACTGCTCCCGCTCTAAACGACGAAGGGCCCCGGAACATACCGGGGCCTTTCGTTTTTCTGAAGGGATCATTCACAACCAACCCCTCCAACCTCCCCTTAACAGGGGAGACTTTAAAACTTCCCCCCTGTCAAGGGGGGATTGAGGGGGGTTGGTTACCCGCTCTTGCTCCAGGAATCGCGCAGGGTCGCGATACGATTGAAGACCGGCAGGCCGGCTGCCGACGCCGCGTCGAGACAAAAATAGCCCTGGCGCTCAAACTGATAGCGGAGCGACGGGTCAGCCGCCGCCAGCCCCGGTTCGCAACGACAGTCGCGGAGAATCTCCACCGAATGGGGATTAAGCTGCTGCAGATAATCGACCTCCTTGCCGACGCCGGGTTGCGGCACGCTGAAAAGACGATCGTAAAGACGAACCTCGGCGGTCACACTGTCGCGGGCCGAAACCCAGTGAATCGTCCCCTTGACCTTGCGCCCGTCCGGCGACGAACCGCCGCGGCTGGCAGGATCATAGCTGCAACGTAACTCAACGATAGCGCCGCTGGCCGGATCGCGCACTACCGCTGTGCAGGTGATGAAATAAGCATTGCGTAGCCGCACCTCTTTCCCCGGCGCCAGGCGGAAGAAGCCTTTCGGCGGTTCTTCGGCAAAGTCCTCCTGCTCAATATAAATCTCGCGGCCAAAGGGGACAGTGCGCACCCCGAAGTCGGGATTGGCAGGGTGATTGGCCACCTCCATCGCTTCGACCTCCCCTTCCGGATAGTTCTCGATCACCACCTTGAGAGGACGCAGCACCGCCATGACCCGCGGCGCCGTGTCGTTGAGCTCCTCGCGCACGCAATCTTCCAACACACTCATATCGATCCAGTTATCGTTACGCCCGACGCCGATACGCTCGCAAAAGGTCCGGACTGCGGCGGGCGGATAACCGCGGCGGCGCAGCCCCGACAAGGTCGGCAGACGCGGATCGTCCCAGCCGGCCACATGACCGTCACTGACGAGTTCAAGGAGTTTGCGCTTGCTCATCACCGTATAAGTCAGGTTGAGGCGGGCAAACTCGTACTGGCGGGGGCGCGCCGGCAGGGTCAGATTATCGATGACCCAATCGTACAAAGGGCGATGATCCTCGAATTCAAGGGTGCAGATCGAGTGGGTCACCCCTTCGAGGGCATCCGAGATCGGATGAGCAAAGTCGTACATCGGATAGATGCACCAGGCAGCGCCGGTGCGGTGATGCTCGGTCTTTTTGATGCGGTAAAGGGCAGGATCACGCAGATTGATATTCGGCGCCGCCATGTCGATACGGGCACGGAGGATATGAGTGCCATCGGCAAATTCCCCGGCCCGCATACGCCGGAAGAGATCGAGACTTTCGGCACTGCTCCGATCTCGATAGGGGCTGGCCACCCCCGGCTCAGTGAGGGTGCCGCGCCGCTGCCGCATCTCCTCGGCACTCTGGCTGTCGACATAGGCCTTGCCGGCAGAGATCAGCGCCTCGGCGCACTCATAAAACTTTTCATAATAGTCAGAAGCATAATAAAGGTGCTCCCCCCAATCAAAACCGAGCCAGGCGACATCGCGCTTGATCGACTCTTCATATTCAACCTCTTCTTTGGCGGGATTGGTGTCATCAAAACGGAGATGACAACAGCCGGCATAGTCGCGGGCGAGGCCGAAGTTCAGACAGATCGACTTGGCGTGGCCGATATGCAGATAGCCGTTCGGCTCCGGCGGAAAGCGGGTGACGATAGAGCGATTCCGGCCAGCACTAAGGTCAGCACTAATGATATTGCGGATAAAGTTGCTCGGGGTAGCTTCGATAAGCTGATCATCCATGGGCGAGACATCCTGCGCGAGAGTAGTCAAAAAGCTGCGGCACTATAGCCAGATTCGCTGATTTTTCCAAGGAATAATGCACATTTTCTATTGGCGGAAAATAACCGACGATTTTGGTCATTTTTCTCTTGCACCCTGCAAAAAAGATGGTAATATATAACCAAATGAATCACCAATATCCCTTCGGGGTAGAAAGGAGCAAGTCATGAAGATTGAAATTCTTGTCAATGCCAAGAGCTTTGAAGCCGGCGATCAGGTTTTACAAAACGTCAAAGAGGCGTTGGATCGGACTGACATCGAAGCGGAAGTCCATATTTATCATGACGTCCACAAGATGATTGATCACCGTGTTTATGTTGCTCCGGCCCTGATGATTGACGATGCTGTTCGCATCGCTGGACGGATTCCTGAAACCAGAGAAATTATTTCTATATTTGCGGAAAGGCCGCGTTACCACAAACGTTTGAAAAAAGTCGCCTGACCCCAGCAGGTGACAATAAAATTTAAAGTTTGCCGGAAGGGTTCCTCCTGCTCTTCCGGCTTTTTTTTGCCTTTTTGCTCCCTTTACATTTTCCCCCGGCTGCGGTAGTTTCCTCGGAATTCTTTAAGAAACCCGGGAGACGATGCGATGCGACAGATTGCCATTATTGGCGGAGGAATTTCCGGACTTTCCGCCGGCCATGCGATAGAACGACTGACTAGAGCCGCGAACATTGCCGCGCAGGTGACGATCTTTGAAAAGGAAGAGCGCACCGGTGGCAAAGTCTGGAGTCTGCACGAAGAAGGCTTCCTCTGCGAATGGGGGCCGAACGGCTTTCTCGATAGCAAACCGATGACGTTAGAGCTCTGCGCCCACCTCGGCATCAGCGAGCGCCTGCTGCGCTCTGACGACAACGCCCGCAAGCGCTTCATCTATGCCACCGGACAGTTGCACGGCCTTCCGGAGAACGGACCGAGTTTCCTCAAGTCGCAGCTGATCAGCTGGCCGGGGAAGATGCGCCTCGCCGCTGAACTCCTGATCCCGCCGCGCCGCGACGGCGTCGACGAAACCCTCGCCGCCTTTGCCCGCCGCCGCCTCGGACCGGAAGCCCTCGACAAACTCATCGGCCCGATGGTCTCCGGCATCTTTGCCGGCGATCCCGAGACGATGAGCCTGAAGAGCTGTTTTCCTCGCATCTGTGAACTTGAACAGCAATACGGCGGCCTGCTCAAGGCGATGATCCTCCTCGCCAAAAAGAAGAAGGCCGAAATCAAAGCCGGCAAAGCCGTGGCCAGCGCCGCCGGTCCGGCCGGTATCCTTACCTCATTCGTCGGCGGCATCCAGGATTTAACCACCGCCACCGCCGCCGCTCTGAGCGGACCGGTGCGGACCAACACAGCCGTCACGGCGATCCGCCGCCAAAGCGACGGCTTCGAGCTCTCCCTCGCCGACGGCAGCAGCGCCAACAGCGAAATCGTCATCTTTGCCGCCCCCGCTTATGCTCTCGCCGGGATAACCGACAACTTCGACGCTGAGATGGCGCGGATCCTCCGCGAGATCCTGTATGCGCCGATGAACGTCATCTGTTGCGGCTATGAACGGGAAAAGATTTCCCGCAACCTCGACGCCTTCGGCTATCTCATCGCCAAAAAAGAAGGGCGTGCCACCCTCGGCACCCTCTGGGATTCGAGCATCTTCCCGAATCGCGCGCCGCAGGGGAAGGTTTTGCTGCGCTCGATGATGGGGGGCGCCACCAATCCCGGCGCCATCGACCTCAGCGACAGCGACGTCCTGACGAAAGTCCGGGCCGATCTGCAACAGATCATGGGGATCAGCGCCGAACCCGACTTTGTCCGGATCTTCCGCCACCCCCAGGCCATCCCCCAGTATACCGTCGGCCACAGCCGCCGCGTCGAAGGCCTGCGCGCCCGCGCCGCCTTGACGCCAGGGCTCTTCCTCACCGGCAACGCCTTCTTCGGCGTCGGCCTCAACGACTGCGTCAACGCCTCGAATCAGGTCGCCGACGCCGTCCTGGCCCACCTGCAAGCGTAAATCCTTTGTAGGGGCACGGCGCGCCGTGCCCCTACAAAAACCAATTCAGCGGCAACAGCAGCCACTCCAGACCGCGGATCAGCCAACTGCGGCGCTCATGCTCCGACAGGACAATCGGCTGTGATGCCGCCAATTCGGCAACATAAAGTTCGTCCACCTGGCGACCGAACTCGGGGCTGGCAACGATCACACTTACCTCATAATTGCGATGAAAACTGCGCTGATCGAGATTCGCCGAACCGATCACCGCCCATCCACTGTCAATCAACATCACCTTGGCGTGCAGAATCGCCCCCTGCCGTTCGTAGACCTTAATCCCCCCCTTGAGCAGCGCCGCATAATAGCTCCGATTCACCAGCCGCAGCAGCGGCAGGTCACTGCGCGCCGGCAGGATAATCTCCACCGTCACCCCGCGCCGCGCCGCCCGCAGCATGGCGCGCAGAAAGCGCGGTCCGGGGACAAAATAAGGGGTTTCAATCCGGATACTACGACCGGCACTCGCCATCCCCAGCAAAAAAGCGTCACGAATTCGCGGCAGGCGATGGTGCGGGCCGCCGCTGACAATCGCCACGGCGGCATCGCCTCCAGCCGGGGGGAATCGCGAACAGTTACAGGGCAAGGGTAAATGCTTCGATGCGGCCTGCCAATTCTCCATGAAGAGTTGGTGGAGTTCCAGGGCCGCCGGCCCCTCCAGGCGCAACCCCATATCCCGCCAACTCTGCAGCGGATCGTCGCCGGCGTACTCATCGCCGATATTCAGTCCACCGGCATAAGCCAGGCGGCAGTCGATGATCGCAATCTTGCGATGGTCACGCTTATCGAACCAGCTGAGGCCGTTACGAAAGGGGGGAGGATTAAAAGCGACGCAGCGGATCCCGTCCTGCGCCAGGGCGGCAAAGAAGCTGGCAGGCGTATCGAAAGAGCCGATGTAGTCGTAAAGGAACTCGACCCTGACCCCGCGCTGCACTGCTCGCTGCAGACTCGCCGCCAGCAGTCCGCCGGTGCGGTCAGCACGGACGATATAAAACTCCAGAGCGATCGAGATCGTCGCCGCCTCGATCGCCGCAAAGAGATCACTGAAAAATTCAGGACCGCTGCGCAACAGGACAACGCGGTTCCCTTGGGAAAAGCTCGCATCGACACTGCGCCGAAAACGGGCGAAGAAGCGGCTGGTGAGATTTAGAGGACCTCGCGGCGGACGAATCAATGACATCAGCAGTCACCCGGTAGAGGAGAAGCGCAGCCATCCCGGCGAGGAGGGCTGATTTTAATTCTACGCGGCAATCGGGGGAGGTCCAGAAAAAATCGCCCTGCGCGCTCTTTTCATCCGGAGAGAAGAAGAAGGTGAGTGATCTACAGTGCGCAGAACCGCTGCACCGCCGCCGGGATGGCGGCGGCGGTGATATTGCCGAAGGCGAGGCGAAGATAACCATCGAGGCCGGGGCCGAAGGCTTCGCCAGGGAGGCAAATGAGATGCTCTTCCTGCGCCAAACGCCGCGCCACCTGGCGGCCGCTTTGGCCGGAAAAGGGATGACGCACCCAGGCAAAGAAAGCGCCGCTGGCACTGAGGGTGAAACGGTTCTCAGGGGTGGTGAAGGCTGCCACAAAGAGATCGTGGCGCGTCTGCATGATTTGAGCATTGGCGTCGACCCAATCGTCAAGATGGTCGCAGCCCCAGGCAATGGCGTGCTGGGTGAGGCGCGGCGCGCAGACGACCATGCTGTCCTGCACCTTGAGGGCGGCAGCGATTACTGCTTCACTGGCGACCAGCACTCCGGCGCGGTAGCCGGTGAGGGCAAAGGTTTTGCCGAAGGAAGCGATCTGCACGAAGTGATCGCCCCATTCTGGAAGACTGAAGAGGTCGTGGCGGAAATCCGGCGGCGCAAAGGTGTTGTAGGTTTCATCAAGGATCAGGGCGATATTGCGGCTTTTCGCCAGAGCAAAGAGTTCGCGCAATAGCGCCGGCGGCAGGACGGCGCCCGTTGGGTTGCTCGGTGAAACGAGGAGGATCGCCCGGGTTTTATCGGTCATCGCCGCGGCAATCTGTGCCGGATCCGGGAGACCACCGCAGCCTTCGAGATAAGGGAGATAGCGCGGCACCACGCCGTACGCCGCCAGGGCCATGGGATGATCAAAGTAGGCCGGCAGCGGCACGATCACCTCATCGCCGGCGCGGCACAGGGTCAACATCGCCAGCCACAAGGCCTGACTGGCGCCGATCGTCAAGCAAATCTCCCCCGCTTGCGGGCCGGCGCCGTAGCGCCGCGCATACCAGTGAGCGATCGCCTGCCGCACTTCAGGGAGGCCTTCATCCGGGGTATATTTGGCGACCGCCGGATCGTGCAGCAGCGGCGCCAGCGCCTGCATCATTGCGGCGGCCGGCGGATAATCGGGAATGGCTTGACAAAGGTCGATGAGGGGTTTTCCCGGCGGGAAGCTGCGGCCGGCAATCCACGATTTGACTTCGGTGATCGGCGGCGGCTGGATGGCGGTCAGATTGGGGGAGAGGGGAAAGGGCATGAACGTCTCCTGAACAGCAAACAAATTAAAAAAATATCCTTCCCTGTAACGCTGACAACGCCCGCTAACAGGCCAGACAAGCCGCCAGCTTTCCATCTGACTGCATGGTCATCAATTCGAGGGTCGCTTGTGCCGACTGCGGCTTTCCAAACAAAAAACCTTGAACCTCGACACAACCAAGATTCTTCAAATAGGTCAACTGCGCAACAGTTTCGACTCCTTCTGCCACCATGTGCAGCTTCAGCCCTTTGGCCATGGCAGCGATGGCGTCAACAATACAGGTCTTTTTGATGCCGGGCTCGATATCCTTGACAAAAGACCGGTCGATCTTGATGGTGTTGACTGGCAACTTGTGCAGGTAGCTCAAGGAGGAATAACCGGTTCCGAAATCATCGATCGCAATCGTGACGCCGTGAGCGCTCAGCCGTAACAACTTTTGAATAGCATTTTCGCGATTTTTCATCAGCCCGTACTCGGTAATTTCAATCTCAATATAATCGCCGCTGAGCTTGAATTCCGCCAACGTATTGACAATCTTCTGAACAAAATCCTCCTGTTCGATCTGGATTGCGGAAATATTAATTGAAACCTTGATCTTGGGCAGGCCCTGTTTGCGCCAGCGACAAATCTCTTCGCAGGTGGCGCGGAAGACCCAGTCGCCGATCGGGACGATCAACTTGCTCTGTTCCGCCAAAGGGATAAATGCATCGGGCATCACCAGCCCTTTTTCTGGATGGAACCAACGGATCAGCGCTTCCATGCCGACGAGCTGACAGGTGAGGGGATTGACTTTCGGCTGAAAGAATACCGCAAACTGTTTATGTTCAAGAGCCCGATGCAGATCTCGCTCCTCGGCGAGATGACTGGTATACAAATCATTCATCTCATCACAAAAGAAGCGGAAGCCATCCTTGCCATTGGATTTGACGTGGTACATGGCAATATCGGCGCTTTTGACCAAGGTTCCCATCGTTTCGCCACTATGCGGATACATGGCAACACCGATACTGGCGCTGATGAATATTTCCTGATGATCGATCTGGATGGGCACCCTGAGGCTGTCGAGAATCTTCGTGGCCACCGCCCCGGCATCTTCATTGGTTTTGATCTGCGGCAGCAGCAGGGTAAACTCGTCCCCGCCGAAACGGGCCAGAGTATCATCCGCCCGCAGGCAGCGCGAAATCCGTTCAGCGACAATCTGCAGCAGCTTGTCACCAACAGCATGACCCATTGAGTCATTGACCAATTTGAACCGATCCACATCCAGATACATGACCGCCAGATTTTCCTTATAACGGCGGGCATGCGCTATCGCCAGGTTGATCCGGTCTTCAAACAGGGCCCGGTTCGGCAGACTGGTCAACAGATCATGATAAGCCTGATAGTTGATCAATTCCTCATGACGTTTACGATCCGTAATATCCCGTGCACAGCCATAGGTGCCGATAAATTCATTTTGACCATTCAACCCCTGAGGGTTGTACATCCCCATCGAGTGCAGCGTAATCGGCAGAAGATGCGTTTCAAAAGAGCGAGACGTCTTCGTTTCATCGTTGATCTTCAGCCGCAACTCGACATCTTTACTGGCGCGGGCGCCGGTACGGCGCTCGTGGAAGACATAATTGGCCTCGGCGAGATCTTCCTCGTGAATGAGGACCGAGAAGTGTTTTCCGATCAGGTCCTCATGGCGATAGCCGAGCAGAGCCTCAATGCGTTCGTTGATAAAGGTGAAATGTCCCTTGCTGTCGAGGACATAAACAATATCAGGAGAGTTATTAACGATGTAACGGTGCAGTTTTTCTGATTCCTCCAGAGCCAACCCCATGGCTTTGTGCTGCTGTTCGAGGATCCGGCTTTGCAGGCCATTGTTGATGGTGGTCAACAACTCGCCGGCATCGTAGGGTTTACGGACAAAGTCGTAAGCCCCTTCGAGCAGGGCATCCTTGACCATGACAAAAGAAGTCTCGCCACTGACGACGATCACCTTGGTATCGATCTTGTTGTCCCGGATATGCATCAGGACCTCGTGACCACCGACTCCGGGCATCTGTAGATCGAGTAACATCAGGTCATAGTCCGAAGCCTGCAACCGGGCAATGGCTTGCGCCCCCCCTTGCGCGGATTCGACGCTATGGCCATTGGCCTTGAGGAGCAGGCTGAGGCTCGACAGCATCGCCGCATCATCATCGACGATCAGAATTTTCGGTTTTATTTGTGCCCTGGAGGCAAGCGTCTGTACTTCACTCATAAATTCCATTCCACCATTAAATTGTCAAAACAGAAAAAAACTTCACTCATCAATCGCTGGAATCACCAGATTAAAAGTGGTGCCGAATTCTGCGGAACTGTGACAACTGATCTTCGCACCGATATCATCAACCATCCCCCTGACAATATTTAAGCCGAGACCGGCGTGCCCGTCACCCTTAGTGCTGATCACAGGGGAAAAAAGTCGTTCCTTGACCTCTGCAGCGATCCCCGGTCCGTTGTCCTGCAAGCGGATATCGACAAAATGCCGGCCGTCCGCCGCGGTATACAGACGCGTCGCCAGTGATATCTTTCCGTTTTTATCCAGTGCCTCGGCAGCATTCTTTAAAAGATTGACAAAAATCTGCTTGATCACCAGGGACTTGGTTTTAAGGGGGCGAAGGGAAGGATCGAAATCAGTGAGAACTTCGATATTTTTCGGCAAGAAGTAGGTCGGTTTCAAACTTTCTACTACGGAAGAAAGCAACGCATTGAGGTCGACGGCTAACTCAGGAATTTGCTGCGTATCTTTCAACTGACTGTAATACTTTAGAATTTCTCCGATTCTCTTGATTTCATTTTCGATGGCCGGAAAAATCTCTTCATGCTCTGTCCCGGTCAACAGCGTGCCGACAGCACTCATGTAATTATTTATAATCGTCAGAGGATTGCTGACTTCATGGACCAGTTTGGGGATCAGACTGGCATCATCGCCGGCCGGTTGCGCCCCGGATGTCTTTGCTCGTCCCGCCAGCAGGGACGCCAGCGCCCTGGCGACGGCAGCATTGAGCATCTGAATCCGTGATGAATTGAAAATTTCTATTTCCGCCTTGTTCTCCAGACCGAGAGCAACCCCGCCGAGCAGTTGTCCCTCCAGTCGCAACGGCAGACAGACCACCCCCTGCCCCTTGCAGACGCGGATCAACTGGCGGTCGAAGAGCGAAAGATTGAAGCTGTCAAAGTCGAAGGAATGACGGATTTTATCGCTGCGCAAAGCCGCAGTGAGCAGGCTTCCGGAACTCAATGATGTCGTCAACTCACCGACAAGACGCGCCTGCTGAGCGGCCGGCAACCCGGTAATTTTTGAACTTTTCGCTTCGACCGTAAAGAAAATTGCTTCCTGCGCCGGCGTATTATGGAGATAGAGATGGCGGGCGGTCTCGACAAAGGATTCAACCCCGGCAGAATCGAAAAGCTGCGTACTCATCCCTTCCTGCTCGGCAAGGGCAAAGACCAGCGAGGTCAAACGTTTCTGCATTCGACCGATTTCTTTAAGCCCATCTTCCTCATCGCCGTTGAAAGGTGACAAGCTGCGATAGCTCTTACCGGCGAGCGCATAAAGATCTTTGGTTTCACTCTCGTTAAAAGCAAAAAGTTTATCGGCGGCCGACAAAATATGTTCACTCAACACAAAGGGACTGCGGCAAATCTCCAGGGACAAGCGGGCGATGCGGATCAGGGGACTCGCGTCCTGACAGCGGGCAATATCCAGGTGTAAAAAACTGACGGCATCGGCCATGAATGATTCAAGCTGCCAACTTGAAATCAGCGTATCAGCAACCTGCAGATGGTCTGTTGCAAAGCTGATCTGCTCCTGCCCCCGGACCTCCTTGCTGCTGAGGGAACTGCCGATATCGTGCAGGTATTTTTCCGGATTCTGCGAAAAGAGCGTCATCATCCCGACATTCAAAAGCAGACCGGTCAGCTGCGCTTCTTCCGGATCGGGGTAGGCAATCGCTTCTGCCAGACAACGGGCGGCAATACTGCCAACCTGGGAATAAAACCAGAGTTCCCGCAGAAACTGAACCTGTCCGGCGGTGAAGCTGGTCTCGACTAAGCGCTTTGCGGACTGGAGGGCAAGACTTTTGATGACGGGAAGGCCAAGGGCGGCGAGGGCAGTGGAGAGAGGGGCACCCGGATCGAGCCGGTCGGAGCAGGAAAAAACTGCGGTATTAAGGACTTTGGCACAAAAAACGCTATCCTGCAGAATAATCTTCTGCAGGTCCTGCGGAGAAAAGTCCGCTGCCTGACACGCCCCCAGCAACTGAGCCGCCACATGCGGAGACGACAGCAGTTGAGTCATCTCCCGGGCGCTGATTTGTGAACAAACCACCGTCATATACGCCTTGTCTTTTTGCAGAGGAAGGGGCGAATCAGCACCAGCTTTAGCCTAAAGCTTTAACGCGATAATATGCCTTTCCTTCTGCAGAGAATCAATATTAAAAGATATAAATGATGATATTTTTTTAGAATCGAGGGTCATTTGGCGGAAGAAAGGGACGAAATCCCGCTGTTAAAGTGAAATTTAACAGAAATTGCGCGAAATAAAATTGGAAAGTTACGCTATCAGAGTTACAGTACGGTCTCCGTCGCACTGAATTCATCCTTGACGACGTCATCCTGCCACCCCGTTGCCAACGCATCGTTGCACTGAAGGATCTTGTTTCATGTCTTTTCAATCTCTCGGCCTGCGCGCCGAACTTCTCAGCGCCATCGCCAGCCAGGGTTATACTACTCCCACCCCAATCCAGACCCAGGCGATCCCGGTGATCTTTGCCGGCCACGACCTCCTTGCCGGTGCTCAGACCGGCACTGGCAAGACCGCGGCCTTTGCTCTGCCGATCGTGCAGATGCTCGGCAAAGAGTTCCCCAAGGAGAAACACCGGCGGCCGCGCGCTCTGGTTTTGGTGCCGACCCGCGAGCTTGCCGCCCAGGTCAGTGAAGATCTGCAATTTTACGGGCGGCGCCTGTCGCTGCGTTCAACCATGATCTACGGCGGCGTCAATATCCAGGCGCAGATCGAGCGGTTGGAGCGCGGCGTCGACATGGTCGTGGCGACACCGGGACGGCTCCTCGACCACGCCGAACGCGAGACGATCGATCTCTCCACCGTCGAGGTTCTCGTCCTCGACGAAGCTGACCGCATGCTCGATCTCGGCTTTATCGACGCCATCCTCAAAGTGGCGGAGTATCTGCCGGAGAACCACCAGACCCTGCTCTTTTCCGCCACCTATTCGAGCAGCATCAAAGAGCTCGCCGACGAACTCCTCGATGCGCCGAAACGGATCGAAGTGGCGCGCCGGCAGATTACTGCCGATGCCGTGGTCCAGACGATCTATCCGGTGGAGCGCAGTCGCAAGCGGGAGATGCTGTCGCACCTGATCCGCAAGGGGGAGTGGAATCAGGTCCTGGTCTTTGTCCGCACCCGTTACGGCGCTGACAAATTGACGGAAGAACTCCTCTTCGACGGCATCAAGGCTGCTGCCATCCACAGCAACAAGAGCCAGTCGATCCGCACCCGCACCTTGGCGGAGTTCAAGAAGGGTGAGTTCCGCGTCCTGGTCGCCACCGATGTGGCGGCGCGCGGCCTCGATATCGAACATCTGCCGTATGTGGTCAACTACGATCTGCCGCAGGTGCCGGAAGATTATGTCCACCGCATCGGCCGCACCGGCCGCGCCGGCGAGAACGGCGTCGCTCTCTCGCTCGTCTGCCGCGAAGAGCAGCCTCTCCTCACTGCCATCGAGAAGCTGCTGAAATCCACGATCCCGCGCCAATCGATCGCCGAATTCCCCCAGATTGCGGTGCGGCGCAGTGTTAAGGCCAAAGAGGTCAAGACAACCGCAGGACCAACCAAATCCAAGAAGCGCATCGCGCAGGCGAAAGCCAATGCTCCGTCTGCAACCCCGCCCCGCAAGAAAAAAGTTGTGGAAGAGAAACCGGCGATCAAGGTCGGGCGGCGGGTGAGTCGTATGAAATAAGCACGCCCCCTCATACATCTCACGCCAAAGCCGCCATCCAGCATCATGCTGAATGGCGGCTTTGCTTTGTGCGCGTAAATTTCCCCATCTTTGCAACTTTGGGGTGATTGCTCTTGACCATTTCACTGTTAAGCTTTGGTTAAATACAATCAGTGTCGACAGGAGGAGCACATGCAGGAGGCGATGTTCTACAAAGAACTGGAGGACAATCGGGTGCGTTGCGGCCTCTGCCGCTTCCGCTGCCTGATTGCCGACGGCGCCCGCGGCCGCTGCGGGGTCCGCGAGAATCAGGACGGCACCCTTTACAGCCTGGTCTACGGCAAGCTCTGCGCCGAGAACGTCGACCCCATCGAAAAGAAACCCCTCTTCCACTTCCAGCCGGGAAGCCGCTCCTACTCCATCGCCACGGTCGGTTGCAACTTCCGCTGCCGCCACTGTCAGAACTACGATATCTCCCAGGTCGGAAAGGAAACCCCGATCCGGGGGATAGCACGTTCCCCGGCCGAGGTGGTGAAAAAGGCCCGTGCTCATGGCTGCGCTTCTATCGCCTACACCTACACCGAACCGACGATCTTCTTTGAATTTGCCTACGACACCGCCCGTCTCGCCCACGAAGCCGGCCTCAAGAATATCTTCGTCACCAACGGCTACATCACCCCCGAAGCTCTCACCAGCATCGCTCCCTGGCTCGACGCTGCCAATATCGACCTCAAGGGTTTCTCCGAAGACTTTTACCGCGACATTGTCCAGGCCCGTCTGTCCGAAGTTCTCGATTCGATTATCACTTATCGTCAATCCGGGATCTGGATCGAACTCACCACCCTGATCATCCCCGGCCTCAACGACGATGAAAAAGAGCTGCAGGAACTCGCCAGCTTCATCGTCACCAACCTCGGGATTGATACCCCCTGGCACGTCAGCCAGTTCTACCCGACCTACAAACTAACCGACCGGCCCCGCACCCCCCTCGCCACCCTGCGCCGGGCGCGGGAAATCGGCCGCGCCGCCGGGCTGCGCTATGTCTACGAAGGGAATGTCCCCGGCGAAGGGGGCGAGAATACCTGGTGCCCGTCCTGTGGGTCTCTGCTCATCGAGCGCTACGGCTTTGCCATCGGCACCAACCGCATCCGCAACGGGATCTGTCCCGATTGCGGGACTGCCATTGTCGGCATCGGCATGTAATCCCGGTCCGGCCGGAAAGTTTCCGGCCAAGGAGGAGTTATGCAACTCGAAATCCATAACGTCAAGATCGAGTATCCGGAAGGATGCAATATCATCCTTGGTCAGACCCACTTTATCAAGAGCGCGGAAGATCTTTATGAGATCATCGTCTCAGCGGCACCAAAGGCCCACTTCGGCATCGCCTTTACCGAGGCTTCGGGCCCCTGCCTGATCCGCACCGAAGGGAACGACGAGGAACTGACCCGGGACTGCGTCACCGCCCTCAAAGCGATCGGCGCCGGTCATGTCTTTTGCATTCTGCTGCGCGAAGCCTTTCCGATCACCGTCCTCAATCAGATCAAGCACTGCCCCGAGGTCTGCACCATCTACTGCGCCACCGCCAACCCCCTGCAGGTCATTGTTGCCTCCTCACTGCAAGGCTGGGGAATTCTCGGCGTCATCGACGGCTTGCCACCCAAGGGAGTGGAGAGCGATTTCGACCGGCAGGAACGCCACGCCCTGATGCGCCGGCTCGGCTATAAACGCTGAAGAGAGGGGAACATGTGACGATCCGGGTGCCGTGGCATACGAGAAAGGAAGAAGCGCGCGAGATCATGTTCCGTGAGGATCTGATCGGCCGCGGCATCAAGGATGCTGCGGTGCTGCGGGCAATGCGCGAGGTGCCGCGGGAGGCCTTTGTTCCCCCGGAGCTGGCAGCCCAAGCTTATGCCGATCAGCCGCTGCCGATCGAAGAAGAGCAGACGATCTCGCAGCCTTACATCGTCGCTTATATGACCGAGGCCCTGGAGTTGACGCCCGGCGACCGGGTGCTGGAGATCGGCACCGGCTCCGGCTATGCCGCCGCGGTGCTGAGCCGGATTGTCACAACCGTCTACAGCGTCGAACGCCTGGGGACGTTGGCCGATAAAGCGCGAAAACGGTTAACCGCCCTCGGCTACAACAACATTGTCGTCCAGGAAGGGGACGGCACCCTCGGCTGGCCGGAACATGCCCCCTACGACGCCATCGTCGTCACTGCCGGGGCGCCGAAACTGCCGGAAGCACTGTTGGAACAACTCGCCACGGGAGGACGGCTGGTCATCCCCATCGGCACGACCTCCTTCCTGCAGATGCTGATCCGGGTCAGGCGACGCGGGGAAAATGATTACCACAGCGAAGAACTCTGTCCGGTCCGATTTGTCCCACTGATCGGCGCGGCCGGGTGGTAAGGGAGAAAAAAAGAACCTGTTTAGCGCTAATCCTCCGCACCGTGATTTTCTCCCTCCCCTTCAAGGGGAGGGTTGGGGTGGGGATGGGAAGTTTTCGGCACCAACAAGACCCATCCCCCTCCTAGCCTCCCCCTTGAAAGGGGAGGAATTGAACCTTGCGGAAGATTGAAAAAAAGAAAGCTCAAGTGACGAGGTGTGCCATGGCATACAATGACGGATTAACCAGGAGCGCGTTGAATCTGCCGAGTCCTTTCGGAGACAACCCGGTGCGGGGGAAATTTCTCAGTGAAGGGATGGAGCTGGCGGAGAAGGTGCAGCAGCTCCTGCTGCCGAAGAATTCGCCGACCTGCAGCTGGTGCTGCAGCGGCGTCAAGAATCGCATGGCGTCCGGGCTCGGCGGCGACTATTTCGATATCATCAACATGCCGAATGACTGCCAATCGCTCTTTATCGGCGATGTCACCGGACACGGCCTGCACGCTTCGGTGGTGATGTCGCTGATCTACGGTTTCATCCACCCCGCCGCCCTCGGCACCTGGGCGCCGCTCGAACTGGTGCAGCAGGTCAACCGCTTCCTCATCGACTTTGCCCGCCGCTCCGAAACCATCGACCAGTACTTCTCGTCCTCCCTCTTCTACGGGGTTATCGATCCCCGCACCTTTGCGATGCATTATGTCAATGCCGGCCAAGTTCCGGCCCTGGTCCTCCGCGACGGCAAGGTCGAAGAACTCGATTCCACCGGCCCCCCCATCGGTTTTTTCGAGATGCCGGAGATCCAGCTGCAATCCTACAGCTTTGCCAAGGGAGATCGCCTCCTCCTTTATACCGACGGCGTCACTGAAACCGCCAATGCCATGGGCGAGCCTTATGGCCTTGAACGCTTGAAAGAACTGCTGCGGACGACTGCCGGCACCGATCATCACGAATTTCTCGGCCTCCTCTTTCAGTCCCTCAGCGATTTCGGCGTCTCCGATCCCCCCGAGGATGACTGCTCGGCCATCGTCATCGATCTGCACGGCTGCCGGACGTAAAGATTTCGGCGGATCCGCGGCTAATCGTCGACCGTTTGCATCGGACAATGCAGTGCCTCGGCCAGATCAACGGCTTGATCCTTCAAGCGGCCGCCTTTGATCCCCGCCACCACAAAAGCCTTCCCCTTGGCATGAACAACATCCATACGAAATCTTGGCGTAGCCGAATGGCGGGCAAGGTGGCGCGCCAGTTCGACCCGGATGATGGCCGCGGCGTCGAGACGGATCAATGTAATCGGCAGGCCGGCGATGCTTTTGCGAAGAAGCAGACTGCCATCGCTGCTGACAAAGACCGCGGTCCGGATCAGCGCCGCGCCGGCAATCAACAGCGCCAGCGAAGCAACGCCCCCCATCGCCAGACGGATCAAAAGCGGCACCTCTGCGGCCCAGGCACTCCAGAAAAGGAGTGCAGAGATTGGGGTAAGCCAGAGAGCGAGAGATAATTCTGCCGGCCAGATCTGTTGGTAGCGGATGTCTTTTTCGCTCATGGGATTTTGCTCTCTTCTTCCTTTCGCAGAAGGAAACGACGCCATGTTTCTTCCGGCGCCGGTAGCGCTGGACGTTTCGCGCGTTCATTTTGAGGAGGAACAGCTCTGACACAACAGAAAATTGTGACAATAAAAGAAGGAATCTGGGATTGATTCGATTTTCTCCTACGCCACCCGGATCTCCACCTTGCCGTCGACCGCCTGGGCATAACGTTGCAGAGAGCGCAGACTCGGCAAGGGGTGACCCGACTCCAGACGGGCAACGACCGACTGGGTTGTCCCCATCCGTTTAGCTACCTCTTCCTGGGTCAGGTGGGCACGTTTCCTCGCCTCGATCAACTGTGCGGCCAAAGCAAATTCATCATCAAGACGCACATACTCACGACGAAATCCCTCATCTTGCAGTAACTCTTTTTTCAGGTCAGACGTTTTTTTACCCATGTTCAATCTCCTTGGCCCTGGACAGTGCCAGAACAATCTCTCCCGCCGGGGTCTTTTGACTCTTCTTCACGAAGACCCGCACAATCACCACCCGCCTGCCGATCACGGTGACATACAGGAAATACAACACTCCAGGATTTATCCATGTCATCACTATAGCAAAAAAGCGATAATTTGCTAGATAATTTTCAGGGGGAAGGTTCCAGGTGGTAGGAAGTGGTGTGGGTAAAACTGGAGTAATCGCCGAAAGCAGTGTCGTTTTGTGTGGGTAAGCTAAAAGGGCTAATCGACAAATGTGCCCTTGAGGGGGTACAAGAGGACAGGCTGATTTTAATAACCAGCCTGTCCTCAGTTCTCGTAG
>JACUTW010000103.1 GCA_014859605.1 Desulfuromonadales bacterium
TTTCTTCTGTATCGAGATCAAGGCCTTCGGTCGGTTCGTCGAGGATCAGGATTGGGGCATCTTTGAGCAGGGCCCGTGCCAGGGCAATGCGCCGCGCTTCGCCGCCGGAGACGGCGCTGCCGCCTTCACCGACGCGGGTTTCCAATCCCTCCGGCAAGTTCGCGACCCAGTCGGTCAGACAGGCATCAGCGAGAACCTGCTGCAACTGCGTCTCGCTGGCGTCGGG
The DNA here is from genome assembly GCA_014859605.1 of Desulfuromonadales bacterium. Lineage (GTDB taxonomy): Bacteria > Desulfobacterota > Desulfuromonadia > Desulfuromonadales > UBA2197 > UBA2197. The sequence continues at coordinate 227 of JACUTW010000103.1, forward strand.
ATTGGCGAGGAGGAGATTGTCGCGCAGGGTGCTGTTGAAGAGGTGCGGTCGCTGCGGCACCGCCGCGATCAGGGAGCGCAGATCATCGCTGGCAAGATTCTTCGCTTCAGTGCCGCCGATGCTGATCTCTCCAACATAAGAGCGGAAGCGGAGGAGAAGCTCGGCGATAGTGCTTTTGCCGCAACCACTTGGGCCGGCGAGGGCAAGGCGTTCGCCGCTGCGGATATGGCAGGAGAAGTTCTGCAGCACCGGTCGCGCCGGATCATAGGCAAAGGAGACCTCCTTAAATTCGATCTCGTAGTCGGCGGGGAGCGCGAGCGGATCGGCCGGTTCAGGGACGGGGAGGGGGGCATCGGCGAGTTCACGGATGCGCCGGATCGATGCCCGGCAGCCGGGGAGGAGTTGCAGCGCGCCCGGCATGCCGGCGGTTGCTTCGAAGGCGGCGGCGGCAAAGAGGAGGAGCATGACCAGGAGCGGGCCGGCCAGGGTGCCGCTGCCGACGGCGGATCCGGCGCCGATCAGAACGCCGGTCAGGCCGAGGCCGGCGCAGAGGACAGCACCGGCAAGGGTGATGCCGTTGATTTTCGCCAGTTTCTCTTGCGCGGCGATCAGTTGGCTTGAAAGCTTCTCAACCCGCGTTGCCTGTAATTCCACGGCGCCAAGCAGGAGCAATTCCTCCCCGCCTTGCAATCCCTCGGTGACCATACTCCGTAGTTCTCCGGCCAGTTCCACCGCTTGGCGTCCCGGTTCGGTCGATAAGCGTTGCGCCAAAAGAGGCAGGAGGAGACCGGCTGCCAGGAGCGCCAAAAGGAGCGCGGTCGCCGCCGCAAGATTCCAGCAGGCCACAAAGAGCACCGCCAGGATGATGGCGATGATCCCGCTGGCCAGGGGCAGGACAATGCGCAGATACAGACTCTCCAGGGCATCGATATCGCTGCGCAATCGCCCGGCAACATCGCCGGCGGTGTAGGCTTCGAGGCCGGCCGGGGCCAGGGGTTCGAGGCGGCGGAAGAACCAGACGCGCAACAGCGCCAAAACGCGAAAACCGGCTTCGTGCGTGACCAGCCGTTCGCCATAGCGGCCGACGGTGCGCAGGATGGCAAAGGCGCGGATCGACGCCGCCGGGAGGAGATAGTTGAAGGCAACGCCGCTGATCCCCGCCATGGCCATGGAGGCGATAAACCAGCCGGAGATCGCCATCAGTAACGCATTGGCGATGATTACGGCGATAGCAAGGAGGATACCGCCGGCCATCCACAGCCACTGGGGGCGAGCGATGCTGAGGATGCGGATCAGTTCGCGCATGCGCCCTCCCTGGCAAGAAACTGCGCGGTGGTGACGACGTCAACGATTTGCCCCGCGGCCATGACCGCCACCTGCTGCGCCGAACGGACCGTTGTTTCGCGATGGCTGATCACCAGCACCGTGCGGTTGATGGCGAGGCGCTGCAGCGCCACCGCAACCAGCTCTTCGGTCGCCGCGTCGAGGCCGGCGGTCGGCTCATCGAGGACAATAAGATCGGCCCGGCGCAAAAAGGCCCGGGCAAGGGCAAGGCGGCGCAGTTCGCCGCCGGACAGGCCGGCCCCGCGATCACCGAGGAGGGTATCGAGGCCGGCGGGGAGCTGATCGACAAAATCCGTCGCCGCTGCATCGTTTAAGGCTATTCGAATCTCCTCATCGCTCGCCGCCGGGCAGCCGAGGAGGAGATTGGCGCGCAAGCTAGCGCTAAAGATAAAGGGCTGCTGCGCCACCCAGGCGATGCGGGCCCGCCAGGCGGCGCCGCTCAGTTCAGTGAGATCGACACCATTGATCAGGATGTGGCCCGCTTCCGGCCTGGCCAATCCGAGGAGGAGGCGGGCCAGGGTGGTCTTTCCCGAGCCGCTCGCGCCGACCAGAGCGGTGAGGCTGCCGGCCGGGAGGTCGAGATCGACCCCGGTGACGCCGCCGCGTGTGCCGCCGTAACGAAAGCTGACCCCCGCGAAGCGGATGGCCGGCGGGCCCGGCGCTACTGCGAGGGTTGCTCCATCATCCTCCGGCAGGGGGAGCGCCAGCAAGGGAGCGATCTTCTCGGCCGCTGCCAGCCCCTGCATGCGGGCATGGTAGGAAAGGCCGAGGGTGCGCAGATGCAGGTAGAATTCCGGCGCCAGGAGGAGGACAAAGAGGCCGTCGAGGAGGGAGAGGTAGCCGTAAAGGAGTCGGAAGCCGATGATCACCGCCACCACCGCCGTCCCGACCGTGGCAAAGAATTCGAGGGTAAAGGCAGAGAGGAAGGCGACGCGGAGGACGACCATCGTCGACTGGCGATAGTCATCGGCGACCCTGGCGACACTCTCGGCTTCGCGTTTGGCGGCGCTGCAGATGCGCAGATCCGGTAGGCCCTGGATCATATCGAGGAGATGGCCGGCCATCCGCCCCAGCTTCCCCCACTGCTTGCGGTTCAATCGCTCGGTGCCCTGGCCGATAAGGATCATGAAGATCGGGATAAAGGGGGCGGAGAAGAGGAGGACGAGGCCGGCCCGCCACTCGACCGGCAGGACGATGAGGAGGACGACGATGGGCAGCAGGGCGGCGAGGGCGAGGTGGGGGAGAAAACGCATGACATAAGGTTCGAGCCCCTCGACTCCGGCGGTGACTGCCTCGACCAGCGGGCCGGTCTCTTCCCCGCTCCGGCCGCTCGGTCCGAGGAGTTGCAGACGGTGATACAAACGGCGGCGGACATCGCTTTTCACCGCAGCCGCTACTGCCGCGGCGCGGCGTTCGGCGAGAAGGAGGAGGCCTCCCCGCAGCAGGGCGAGTCCGGCGACCAGGCCGACCAGTGGCAAAATCAGGTTGAAGGCGGATTTGTCGATAATCAGGCGATGACAGGCGAGGGCTAAAAGGCGCGCTTGCAGCAGGACCAGTACGCCGGCAACAAAGGCCCAGGCAATCGACCAAAGGAGATCGCCCTTGACGCTGCGTGTCGTCGCGATCAGCCATCTTTCCGGCGTAATTTCAGTCGGTGGCGTTACTGGATCATTCATGCGTGTCCATTCATCGGCGTCTTGCTGCGATTGCTTCTTCACGGATAGATGTTGCAACCAGGCGCCTTCAGTCGTAAGTTTGAATCTTGTCATAACCTATCGCCGATGAAAAATAAATCTTTATGGCCCTGTTCTAAAGGTTTATTACTGTTAACCTTGAATATGAACTCGCCTGTAAGCTGGCTACAGCTTTAAGCGGGAAACAAGTCAGGAGGCAGCCATGATGATTCCAGTCGTCTACAATACCGGCACCCATGACATCGTCAAGTCAGAGATGTTGAATCGTCTCCTGATGAATGGCGTGGTCGCTGAATTCAAGCGGAGCACGGGTTGGGTCAAGGTCGGCAGTGAGCCGATTCGGAGAATTCGCAAGGAAGACTATCCGGAGAAGTTCGATCGCCGCCATCATGACGCCTGAAGGCCGTGACCGCTGCAGGTATTGGTAAAGAATCTGTTGTTGGCAGGGAGAACTGATCAGCTCGCCCGCGGAGGCCGCATCTGTGACCAAACCCCAAAAGAGCTGGATTCTTTACGACGTCGGCAACTCCGCCTTTGTCTTGGTGATCGTGACGGCGATCATGCCGATTTTTTTCAAGGAGATCGCCGCCCGTGGCATGCCGGCCGAGGTCTCCACCGCCTGGTGGGGTTACGCTAACTCCCTCTCGGGGCTCATCCTCGCCGTCTTCGCCCCGATTCTCGGCGCCTGTGCCGATTATCAGGGGTGGAAAAAACGTTTCTTCGCCCTCTTTCTCACCATCGGCATCACCGCCACCGCCCTCCTTTACTTCTGCTCGGAAGGAGCCTGGCTCTACTGTCTGGGGGTTTTCGTCATCGCCCGCACCGGCTGGGCCGGCGCCAATGTCTTTTACGATGCCTTTATCACCGATATCAGCGACCACCGCGAGATGGATCGGGTCTCCGCCGCCGGCTATGCCTGGGGTTATATCGGCAGCGTCATCCCCTTTCTGCTGATCATCGCTCTGATCGTCACCCTGCAAAAGCCGGACGCGACGGAGACGATTCCTGTCCTGGCGGCAAAGCTCAGTTTCCTCATCGTCGCCCTTTGGTGGCTGCTCCTCTCCCTCCCCATGCTGCGCCATGTCCGCCAGATTCATTTCATCCCGCTGGCGACCCGGCCTCTGCGCACGGCCTGGCAGCGCCTTGTCGGCACCCTGCGGCATCTCCGCGCCCACCGCAATGCCTTCACCTTTCTGCTCGCCTACTTCTTCTATATCGACGGCATCGACACTATCATCACCATGGCCGTGGTCTACGGGGTCGATATCGGCATCAGCAGCACGGCGTTGATTCTGGCGATCCTCACCATCCAAGTCATCGCCTTCCCCTGCACCCTGATCTGGGGACGCCTGGCGAAATCCTTTCCGGCCAAGCGGCTTCTGCAGGCCGGCATTGCCGTCTACAGTCTGATCACCCTCATAGCCTTTCTCCTGCCGTCGCTATCGTCGATCGCGGAGAAAACCACCGGCTTCTGGCTCCTGGCCATCCTTGTCGCCACCTCGATGGGAGGGATTCAGGCGCTCAGTCGCAGTTTCTATGGCCGGCTGATCCCGCCGGAGCAGTCAGGGGAGTTTTTCAGCTTTTATGACATCTTCGGCAAGTTCGCTGCCATCATCGGGCCCTTTCTCGTCGGCATCACCGGGCAGTTAAGCGGAGATTCGCGCTACGGCGTCCTTAGCGTCCTCCTCCTCTTTCTGGCCGGAAGTGTGATTCTGGCACAGGTCAAAGTGGAGGACTAGAGCGCATGCAGACCCTTATCGACCTCTTTGCAACCTTTGCCGGACAGGGGGAGAAACCGGCCCTCATCTACCATACCGGGATCCGGCGGCTGTCCTGCTCTTATCAACGCCTGACCCGCCTCTCTCTGCAGATGAACCGCTGGCTGGCGCTGCAGGGAATCGGCGCCGGTGATAAGGTGCTCCTTTGGGCACCGAATTCGCCGGTCTGGGCCGTGGCGTTCTGGGGGATGGTCTGCCGTGGCGCGATCGTCGTCCCTGTCGATTTCATGTCGAATCAGGAGCGGGCTGCCACCATCGCCGAACTGACCGGCGCCTGTCTCGTCATCCAGAGCCGGTATAAACTTGAGCGTCTCACTGGCCTGCCGGCTGTCCTCATCGAAGATCTCGAATTTCTCCTTGACCCTCTTGCCCCCCTCAGCGAACTTGCGGCGCCGACTGCGAAGACCACTGCCGAACTGATCTACACCTCCGGTACTACCGGTGCTCCCAAAGGGGTGATCCTTACCCACCGTAATCTGATCGCCAATCTCCTCCAGGTCAACGCCCATCTGCCGGTAGTCAGAGCCGATTTTACCTTTCTCTCCCTACTGCCCCTGTCGCACATGTTCGAACAGACCTGTGGTTTTCTCATTCCGCTTTACCACGGTGCCGCCATCGTCTACCTGCGTACCCTCAAGCCTTCGGCGATCATGGCGGCACTGGCGGCCGAGGATATTCATGTGATTATCGCCGTGCCGCGGCTGTTGCAGCTGCTCAAAGGGTCGATCGAAACAGAATTTGCCAGCCACCATTTTGCCGGGTTGTTGCGCGGGCTGCTGCGCCTGGGGGAAAGGCTGCCGCAACCGCTCCGAAAGGGTCTCTTCTTTCCGGTACAACGCAAGTTCGGCCGGCACTTCACTTTCTTCGTCTCTGGCGGCGCCCCCCTCGATCCCGAACTTTTCGACTTCTGGCAGGCTCTCGGGTTTGTTGTAATCGAGGGTTACGGTCTCAGCGAATGTTCACCGGTTCTGACTGCCAATACTCTGCAGCAGCAGGTGCGCGGCTCAGTCGGCAGGGCGCTCCCCGGCGTCGAAGTTATGATCAAGGACGGCGAAATTCTCGTCCGCGGTGCCAATGTCTTCCCTGGTTATGAGCAGAACCCGGCAGCGACGGCGGCGGCCTTTTCAGAGGGCTGGTTTCGTACCGGTGATCTCGGCGAAATCGATGCGGAGGGTTGGCTGCGGATCAAAGGGCGGAGCAAGGAGTTGATCGTTACCGGCGCCGGGATCAATGTCTATCCCGACGAAATCGAACGGATTCTCAACACGCTCCCCGGCGTCCGCGAAGCCTGCGTCATCGGCCTCGACAAAGGGGGAGGGGAGGAGGTCCATGCTGTCCTCATCCTGAGCGGTGCGGAAGAGAGCGGTGAAACGATCATTGCCGCTGCCAATCGCCACCTTGACGCTCTGCAGCAGATCACCAGCTTCTCCCTGTGGCCGGAGGCTGAATTCCCCAGGACCACCACCCTGAAGATTCAGAAATTCAAGGTGCGGCAGCAGCTGCGTGACCGACAGCGCCAGGATGGCGCAACCTCCCGCGATCCCCTGCTCATCATCATTGCCGCCATTACCGGGGTCAATCCTGCCGAAATCGGTGAGGAGTCACTGCTGGTTGCCTCTCTCGGCCTCACCTCGATCGGCCGGCTCGAACTCGTCAGCCGGCTCGAACAGGAATTTCGCCTCGATCTCGATGACGCGGCGATCAACGACACCACCAGCGTCGCTGATCTGCGCCGCTTGCTGGCGCAACGTAAAAAGTTGCCGGCGGCGCACCACTTCCATTTCTGGACCAACTCCGCCCCAGGGCGCCTTATCCGGCAGGGCTGCGATCTTTTGATCCATTATCCGCTGCTGCGCTCTTTTGTCTCTCTGGAGAGTATCGGCACAGAGAAGCTGGCAGCCATCGAGGCGCCGGTCCTCTTTATCGCCAACCACACCAGCTTACTCGATCAACCGGTCATCATGTCTGCCCTGCCGCGCTCCTGGCGTTATCACACCGCCACTGCTGCCTGGGAGGAATTCTTCTTCAAAAATTACCGGCATCGCGCCGGGCAGCTCTGGAAACGGCTCACCTACGAATACAGCAGCGTCGCGGCCAATGTCTTTCCTTTGCCACAGAGCGGTTCCTTTCGTCCGGCCCTGCAGTACATGGGGAAGCTCGCTGATCATCGCTACAATATCCTCCTCTTTCCGGAGGGGGAACGAACGCAGGACGGCCGACTCCTCCCGCTGCAACCGGGGCTCGGCATTATTGTCCAGGAACTCGGGATACCGGTGGTGCCGGTGCGCATCAACGGCCTCGATAAAGTTCTGCCGCGCGGCGCGCGCTGGCCAAAACGGGGCAGGGTCACCGTCACCTTTGGCGTTCCACTCACTTTCCACGGCGAAGAACCGCCCGAGATTATCGCCCGGGCGCGTCAGGCGCTCCTTGATCTTGAGTAGTCTTCAGGGTTGTCCAACGGTAACCGGGATAGACGCAGCCGGAATCACTTCGTTTTGGGGCTGAAAAGAGAAGATCTTACGTTCAGGACCACAAGTGCCAGCCGACGAGGAGGGCAATGTTGAGGAGGACGATCAGCCAGAAGTCGACTTGAAAGGTGCGATTACGCCTCTTGTGACGAAAGATCTGTTGTCCCGCCAGCGCCCCCGGCCAGCCGCCGCAGAGGGCGAGGAGGTGCAGGGTACGCTCTCTGACGCGCTTGCCGCCGCGCTCGGCCGCGAGTTTGTCGAAGCCGTAGACGACGAAAGTGATGGTGCTGAGGAGGGTGTAGAGGATGATCATTAGATGGAGACCTTTCAGGT
>JACUTW010000018.1 GCA_014859605.1 Desulfuromonadales bacterium
ATTGTGCAGAATATTGTCGTCCCTGCCGCCGGCATCGGCACCCTGTGGTCGGGAGGCGAAGATGATCTTAAGGCTGGTCCGGTCTTTGGTGCCTATACTTCTTACGAAGAAGAGCCACTGCCAATTCCGGTCCGTCCCGCTAAGGAGACCAGCGAAGTCGAAGCTGCGCCGGTCCTGATTTTGCCACCGCCGATTTCAAAAGAAGTCCCGGTCATCATTCCTCAAAGTGAGGAGACTCCTGCTGCCGTTCCGCCCCTTGAGCCCGCGCCGGTACTGCCAGAGGCCGCCGGCACTATTTCCCCGGTCGTTAGCGAGGAGGCTATAACGGCACCACCCGCCGAACTTATCCAGCTGCCGAGCTTTGAGATCCCTCCGGCCGGCGATGGCTCCTTGCTCCTCTTTGGTCCCAGCCAGATCAGTGTCGGGGATGTCATTAATGTTGCGATTAGCGGACAGGAATTAAATGGCCTCTTCAGCGCCCCTTTATTTGTTACTTACGATCAAAATCTCTTTGATCTGCTGAGTGTGGCGGAAGGGGACTTTTTGAGTCGGGAAGGGAAGACAACGGTCTTCAGCACTAACCCGATTCCCGGTAAAGGGGAGTTGATGATCGGCTACAAGCAGGGTGTCGGGGGGAGCGGAGTCTCTGGGGACGGAACCCTCTTCACCGTCACCTTTCGGGCAAAAGCGCCGGGGACTGCAGCGTTTTCCGTCGATCGGCTGAATCTCCGCAATGCCGCCGGGCAGCGATTAAAAATCGTGGCAACCCCTTTGGCGGTCGAGGTAAAATAAGTTGCAAGGAGTCTTTACAAAGCTGCTGGCAACCGGGCGGCGACAGAGACATGCCGGTTTGACCCTGATCGAATTGATCATTGCCATGTCGATTCTGGCGGTTCTTGCCTCGGCTGTGATTCCTTTGGCAACCACCACGGTCCGCCGCACCCGCGAGATCGAATTACGCAGTTCTCTACGCGAAATGCGTTCAGCGATTGATCAATACAAAAAGGATTATGACCGGGCGGTCAAGGATAAGAAGATTATCCCGACTCTTGCTGATACCGGTTATCCCAAAGAGCTTGAAGATCTTGTCAATGGGGAAAGTTGGGGTGATCTCTACCCGTTTAAGCGGAAATATTTACGGCGGATTCCCCGTGATCCCTTTGATGTTAATAACGAAGGGTGGGGCTTGCGCTCCATGGCCGATGATCCGGATTCGTTGAGTTGGGGCGGAGAAGATGTCTTTGATGTCTACTCCCAAAGTACAGAAACCGGCCTTGACGGCACTCCTTATAATACCTGGTGATAAGATCATGACTTTATGGCACAAAATGGCATCGCGCCGCGGTTTCACTCTCATTGAGCTTTTGGCGGTGATGATGATTCTCGGAATCCTTGCATCGATTGCCGTGCCGAGCTACAAGCAGAGTGTCATCAAGGCCCGTGAGACGATCTTGAGCGAAGATCTTTACCAGATGCGGCGGGCCATCGATGCTTATTTTGCCGATCGCCTGACTTATCCGCAAGCACTGGAGGATCTGGTGCAGGATAAATATCTCTACGATATCCCCGTCGATCCCTTTACCCGAGCGCGCGATACCTGGCAAGTCGTTCCTCCGGAAGCAGATAGCGAGGGGAGAGTCGCCCCCGGCAGTGTTTACGATGTCCATAGCGGTAGCGATCTTGTCGGCCTTGACGGTCGACCGTATCAGGAATGGTAGTCTGTAAATGATTCAAGTCAGCAAAGTGGGTAAGAGTTATGGCCGGGAACGACCCGTATTGTCAGACATCTCCTTCACCTTGGCCAAGGGAGAGTTTGCATATGTCACGGGGACGTCCGGTTCCGGGAAGTCCACACTGCTTCGGCTTCTATACGGCGCTGAACGCCCCGATCAGGGGACCATTTCAATTAACGGGGTCAGTGTCAATCGCTGCAGTTCCTTTGCGCTGGCGCAGTTACGCAGTAAATTAGGATTAGTCTTTCAGGATTTCAAATTACTCCCGGAACGGAATATTTTTGAAAATATCGCACTTCCCCTCGAAATTCAGGGGCGAGGTCAGGCAGAAATCAGTAAACGGGTACAACAATCCTTGCATTATGTTGGCCTGGAACAAAAGATGCGGACGTTACCGCAACAATTATCGGCCGGAGAACAGCAACGTGTGGCCATTGCCCGAGCTTTGATTGTCGATCCGGTGGTTTTGCTGGCAGACGAACCGACCGGCAACATAGATCCAGAGCATATGTCCGGCATTCTCGAACTTTTCAAAGGGGCAAATGCTCGCGGCACCACCGTGCTCATGGCAACGCACGATTACGGAATTCTGCGGCGCTCGCCGCGGCGGACTCTCCATCTGGTGAACGGTCGACTCGAGAACGACATTGCTCTGGCAACGATTCTGGAAACAGAGAGGGCAAATGTCGGGAATTGAGCTCTTAAAACGGGGACTCACCCCTTTGCGGCAACACCCATGGTTTTCATTGATGGGGATCACTTCGGTCGCAGTCGCCCTTACCCTGATTGCCCTCTTTGCCCTGTTCAGTCTGAACATGCAACGGGCCGTAGGGGAGTGGAGTCGTGATTTCCAGATCGTTATCTATCTTGATCCTTCTCCGGATGACACTCTTGCCCGGCAGTGGCAGATTGCTTTGGGCAGCATGGCCGAAACGGAAGAGGTCACTTATATTTCTTCGGCAGAAGCTTTGCAACACTTCAGCACTCGTCTAGGCAATGATGCCTCCCTGATCAGCGGCATCGGCAATGATGTCCTTCCGGCCTCTTTTGCATTAAAACTCCGCCCGGAATTTCGCCAGCGTGATGCCGTCAAGCTTCTTGTCAGCAAGATTGCGCAAAAGGACGAGTGGCGGGATATTCACTACGGCTCAGATTGGATAGAGCGATTCGATGCCGTGCGCCGACTTATGCGGATCAGCGGAACCATCTTCGGATTATTCCTCTTTTTATCGGCTTTTTTAATTGTTGCGACGACGATCCGGCTGATTCTTTTAACCCGAAAGAACGAGATTGAGATTTTACGTCTACTCGGTGCCAGCCCTCTTTATATTGGACTCCCCTTTTTGCTGGAAGGGGGTATCCTTGGTATGTTTGGTGGTGGGATCGCACTTTTTTTGGTCTATGTCTTTTATCAAATCGGCTTACAACAGGGACTCCTTTCGTTGCTACAGTTACTCGGAGTCGATCGAGTCGTTTTTCTCCCCCCAATGTGGCAGCTTGCCCTGATCATCGGTGGTGTCACTCTGGGATTTTTCGCCAGTTTTGTCGCGATGCGACGGATCTCGAAAGTTTAATTTATTCCGCAGCTCACTAACGAAAGGGATTATCTATGAAATGCCCGAATTGTCACGACCGTACTCACATTGACGTAGAAATTGGTGATGGATTTACTGACAACGATACACGCGAGTGCTTGAATTGTGGCGCTGTTTGGTTCTACAGTGAGATGGAAAGTCACTATAAAATTATCAATGAAGGCAACGTGGCCCTGAAAAAGGACAAATCTGTTTAATATTTCTCCGTGGCCCGCACAATGCACGATCTTTTTAGTAGCGAAAGGTTTGACGCGATACGTGGAAGAGAGATGCTTAAAGGTCGGGTTTGTCGCCCTGTTAATATTGTTCCTCAGTTTGCATCAGAGTGTCTTTGCTGCTGGTGAAGATCTTGATTCAAGTCGTAGAGAACTGGAAGAAATTCGTCAAAGGATTGGCAAAACCAGCCGCACCCTCGAAGAGAAGAATCGTGCCGAAAAGCTTGCGAACTCCGATCTTAAGAAGGTTGAGAAGTCACTGGAGCGGATGACGTCACGGGTCAATGCGATCAATTCAGATCTGAATCAGTTAAGGGGCAAGATCAAACGTGCTGAGAGTGAACTGGGACAGACCGGTGCACAGATCGACGGTTTGAGTCATCTGGTCAAGCAGCGACTTGTTGCTTTGTATAAGGGTGGGGAGATCCCGTTGGCACAATCGCTCTTCACTCCCGGACCCGCCGCCGATGTTTCAAATGATTTTGTTTATTTACAACGCATTGTCGAACATGATCGCGAATTGCTGGGAGGGTATCAACTCCGTCTCAATCACCAGAGTCAAAATCTGCAGAATCTTGCCGCCCTGCGGGAGAAACAGTTACGATTAAAGCAGGAGATGGAAAAAGAGCGGCGGGAGATGGTACAGCTCACGAAGATGAAAGAGGACCTTCTTGTGCAGGTACGCAAGGACAAGAATTCACTTTCGCAACAGTTGGCAGATTTACAAGGTCGGGCCAAACGCATCGATGGCCTGATCCGTAATTTTGAAACAAAAAGAAATCGCCAACCCGCCGCACCCGGAACAGCTTTTGCCGGTCAGAAGGGGCAGCTTTCCTGGCCGGTGAACGGTCGGGTACGTATCCCTTTTGGCAATAGCCGGCACCCGGATTTGGGGACTCCCTACCAAAGTCACGGGATTGAGATTGAAGTTTCCGGCGATTTACCGGTCAAATCGGTCTGGTCGGGAAAGGTTGTTTTTGCTAATGCCTTTAAAGGGTACAACAATCTGCTGATTATTGATCACGGCGATAGTTATTACACCTTGTATGCACAAACGGCGTCTTTGAACTGCAAGGTCGGTGACAAAATCAGCCAAGGGCAAGTTGTGGCGCAAACAGATGGCAGCACAGGACGTTTTTATTTCGAAATCCGTAAAGGGGGCAACCCCCTTGATCCCAAACAATGGCTGCGATAAATCGTCGACCAATGTCGTTCCGGGCGAGTCAACAGGGATTTTTTTGATGAAACATTTGCGACAGTTTTTTTTGGGCAGCATTATTATTGTTTTACTTACAGTGGTGATGTCACCCCAGGCCTCTTTGGTTCAGGCTGAAGAGGTCAATCCGTATCAGGAATTGCAGCAATTAACGGATGTCATGGCGATCATCCGGCGCAATTACGTTGACGAAGTCCCCTTAAAGACGCTGGTGGATGGTGCAATTCGCGGCATGCTGGCAGCCCTTGATCCGCATTCTTCTTTTCTTGCACCGGACGATTACAAAGAAATGCAGGACGATATGTCCGGAGAATTCATCGGCCTGGGATTGGATGTGACGATCCGGAATGATGAACTTCTCGTCATTGCACCACTGGAAGGGAGTCCCGCTGAAAAAGCCGGGATCATTGCCGGCGATCGCGTGGTGAAAATCGGCAGCCGCAACACCCGTGATCTTGAAAACGTCATGGAGGCACTCCGCTTGCTGCGCGGCGCGAAAGGGAGCTCGGCGACGCTGACGATCATGCGTGACAGCTTCGATTCTCCCCGGGAATTTACCCTACAGCGGGATTTGATCAAGATTATCAGTGTGCGTTCCAGAATTCTCGAAGCAGGCTATGCCTATTTACGGATTGCCCAGTTTCAGGCAACGACCTCTGCCGAGGTTGCCAGAGAATTGGCGCGACTGCATCAAGAGACCCCTGGCGGACTGAATGGTCTGATCCTCGACCTTCGCAATAACAGCGGCGGTCTCCTTGATCAGGCCGTAAATGTGAGTAATTTCTTTCTGGACAAAGGCCTGATCGTCTATACCGAAGGACGTGAGCCGGAAAGTCAATTCCAATACAGCGCTCAACAACGCGGCACCGAGCCTTATTATCCCCTCATTGTTTTGATTAACGGCGGCAGTGCCAGTGCCGCCGAGATCGTTGCCGGCGCCTTGAAAGATCATGGCCGGGCATTACTTCTCGGGACAAAAAGCTTTGGTAAAGGGTCAGTGCAAACCATTGTCCCTTTGCGCGATGATTACGGCCTGAGATTGACAACAGCTCGTTACTTTACTCCTTTGGGGACATCGATTCAGGCTCTCGGTATCACCCCGGATATTGTTGTTGCCGCAAAGCAGGGAAAAGAGCGCATGGCTCTAAGTGATGAGCATTTCAGTGAAAAAGATCTGCCGCATCATATCGCTGCCACGGGGCATCCCGACTCCTCGAAACAGGGGAAAAAACAGGAAAAATCCGTGGTGAGCGCAGAAGATAACCAGTTGCAATATGCCCTTGATATTCTCAAGGCCGGGCATATTTTACAGCCGGCCCAGAAGAGACAGGGCTGAGCCAATGGCGGAAGTGCAAAATAAGAAGAAGGGCACAGCCAAAGGAAAGAGTGTCAAAAAGGGATCGCCAGCAAGGCGGTCCTTCTTTTTCAAGCCGGCGACGATCATTCTGGCGGTGTTGACGACTCTCTTGCTGGTGCTCGGGATCCTTTATTTTGCCCGTGTTCAGCACTGGTTTGCAGCCCCGACGGCCAGTGAGATGGAACGTAAAACGCCGATTACCGGGACAGTGCTGCAAAAAGGAAAAAAAGAGGTCAAGCCAAAGGCGGCACCAGCCGAGGAGTACCACAACATCCCCCGTCAGCAGGGCGATGATTATGCGCCGCTCCGTCCTGAAAAAGGTGCGCTTGTTGCCATTATCGTTGATGACCTTGGTGCCGATCTGGTCATGATGCAGGACTTTTTGGACCTGCAGCTCAATATCACTGCTGCCATCCTGCCGAATCTCCCGCATGCCCGGGCCGTGGCCGAATTAGCGCATGCAGACGGCCGCGAAGTTATCCTGCACATACCGATGGAGCCGCAAAACTATCCGGCAATTGATCCCGGAGAGAATGCGTTGCTGGTCGAGTTATCTAAAGCGGAAGTGCAGCAGAGGTTGCGCAGTTACTTACAAATTGTCCCCTGGGTCGTCGGGGCCAATAATCATATGGGGTCGCGTTTTACCGAGAGTCGGGAAGGGATGAGGGGGGTTTTGCAAATCCTTAAAGATCAGGGACTCTTCTTTGTCGACAGTCGGACCACTGCCGATTCGGTTGCCATAATCGAAGCCAAAAAAAATGGAATAGCTCACGCCGGGCGCGATGTCTTTCTGGATAATGACATTAACGAAGAAGATATCCGCCGGCAGATTCGTAAATTGGTCAAAATCGCCAAAGCTGAGGGGAGTGCCATCGGTATCTGCCACCCCCACCATGAAACTGTTACCGCCCTGAAAAAGGAAGCACCGTCCTTTGCGGCCGCCGGAGTGACATTAGTCGCCGCCTCTGCTTTGGTCCATTAGCAAAGGATCAAAGGGCGAGGGGATCGGCATCACCGGCAATTTGGCCAAGACGCCGGGCCGGTTCATTGCGATAATCCTGTAAAACCTGTCGGGCCAGTTGTGTAAACTGATTATGCACTTCGGAATGCTGTCCGTAGCTGATAATCGGATAGACTTTGCCATCGGGGTTGGTCTGCAGCGAGTCGACCTTGGGGCTGCGAGTGATACAGCCATCCATGCAACGATAACCACGGTTGATTGCATAAGCGCGCAAAAGTTGGCGCATGTCCCGGAATGGACCCTCAAAGCGGATGCGGGCATCGATCAGGCAGGGGAGGAGGCGCACAGCACGACGCGACAGTTTGGCGCGATCGAAAAATTCGTAAAGGTATTTGCAGTTTTCCAGAGAAGGGAGGTCTTTGACTGGAACGATAACACGGTCAGAGGTAAAGAGGGCATTGAGGGTAAAGGCATCAAGATCGGGACGGGTATCGATGATGACGATGCCACTGAGTTGAGATGCTGCTAACAGGCGGGCAAAGGCGGCGGCGTCTGTCAGTAGTTCCCGCACTTCCGGTAACCGTCGCGAAGATGGAACAAACTGGACGCCGAACTGACCAAGCTCGGTTATATCCTGGGCGGGCTCCCCGGTAAAAAGTTGAAAAATATCCTTTTTATTGGCGGACTCTTTACTGATCCGGAAGAGCCGGTCCACAGTAAAGTGGTTGTCAAAACTGAAGATGGTGACAGGCAGGTCTTCACAAAGAGCTTTTAAATAGATCGCCAGATTAGTGGCGACCGTTGTTTTGCCGACACCGCCTTTTTCGCTGGACAGTGTAATGATATAAGGGCGCATCGTTATCTCCTCGTGTGGATGGTTTTTATAGTGCAAATATCCGGAAATGTCAAAAACTCACTGCCAGAACGGGGGCGGGTATGATTACGGCCAATGCCATTCCGGTGTCACGGCTGGTTGCTCTGCTGCGTGATATTGTCGAAGAAAATTTTCTGTCAGTCTGGGTCGAGGGGGAGATCTCCAACTTTTCGATTCCGGCATCAGGACATTACTATTTCACTCTGAAAGAGAGCGATGCGCAGCTGCGGACGGTGATGTTCCGGGCGCATAACCGCTTGCTCCCTTTTGTCCCGGAAAATGGACTTAAAGTCGTGTGTCATGGGCGGGTCTCCGTCTATCCGCAACGCGGCGAGTTACAATTCATCGCCGAGGGGATGGAACCGTGCGGGGTCGGCGGTTTACAGTTAGCCTTTGAACAGTTGAAGGAGCGGTTGGCGGCGGAAGGGCTCTTTGCCAGCGAAGTCAAGCGACCGCTGCCCTCCCATCCCGAGACGGTCGGTATTGTGACTTCCGCGACCGGGGCGGCATTGCAGGATATTTTGCAGATTCTGCGCCGGCGCGGCGCCGGGGTCCGTATCCTTCTGGCTCCGGTCCGAGTTCAGGGGGAGGGGGCTGCGGCGGAGATTGCCCAGGCAATCAGCGATCTTAACCGTCATGGTCAGGCCGATGTTTTGATTGTCGGCCGCGGCGGCGGGAGCCTTGAAGATCTCTGGGCCTTTAATGAGGAGATCGTTGCCCGCGCCATTCGCGCTTCCCGGATTCCGGTCATTTCGGCCGTTGGCCATGAAACGGATACGACGATTGCCGATTTTTCCGCCGATCTTCGGGCCCCGACTCCGAGTGCGGCAGCAGAGCTTGTCGCCCGGGGACGATTGGAGCGGGAGGTTCACCTGGATCACCTCTGCACCCGTCTTGCAACCTGCATCGATTCCCGTTTGCGTTTTGCCCGGGAGGTCGTCGAAGGTCTGGCGCGCCGTTTACGGTCTCCCCTGGCTGCGGTGGCGCAACAGCGACTGCTTCTTGATCAACTGGAAAATCGACTCGACAGCGGGATGGTGGGTCGTTTGCAAAGACAACGCGATCATCTGAACGCTCTCCTCGGCCGCCTCCATCTCCTGTCCCCCTTTGCCACCGTGGCGCGCGGTTATGCGATCGTCACCCAAAGGGACGGGTCGGTGCTGCGTGATGCGATGACTGTTCAACCCGGTGAGCGGATTTATCTTCAACTGCAACACGGCAAACTCACGGCTAACGTCGAGAAGACCGAAACGGACAAGGAAGAAAAGTGCTGAAAACCTCCCTTTGTTTTATCCTGTTTGCCTTATTCTGTGCCCGGGTCGAAGCAGATTTCATCCTGAGCTCTGAGACTCTTCCTCCCGGTGGGGTCGCGCTTCTGTGCTGGCAGGGGGCCGGGACTCCGCATGATTTGTTAAAGGTCGCATTTTCCGGCACCGCACAGCCGCTCTTGCAACGCGACGATCGCCCCTGCGCTCTGGTCGGGGTCGATCTCGATCAAGCACCGGGGCTATGGCCATTAACCGTTGAATCGATGGCGCCGTCCGGAACCAGACACCGGTCTCTGCTCTCGCTGCGCATTGAAGGCGTTGAACGTCCGGCCCAGAAGTTGACTCTACCTAAACAGATGGTCACGCCGACCGAAACCAAGATCGTGCAGCAGATCGAAAAGGATCGTAAACGCCTCGATCAGGTCTTCAAGCGCCGCCAGTCGGTGCATTTCTCCCCGCCGTTTATTCGGCCGGTTGAAGGAGAGGTGATCAGTGCCTTTGGTCTGCGGCGGGTTTTAAATGGAATCCCCAAGGCTCCTCACAACGGCGTCGATTTTCGCGGCGCGACCGGCACCAGGGTCAAAGCCATGGCGCACGGTGAAGTGGCTTTGGCCGATAACCTCTATTACACGGGAAAGACTGTCATTCTCGATCATGGCGGCGGTCTCTTCTCTCTCTACGCCCACCTTGATACCCTGGCAGTCACAGCCGGGGAGATGGTCGCACCAGGCAACAAGATCGGAACGATCGGTTCGACCGGTCGCTCAACCGGGCCGCACCTGCATATGGGGACCCGTCTTGGCAAATCCCGCATCGACCCGCTTGCCTTGCTCGCTCTCTTCGCGGATGAAAAGCATTGACTCAGCGTTATCGGTAACCGGATAATAGTTCATTAAAGGATTAAGTTTATGTCGGAAAAAAAGTTTGAGGAGACCCTGGCTGCTCTTGAAGCAGCGGTAGAACAGCTGGAAAGCGGTGATTTGAGTCTGGAAGAAGCGCTGGTCTGTTATGAAAAGGGGGTCAAAAATGCTCTGCTTTGTCGAAAACGTTTACAGAGTGTGGAGAGTAAGGTAGAAATCCTTCTCAAAGAGCGCGGCGGTACATTACGTACCGAAGCTGCGGATGAACTTTAGTCGGAGAATCCTGGAGAAGTATGTTGAATCTAGAGACCTATATCAGCGACCGGGTGACGCAGATTGACTCGGCACTCGATCGCTATCTTCCAGTCGCCGAACGTCTTCCGGCCTCCCTGCACCAGGCCATGCGTTACTCGATCTTTGCTGGCGGCAAGCGCATTCGGCCATTACTGATGATTGCAGCCTGCGAAGCTGTTGGCGGCAGCATCAAGAGTGTCCTGCCCGCGGCTTGTGCCATGGAGATGATCCATACCTATTCGCTTATCCATGACGATCTGCCGGCGATGGATGATGACGACTATCGGCGCGGGCGGCTGACCAACCACAAAGTCTTCGGCGAGGCTACCGCCATTCTCGCCGGTGATGCTCTGCTCACCCAGGCATTCATTCTTCTGGCAGGAGTCGATCCCAACAATGGCAGCAGCGCCGCCGATCATCTGCGCGTGCTGCAAATAATTGCGACGGCGGCCGGTTCACTCGGCATGGTCGGCGGACAGGTCGTTGATATGGAGTCGGAGACAAAATCCGTTGAGTTGCCGATTATTGAATATATTCACACCCACAAGACCGGCGCTTTGATCCTTGCCTCCCTGCAGGCTGGCGCCATCCTCGGCGGCGCCGATAACCGAGCGTTTGCGTCTTTGACCCGCTATGGCGAATGTGCCGGTCTCGCTTTTCAAATTGCCGATGATATCCTCGACATTGTCGGTGACCAGTCGCTGCTCGGCAAGGATGTCGGCAGTGACGTCCATCGCGGCAAGGCGACCTATCCGGCCCTTATCGGGCTGGCGGAGTCGCGCCGCCGCGCCGAAGAGTTACGGGATATGGCGATTGATGCTCTTGCTCCTTTGGGCCGCGAAGCGGAACCGTTGCGGGCGCTTGTTTCCTTCATAGTTGATCGTTCGCGTTAGCAGGAGCTTTTCTAGATGACGATTTTGCAAAAATTGCAGTCCCCGGCTGAACTCAAGGAACTGAGTATCCCTGAACTCGAAACCCTCGCCGAAGAGTTACGGGAAACGATTATCGCCACGGTGGCGACCAACGGCGGGCACCTTGCCAGCTCACTTGGCGTTGTTGAGTTGACGATTGCCCTGCACCGGGTTCTCGATTCTCCGCAGGACAAGATCGTCTGGGACGTCGGCCACCAGGTTTACGCGCATAAATTGCTCACCGGCCGACTGGCAGAGTTTCCGACCTTACGGCAACTCGATGGCTTAAGCGGTTTTCCCAAGCGCCATGAAAGCCCGCATGATGTCTTTGATGTCGGCCATTCCGGCACCTCAATCTCTGCGGCACTCGGCATGGCAGCGGCGCGTGACACCCTCGGCGGCACCGAAAAGATTGTCGCTGTTATTGGCGATGGTTCCTTGACCGGCGGCATCGCTTTTGAGGGACTCAATCATGCCGGACACCTCAAGCGTGATCTCATCGTGATTTTGAACGATAATGAGATGTCGATCTCCGCCAATGTCGGCGCTCTCTCCGACTTTCTCAATCGCAAAATGACCTCGGATCTGGTCGTACGCCTCAAGCGCGAAACCGAAAGTTTCCTCGGCGGGCTCCCCCGTTTTGGTCGCGAACTTTTGCAGATTGCCCGACGCGCCGAAGATTCGATCAAGGGTTTTTTGACCCCGGGGATGCTCTTTGAATCCTTCGGTTTCAACTATGTCGGCCCGATCGATGGCCACCGTCTTGACCTGCTCTGTGAAATGTTGCAGAACGTCAAGAAGATGAAGGGGCCGGTCCTGGTCCATGTCGTCACCAAAAAAGGGAAGGGGTATCCGCCGGCGGAAGCGAATCCGTCCCTCTTTCACGGGGTCGGGCCCTTCAATCCGGAGACCGGCGAAGTGCAAGCCGGGAAGGGGGGGGCGGCAAGCTATACCGCCACCTTTGGCAGGATGATGGTCGAGCTTGCCGAGAAGGATCCCGCCATCGTTGCGATTACGGCGGCGATGTGTGAAGGGACCGGACTCAATGATTTTGCCGCCGCTTTTCCCGAGCGTTTTTTTGATGTCGGTATCGCTGAACAGCACGCTGTCACCTTTGCCGCCGGACTGGCAAATCGTGGTCTCAAACCGGTCGTTGCCCTTTATTCGACCTTTTTACAGCGGGCTTATGATAACGTCCTGCACGATGTTGCCCTGCAGAATCTTCCCGTTGTCTTTGCTCTCGATCGCGGCGGTCTGGTCGGTGCTGATGGGCCGACGCATCACGGTCTCTTTGATTTCTCCTATTTGCGTCATATCCCCAACATGGTGATCATGGCGCCGCGCAACGAAGAGGAATTGCGACGGGCAATGGTTACCGGTTTGTGCCATCAGGGACCCTTTGCTTTCCGTTATCCGCGCGGCAATGGTTTCGGCGTCCCCTTGTCGACCGACCCGCAGCCGCTCGAAATCGGTAAGGGTGAAAAATTACGCAGCGGCAAAGATGGCGTTATCTTTGCCATCGGCACAGCGGTCGCAGACGCGTTGACGGCGGCCGTGATTTTAAGTGCGGAAGGGTTGGAGTTGTCCGTGGTCGATGCCCGTTTTGTTAAACCTCTCGACCTCGAACTTTTAACCAAAGAAGCGGCAGCGCATCGTTTTGTTGTGACTGTTGAAGAGCATGTCCTGATGGGAGGGTTCGGTTCGGCGGTCACAGAAGCATTGACGCAGTCGGAGATACAGGTACCGATTCTGATGATCGGCCTCCCTGATCTCTTTATCGAACAGGGGACGCAAGCCGAGCTTAAAGCCCGCTACGGTATTGATAGTGAAGGAATTGTTTCGTTAATCCGAAACTTTACAGATAAGAATTAAGAAATGATCTGAAGGTTTCCGGAGTCATGAAATCCGCGAAAGTGAAATGGCCTTGCGACATGAGTCGCAAGGCCATTTTTTATCAATGCGGGGCAGGAACTTTTCCCCGCTTATAGCGATGAATGATCCCCGCTTTTTCGAGGGCGAGAGTAGCATGGTGAGCGAGTTGAATGGCAAAGTGTAGATCATGTTCATTAAATGCCGGCCGCTCTAGTACGCCGGAGAGGATCATGGTACCGACGAGTCGGCCACGCATGCGCAGAGGTGAAACGATGAGCCCCGGTTCAGCAAAGAAGTAATCGCGCTCTTCTTCTGTCTCCAGCGAACGGATACGGGGGGGATACTCGGCGGTGATCATCAAGGGTTTATCCCGCCGGGCTATTTCACTGACTAGGCCGGCAGGAATGCCATTGGCGTACTTACGACAGATCTCTTCGTCGATCCCTTCACCGACTTTGAGACGAAAAACGGTGGCAGTTCGATCGCACAGGATGATACAGCCACGACTGGCACCGGTTTCACGCATTGCCGAAGAGACAAGTTCTGTCAGCAAATCTTCAATCTCGTCTTTATCGGCCAACCGTTCGATGGAATCGTTCAAGGCCTTCATCATCTTCAGCGATGTTTGCAGAGAACGGTTTTGCTCTTCCAGTTCGGTCAGGAGGAGTTTATTCTGCACACGTAGGCGAATATGGTTCAATGCCCGGTCAACGGCATTATAGAGGACCTCGCCGGTATCAATCGGCCGGACGATAAAGTCGTAGGCGCCGAGTCGCAAGGCTTGCATTAGGTTGTAGGAGGAGGCATTGTGCGTAAGGAGGATAACCTCAATTTCCGGATTCGTTTCTTTGGCGATCTTGAGCAGAAAGAGACCGCTTTTTGCCGGCAATTCCGTCTCAGTAAGTACCAGAGTCACGTCTTCGACCGCCAGGCGTTGCAGGGCGTCTTCGCAGGTAGACGCCGGAATAACGTTGTAGCCTCTTTCAGCCAGAAGTTGCTGCACGACCAGGCGGCGTGGCTCAATGTGATCAACCAGCAGAATTTTTTCAAGAGGCGGGGTTGGTTCAGTACTCATCTTCGCAGCTCTCCAAGAATTGGTACGCGATAATAGCATGCACATTAGCCTTGACCAAATATAATTTTAGCAAGGAAACATCTTGTCTTATGCGGAACCCCAGATGAACGCCGTCGGATTGATTACGGAATATAACCCGTTCCATAACGGGCATCGGCACCATCTCCAGGAAAGTTTGAAAGTCTCTGGTGCCGGGGTCGCGGTGGCGGTGATGAGCGGACATTTTCTGCAACGCGGCATGCCGGCGATGCTCGATAAATGGGTGCGGACGCAGATGGCCCTTGCCGGCGGTGTCGATGTCGTTTTTGAATTGCCGGTCGTCTGGGCGTGTAACAGTGCGCCGCACTTTGCCGCCGGGGCCGTTGCAGTCCTTGAGGCCTGCGGTGGAGTTGAATCCCTCTGTTTTGGGAGTGAGAGTGGAGAACTCGCATCGTTGCAGAATTGTGCCGCCCTTCTTAATACTTCGGCCGGACGGATCGCACAAGAGACCGGGCAGGCGCTGCGAACCGGCATCTCCTATCCGGTTGCCAGGGCCGCTGCGATGGAGGATGTTCCCGGTGCGGCTGAACTCCTCGCCACCCCGAACAATATCCTCGGCATCAGTTATCTTCAGGCTCTTGCTGCTACCGGAAGTTCTCTTCGCCCCCTGACCATTCGCCGCATTGGCGCCGGCTATCATGATTGTGTCCCGCACGGCGAGATTGCCAGTGCCACCGGTATTCGGCATTTGCATAGCCGCGGCGAGGATCTCTCTCCTTTCATTCCTCGCGCGGTGCAACCGTATCTTCAAGCCGCCCTGCAGACAGGAAAGGTTCTGGATTCTACCCGTCTCTTTCCTTTGCTGATGTCCCGACTCAGCGACGAACCTGACTCTCTGGCTGATGTTTATCAGGTTGAGGACGGTATCGCTGATCGCCTTTGCCAGCAGGCGCGCTCGGCTCATCATCTCGCCGAGTTGATCGATAGCATCAAAGTCCGCCACCTCACTGTCTCGCGACTGCAGAGAATCCTGGCGTATATCCTCCTGAATCTAACGACACAAGAAGTCGAAGCACAGTTGGCAGGTGGCCCTCCCTATCTGCGGCTCCTCGGCGCCACAGCCAGGGGCGAGCGTTTCCTGGCTGCCACCCGCAAAAAACGTACTCTCCCGCTCCTGGCCAATCTTTCCCGCTCCGGGGCGCAACTCAAGAAGTTTTACGGGGCCGAGAGTCCGGATTATCAGCGGGGACTGGCGCTGTTGCGTCTGGAAGCACGGGCGACACGTCTCTACACGCTCCTGCTGGCACAGTGGTCCGGGAAGGACCGGAATCAGGATTATTACGAGGCTGTCTGCAGGATGGGTGATGCGGGCAGGGGAGGATCCTGATAAAAAGGGTGTCGCTATCCCTTTACAATTGCACTTTGAATACCTATGATGTCCGCCATTCAACCATTGTCAACTAATCAAGGAGTCGATCATGTCCCGTCGTTTATTGTTTCTCGCTACTCTCCTCCTCTGTGGATTCACCCTCTCCGGCTGTGGTTACAATCAAATCCAGAGTAATGAAGAGGCCGTCTTTGCCGCTTGGGCTGATGTCGAAGCCTCTTATCAGCGCCGTGCCGATCTCATTCCCAATCTGGTCGAAACCGTCAAAGGTTATGCGGCGCACGAACGGGAGACCTTGCAGGCGGTCACCGAAGCCCGTTCCAGGGTCGGGCAGATGAGCCTGTCCGCGAAAGATCTCAATAATCCCGCCAATCTCGAAAAATTTCAGTCCGCACAAGGCGAACTCGGTTCAGCCCTTTCACGCTTATTGGTCGTAGCCGAGCGTTATCCTGATCTCAAAGCCAGCCAGAACTTCAGCGATTTGCAGCATCAGCTCGAAGGGACGGAGAATCGCATCAACGTTGCCCGGCAACGCTACAATGCGTCAGTGCAGACCTTTAATACCTCGATCCGCACCTTCCCCAACAGCCTGACCAACAGCATGCTCCTCCATCTGGAGCGCAAAGAACCGTTTAAAGCGACGGCCGGTGCGGACCAGGCTCCGGGCGTAAAGTTCTAATTGATGCGGCGCTTTCTATTACTCCTCCTCTGCCTGGTCACGCTGCCCTTGACGGCCGGGGCCTTCGATGTCCCACCGGTGCAGGGATATGTCAATGACTTTGCCGGCCTTTTGTCGCCGTCCGCCAGGAATCAGATCGAAAACTTCCTCCGTAACTTCGAGGCGAGCGATTCGACCCAGGTCGTTGTCGTCACCGTGCCAAATCTGCAGGGGGAACCGATCGATATGGTCGCGCTGCAGATCGCCGAAACCTGGAAGATCGGGCAGAAGGGGAAGGATAACGGTGCCCTGCTCCTCATCGGCAAGGAAGACCGCAAGATGCGCATCGAGGTTGGCCGGGGATTAGAAGGGAAGCTCACCGATCTCCTTGCCGGGCGTATTGTCGACCATGAGATCGCGCCGCGCTTCAAGCAGGGCGATTTCGAGGGCGGCATCGCCGCCGGGGTCTCAGCCATTGTCCAGTCGATTCGCGGTGAATACACCGGAACAGGAAAGACCGGCCGCAAAAAGAATTCCGGACCCTGGTGGGTCTTTC
This sequence comes from Desulfuromonadales bacterium, assembly GCA_014859605.1. GTDB lineage: Bacteria > Desulfobacterota > Desulfuromonadia > Desulfuromonadales > UBA2197 > UBA2197. Next base: position 16,812 of record JACUTW010000018.1, read on the forward strand.
CTCTCCTCTTTTTCGTCCTCCCCCTGCTCGGGCGTTTGAGCGGCAATGGCCGGGGGCGTCACAGTGGCGGCTACTGGGTCGGCGGTGGTGGATTTGGCGGTGGTGGATTTGGCGGTGGTGGGGGCGGGGGAGGTTTCTCCGGTGGTGGCGGCGGTTTCAGTGGCGGCGGATCTTCCGGAAGTTGGTAGCGAATTCAAAAGACAACTTGTCATTCCCGTAGAGCTTTTGAGCGGGAATCCAGCTTCCGACACGAGAAACCATAGATCCCCGACAAAGTCCTTCGGGGATGACAAATAAAGTTGACGAGTTCATCATTTATCCGCTCGGAGAAAAATGATCGCATGAAGAGATCTGAAAAGTTTTTTAGCGACGAAGAACAGAGTCGCATCAAGGCTGCGGTACAGGCCTGTGAAGCGCGCACCAGTGGCGAAGTTGTGCCGGTGATTGTCGATGCCGCTTACGACTATCCCAAGGCCGAGATCATCGGCGGCGGTTCATTTGCCATCGGTCTTGCCCTCTTTGCCACCTGGTTCTATAACGGCGATTCGCACTGGGTCTTTCCGGTGGTCTTTCTCGCCCTTTATTATCCAAGTTTACTGCTGATTCGCTTTCTCCCCGCCTTGAAACGAGCCCTGATCTCCCCGGTCGAATTTGATGCGGAAGTACGGGAAAAAGCCCTGGTCACCTTCGTCGAACACGGCATTTACCGGACGCGGGGCGGCAGTGGCATTCTGATTCTGCTCTCCCTCTTCGAACATCGCGTCTATGTCCTGGCCGACGCCGGGATTAACGAGCGCGTCCCCCTGCATACCTGGGAGGAGATCGTCGCTACCGTCACCAAGGGAATTGTCGACAAGCACGCCTGCGACGCCCTGTGTCAGGCGATCAGTCGCTGTGGTGATCTCCTGGCCCATGAATTTCCCCGTCAGGATGACGATCATAACGAATTGCCGGATCTGATCATCGGCGGGAGATCGCGCTAAGAAATCCCTATCTGCGCAGGAAGCGGCCAAACTTCTGACTGAGCCGCAGAATTAACCCCTGTTGGCTGTGCAGCGCGCCGTAGGGACAAAGTTCGTGACAGCAGAAACAGAGGATGCAGCGTTCTTCATCAATCCACAACCGGTCGTTGCGGATCGCCATGGCATGCGGAGGGCAGCTCTCCACGCAGATCCCGCAACGCCGGCATTTTTTCAAATCGACCACCGGCCGGGCACTCAGGGCCCGGCGCAGCGGGCGTTGCAGCAGTTTCGGCACCCCGAAATGGACAGCGGTATTCTTCGCCGGTTTGAAAGCCCGCGGCCGCAAATCCGCCAGGGGCGCACCGCAGAGTTCGATATCCTCCAGAGAAGTCCAGGGACGATTGCTCCGTTTCGCCTCAGACAAGGTCCAGATCGTCTCCGGCGCCAAACCGGTCAGCTCAGCAGCCACAACATCGACTGCCATCGGTTCCACCCCGGCGACAAGGACACCGAGTTGGATCGGATCACCACTGCCGGGACCATCCCCCTCCATTGCCAGCACCCCGTCAACAATCGTCAGCGCCGGTCTTATCTCCTCTGCCAACTCCAGCAGCATCAACGCAAAGAAGCCTTTATCCGCACCGGCTTGTAAATGAACGTGAGGTTTGCGTAAGCCGACCACCGCGCCAAAGAGGTTCTTGACCGCGCCGGTCATCCCCATCATCTGATGGGTCTTGAGCTTGGGGAGGTTGATGATGACCTCCGCCTCGACAATATCGCGGGCAATATCAAAGTGATGGAAGGTGCCGCTGCGGGGGGTAATGCGGATCGATTCGCTAAAGGGGGCAAAGGTGGCGCCGGTCTCTTCGATTACCGCCATGATGCCGCAACGCTGCGCCACCTGCTGCGGGGTGCCGACACCGGGGGAATCGCCGACCGAAACGATGCCGCCGGCACTTTGGGCGAGTTCGATTACCGCCCGGACGATCTCGGGATGGGTGGTCACCGCCGCCTCGACCCCTTTGCCGGCCAGCATGTTCGGTTTGAGCAGGACGCGCTGCCCCGGCCGCACAAAGGCAGTCATTCCGCCCAGCGGTCGCAAAAGTTCTTCGATCGCCGCCTTGGTGAGGTGCCGGTCATAATGGTCGAGGCGTTGCAGAACGACGCGAGTCTTCTTCATGAGAATGCAATCAATGAGATAAGCGGGGAGGGGACTTAATCCGCACGGAGAGCATCGATCGTAGCTCCAATCGATTCACGATGGAAAATCAGAGAGTTATGACCGAGCCATTCGATCTCGATCGCTTCCGTACCGGCTAATTCAGCGCTCTCGGCGGGGATGACGAGGTTATCGTGCAGACTGAAGATGGTGGTGTAATTCACCGTCGTACTTAAGGGGGCGGCATTGAGTTCGGTGAGAAAATCGGAACCGGGCATGAGCTCGCGACCGAGGGGACTTAAAGCAAAGGGCGCCAATTTTGAGCCGGCATTCGGGGTGCCGAGCGTAATGCAGTGCTTAACCCGTTTATCTCCACCCATAAATTCGATATAGTAGCGGGCGAGGAGTCCGCCCAGCGAATGGCCGACAATATCGACCTGCTCGGCATCATAGGTCACCAGCGTCTCCTCAACGGTCTCGGCAATCTTCCGCCCCAAAGTTTCAACCATCTCAAAGGGGGGAAGGTTCATCGTCACCACCGGAAATCCACACTGTTCGAGGCGTTGTTTCATCAGAAACCAGACGGCGCGGTTATGAAAGAGACCATGCAGAAGGAGGACCGGACGCTTTTGCGCCACCTTGATCAAGGTCTGCGGTTTTTGCGGGAGAAGACCGAAGGGATAGGCACAAACGACGAGAAAGATTGACCAGGCTTCGACGAGGATGAGTCGCAGCGCCAGATAGCGGCGTTCCGGCAGGAATCGACTCGCAAGCAGTTGCGGGTCGCGGTTGGAATATTCATACCACGCCACAGCACAACTGGTGGTGACGACCCAGAAGATCAGGATCCAGAGAGCGATAAAGAGGACAAGGAAAAAATAGAGTATCGACATAGCGCCTCCTTGGCCTGACAATTATGCACAGCCGCGGTTAACCCGTCAATCACATTGAACGTTTGAGGATTTAAATGCACACGCTGATCGCTCGTTTTGAGGACTTTCTGACCATTGAACGGAACTCCTCTCCCCATACCCGCAGCGCCTATCGCCGCGATCTCGAGGATTTTTGTCGCTTTCTGGCCACAACTTACGACATGACCGATGCCAGCCAGATCAAAGAGATCGATCGCAACACTCTGCGCCGCTATCTTGCCCAGATCCATGCAACCCATAACAAGACCTCGATCAACCGCAAACTCTCGACGCTGCGCAGCTTCTTTCGCTATCTCGTCCGCGAGGGGATCATTGCCGTTAGTCCTGCCGCCCATCTCTCGGCGCCCCGCATCGACCGCTATCTGCCGTCGGTCCTCACCGTCGATGAAGCCAGCGCCCTGATGGCGGCGCGGCCCGCCAGTGACGAACTCTCACTGCGCGATCGGGCAATCGTCGAACTTTTGTATTCCTGTGGCCTGCGGGTGAGCGAAGCGGTCGGACTCAACATCGGCCATCTCGATTTTTCCCAGGCTCTGGTCCGGGTCTTCGGCAAGGGGAGGAAAGAACGGATCGTGCCGATCGGCAGCAAGGCGCAGGAAGCTTTGCAGGATTATCTGACGCAACGAGGGAAACCGGGGGAAGAGGAACCACTCTTCCTCAATCATCGCGGCGGCCGGTTGACGGCCCGCAGTATCGAACGCAACCTCAAGCAGCGCCTCCTCGACGCCAATATCCTGCGTCGCGCCACGCCGCATGCTCTCAGGCACACCTTTGCCACGCATCTCCTTGATGCCGGCGCCGATCTTCGCTCCATTCAAGAACTTCTCGGCCACGTATCGCTCTCGACAACGCAAAAGTACACCCAGGTGAGTGTCGATCATCTTCTTAAGGTTTATGATCAGGCGCATCCCCGCAACCGCAAAAAATAGCCGGTCGATATCTTGGTTAACATAATATTTATTATGCGACGTTGAATTAACGCGTGTAGTGTAACATAGGCCATCCTGGAGGTGACCTATGAAACAGAAAGATTTCCCCCCTCTCGATCGATTCACAATCAAACCGGCTCCGGATGGTCTTGTCGCCGTGACCGTCCATCTACCGCCTGATCTCGTCCGCGATTACTGCCGTTTCCTTGAAACTCTCGCTGACTTCTTTCACACTGTTGACCGCAAAGCTAAGATTGAACGCGCTCATGTCGACACTGCCACCCGTGCCGCTCAAGTGGAAGAAGGAAAACAACGCCTTGCGGAGTACGACGCCCGTCTCAGCACATCTTATGATGCCTACCTCGCCAGCGGTCTTGATCGAAAAAATGCGACCAAGAGTGTGGCCTCCGACCTTCGAAGGGACAATCATCCATGGAGTACTTTTGATTTGGTGCGTTCCCGTCTGGTTAAGCTGGGTCGTGGCGGAAGTGCTGGCCGACCGCGCAGGGCGCAGTCACAAGATCCATAGGTAGCGGTGCCCTCCCCTACCCAGCTGGTTTTATTTCCGCCGTTCATCTTGAGCTTGTCGAAGGGATGGCAGGTTCCGTTTTCATGGTTTGATAAGCTCACCTCAAACGGAACCAATCTCCGGAACTTGACCACTAAAAAGTTTTATTTTCACGAAAAACATGCTAATTTTAAAAATAAATAAACAGTAAATGATGCCACAACCATCGAATGTTTATATGTTTTTTTACGTAATGCGAGAACTTACTACCCGATGTGAACGCTGAAAGAAAACCATGCGAGATTTCATGAGCAAAGATGATCAAGGACTGAATAGACCGAGACGTGGATCTTTCCTGGTGTGCCTGGCCTTGCTGTTGATGCTTGTCGGACTGCCCGCCGGCGTCTCTTTCGCTGCCTCCAACATTGCGCAGGAGCAGGCCGTTTCTCTGGCGCGCGCCGGGGAGTTCAACGAGGCACTGGCGATTCTCGGCGATCTCCATCAGCAGTCTCCCGACAACCAGGCAGTCGCTTATGATTACCTGTCCGTGTTGGGTTGGGCAGGCCGTGATGGGGAGGTAGTGACTTTCGCCGAGGGTCTGACGCTCGATTTGGCGCCGGCTTATGTGCTGGAGGCCGTCGGCAAAGCCCTGCGCAACACGCAGCGATTTAAGGAAGCGACCGCCCTGTATGGCAGGGCGTTGGCGCGCTTCCCTGCCCATCGCGATTTCATCGAGGGGCATGTTTATGCTCTCGGCGAAGCGGGCGACTTCGCGGCGGCTGATGAGCGCATCGCGCGGCTGCGCGCGCAATATCCCCGTGAACTCTGGCCGCTGCGCCTTGATGCCTATGTGGCGGCTCTGCGTGGTGATGACCTGGCTGTGCTCGACCGTAACCAGCGTATTCTGACGCTGGCCCCTGAGGACTCCGCTGCCTTGCGCGGGCGCATCCTCGCCCTTGAAGCCCTGGGCGCCACCCATCGCGCGCAAGTGTATGCAGAGCAACACCCCCATCTCTTGAGTCGCGAAGAACGGTTGCGTTTGCAAACCGGAAGCGCCGCCCAACAGGTACGATGGGGGAGCCTGGAACCCGAGTCAGAAGAGATGCGCTTTGCCGAAACCGATCGGGCCCTGGCGCTGATTGAAAAGAATCTGGCTGGCCTCGATGCCAAGGATCCAGTCGAGCGCTCCTTTGTTTTTCAGGCGCGCTTTGATCGAGTGGTGGCGCTGCGCGACCGGGTGCGTATGGCCGAGGCTATCGCTGAATACGAAAGCCTGGCCGACGAAGGTATTTCTCCTCCGCCCTATGCACTGCAGGCCGCCGCCGAGGCCTATCTGTACCTGCAAAAACCTGAGGTGGCGCGCGATCTCTACCTGCGGGTGCTCGCCGAAGAGCCTCAGAACTTTGAAGCCGGCCTTGGTCTCTTCTACGCCTACATCGAAACGGAGGATTTCCCCAGAGCCTACAACCTGATCGATCGAATGCAGGCCAAACAGCCGGTGTGGCGCCAAGGGCGCGGCGTCGGCGCTAATCGCGAACGGCTCGACGTGGATGTCTTCGCCGGTTTAGCGCGGGTGTTAGCTGATGATTTGACCGAAGGGCAGCGACGTTTTAAAACCATGCACGCCACCGCGCCGCACAACCCCGATCTGGTGCGCGAGTTAGCCAATATTTACGGCGCACGAGGCTGGCCGCGCCTGGCCCAACAGACCTACGCCGATGGGCTCGTCATCGCGCCCGGCCATCCCGGTCTACAAATGGGACATGCCGCCACGCGTCTCGATCTGCGCGAATACGACGAAGCCCAAAGCGAAATCGCCGATCTTTACCGTCGCTTTCCCGAAAACCGTCAGGTACAGCGACTACAGCTTCTGTGGGATATCCACGAACTGCGCGAACTGCGCGCCGAAGCCGCCTACGCTGACAGCAGCGGTGCCGAACCTTCCAGCCAGGAACTGCGCCTGAGCAGCACTCTGTTCTCCTCGCCCTTTCTCACCCACTACCGAGCCTTCATTTCCGGCTTCTGGAGTCGGGCCGATTTCCCCGAAGGCCGGGGCATCTACCAGCGTTACGGGGGTGGTTTGGAATATCGCGGTCGCGACCTGATCGCCAGTCTGGCGGCCAGCGCCAATCATAGTGACGGCAGCGATCTTGGTCTGGCCTTCTCCGGAACTTGGTATCGCGACGATCACTGGTCATTTCCCTTTGCCCTTGAAATGTTCAGCGCCGATACGCCGCTGCGCGCCCTGCGCAATGGCGTCGACGCTGATGCCGCGCGGCTGGGGGTTGATTATCGCCAAAGCGAACTGCGCAGCATGGGCTTGGGCGGGCAAGCCATGGATTTCAGCGACGGCAACCAGACTGGCCGCGTGAGCGCCTACTGGCGTGAGCGCCTGGTGACCAGGCCCCATTACAAGCTCGATGGCGTGGTGGATCTCTACGCGTCAACCAATCGGCGCGACGATGTTCCCTATTTCAGCCCCAAGCAGGATTTTTCCGCCGAACTGACCCTCGACAACGACTGGCTGCTATATCGGCGCTACAGTCGCACCTTCGGTCATCGCCTGGCGCTGTCGGGTGGCGGTTACTGGCAGAAGGGTTTTGGCGCCAATCCGGTAGCGGCCATACTTTACGAACACAACTGGCAAGCGGATTATCGCTTCAGTCTCAGCTACGGCGCGGTGCTGAGCCGCCGCGTCTATGACGGCGACGGCGAAACGGGTGTCGAGTATTATCTGCGCCTGGGTTGGAGATTCTGATGATGCGGATTAAAATTGTTATCTTGTTGCTCCTACTGCTGAGCGCACTTTCCCCTACCCCGGCCCGCGCCTTCGTTGCCTTATGCTATCACGATGTGCAGGACGTAGTGGACGATCCCGACGGCATGGCGGTATCGCGTGATAACCTCGTTGCCCATTTCAGCTGGCTGCGCGAGAACGGCTATACGCCGGTGAGCATCGATGCTTTGCTGGCGGCGCAGCGTGGCGAGCGGCCCTTGCCGGACAAAGCGGTGCTGCTGACTTTTGATGACGGCTATACGAGTTTTTATACCAAGGTCCTTCCCTTGCTCAAAGCCTTCAATTACCCGGCCGTTCTGGCCCTGGTCGGCAGCTGGCTCGAAGTCCCGGCGACGGGGCAGGTCGCCTACGGTGACTCTCTGGTGCCACGCGAGCGCTTCATGAACTGGGAACAGATTCGCGAGGTCGCCGCCTCGGGCCTGGTGGAAATCAGTTCACACAGCTACGACCTGCACCGTGGTATTCCGGCCAATCCCCAGGGCAACGTTCAGCCGGCCATGACCACGCGGCGCTATGACGCCGCCAGCGGTCGTTATGAAATGGACGAAGTCTACTTAAAGCGTCTGCGCGCTGATTTAGCACGGAACTCCGCCTTGCTCCAGAAGCAGCTTGGCAATAAGCCGCGCGTCATGGTCTGGCCTTACGGTGAATACAATCGCCACGCGCAGGAATTGGCTATGGAAGCCGGTATGCCCATCACCCTCACCCTGGATGTGGGCAAGAACAATCCTCAAGAGCTCGGCGCAGTGCGTCGGGTGCTGATTCTTGACAACCCGCCGCTCGCCGACTTTGTCTGGCAGATGCGTAATCCCCAGTGGCAAAGGCCGCGGCCGATCCGGGTCGTGCATGTCGATCTTGACTATGTGTACGACTCCGATCCCTCGCAGCAAGAAACCAACCTTGGCCTGCTGCTTGACCGTATTCAGAAACTCGGCGTCAACACTGTCTATCTACAGGCCTTTGCCGATCCTGACGGCGACGGAGTGGCTGATGCCCTCTATTTCCCCAACCGTCATCTCCCCCTGCGCGCCGATCTCTTCAACCGCGTGGCCTGGCAGTTGCGGGTGCGTACCGGGGTGCAGGTTTATGCCTGGATGCCGGTTCTAGCCTTCACCCTCGGCGATGAAGCCGATCAGGTGCTGGCCTGGGCTGCGGACAACAGGGTGGCGCCCGATCCTCACCAGTATCGCCGCCTGTCGCCTTTTTCACCGCGCGCCAGACAATTGGCCTCAGAGCTTTACGAAGATCTGGCCAAGCATGCCGCCTTTGCCGGGGTGCTGTTTCACGACGATGCATTGCTCTCTGATTTCGAGGATGCAAACCCTGCCGCCCTGACCGCTTATCAGGCGGCCGGACTGCCCGGCGACATCGGCGCCATCCGTACCGATGAGGCGCACAAACGCGTCTGGACGCGTTTGAAAAGTGAGGCGTTGCATGATTTTACCGCCCATCTCGCCGAGCGGGTGCGCACCTGGCGGCCCGCCGTCAAGACGGCGCGAAATCTCTATGCCCGTCCGGTGCTGGAAAGGGACAGCGAGGCCTGGTTCGCCCAGAGCCTGCCGCGTTTTCTTGAGAAGTATGATTACACCGCCGTCATGGCCATGCCCTACATGGAAGGAGCTGAAGATCCCGATATCTGGCTGCGCACCATCGTCCAGAGCGTCGCCGAGGTCCCCGGCGGCTTGGACAAGACGGTCTTTGAGCTGCAAAGCGTCGACTGGCGCAAGAATAACGAAGCCATCCCCGGCAGCTTTCTGGCGCGGCAGATGCGTCTGCTGGCTCGCGAGGGCGCCCGACATTACGGTTATTATCCCGACAATTTCTTCCACAACCAGCCGCGGGCGGAGGATTTGATGCCGATCATGTCCTTGCGCACCTACCCCTATCTGCCATGATGCTCACCTATCTCGAACAGGTCCGAGGCGCGCTACTGCCCTTTTTATTTTTCTATCCGCTGTTCATGGCCTATTTTTGGATGATCGGCGCGATTTATTACTATTGGCGCCACGAGCGCAACCAGGGCGGCTACCAGAACGAACCCAAACTACGCGAATATCCCGGCGTGTCTCTAGTGGTTCCCTGCCACAACGAGGGCGACAACGTGCGCGAAACGATTGCCGCCCTCCTCAACCAGACCTATCCCGACTTCGACATCATCGCCGTCAATGACGGCAGCAATGACGACACGGGGTCAATCCTCGACGAGTTGGCCGAGCAGCATCCGCGCCTGCGCGTGCTGCACTTCACCCAGAATCAGGGCAAGGCCATGGGGCTGCGCATGGCGGCCCTGTCGTCACCCCACGAGTTTTTAATCTGCATCGACGGTGACGCCTTGCTCGATCCTCACGCCACCACCTGGATCATGAGTCACTTCGTCAACGGCGCGCGGGTCGGCGCAGTGACCGGCAATCCGCGCATCCGCAACCGCTCGACTTTGCTCGGCAAGGTGCAGGTCGGCGAATTTTCGGCGATCATCGGCATGATCAAGCGCGCCCAGCGCATCTACGGACGCGTCTTTACTGTTTCGGGAGTGGTATCTGGTTTTCGTAAATCGGCACTGCACGAGGTGGGCTTCTGGAGCCTCGACAAGGTGACCGAGGATATCGACATCAGCTGGAAACTTCAGCTCAATTACCAGGACATCCGCTTTGAGCCCAACGCCCTGTGCTGGATTCTCATGCCCGAGACACTGCGCGGTCTGTGGAAGCAGCGTCTGCGTTGGGCGCAGGGCGGCTACGAGGTGCTGTTCGCCAATCTCGGCGGCCTGTTCAACTGGAAAAAGCGGCGCATGTGGCCGGTGGTTCTCGAATTCGCCGTCAGTGTCATCTGGAGCTACAGCATGCTGGCAGTGGCGGGGCTCTGGATCCTGAGTTTTTTCATGCCCCTGCCCGAATATCTGGAACTGCCTTCCATGTTGCCGCATTGGCCCGGGGTGGTGCTTGGACTGACCTGTCTGCTGCAATTCGCGGTGAGCTTGGGTATTGATTCACGCTACGAGCAGGGATTGGGACGCAGCTATTACTGGATGATCTGGTATCCCCTGGCTTTCTGGTTGATCAATCTGTTCGCCTCCATCGTCGGGCTGCCCAAAGCCCTGTTCAAACCCCGTGGACGCCGCGCCACCTGGGTCAGTCCCGATCGCGGCGTCGCTCAAAGCGAAGAAGGAGTCGCCCCATGAAGTCGCCCATCATCGAAAACCCCAAGGGCGCCTCGCGATTGCAGCGCTATAGTCAGGGAGTGCTGACCGGCATATTCTGGGTGCTTCTCGGATTGCTGCTGTGGCCGCTATTCACTTTCGGCACCTGGCTGCAAGGTAGTCATCCCGACTTCCTGACGATATTACGCTTCGATGGTCTCGGCAGTTTATTTCGCGTGCCCTTTGTGTACTTTTTAGTGGTAGCGCTCATCGGGGTGGTATTGATCGGGTGGTCCAGCTACAATCTGCTGCGCTTTCGCCATAACGAGCGGCGTACACGGCAGCCCGATGCCTTGACGCCGGCGCAACTGGCGGGATTTTTCGGCGTGGAGGAGGAGCAGGTGCGGCACTGGCAGACCAGTCGCCGCATCGTCATGAGCCATGATGAGCAGGGTCGGCCGAGGCCGGAAGAGGGCTGAGGTTCACGGCGCCCCGGTCGAAACTGAAGACAGGATCAAACCATGCCGGGGATCAGTTGCGGGCGAGGACGACCAAACTTTCGATGTGATGGGTCTGTGGGAAGAAGTCGAAGGGTTGCGCTGAGTCGCAGTGATAACCGTGCTGCAGGAGGGTCTTGAGATCGCGAGCCTGGGTGGCTGGGTCGCAGGAGATGTAGAGGATGCGCGGCGGAGCAAGGTCGATGAGTTCGCGGCAGACATCGCTTGCACCCTCCCGCGGCGGATCGAGGACAACGAGATCGAAGGGTAGATTCTGACTGTAAGCGCGCAGGGCGCCAGCCGCCGGACGGGCATAAAAGCGGGCATTTTTCAGGCCGTTTTGCCGGGCGTTGCTTTTGGCCTGAGCGATCGACGGTGCATAATTCTCGACCCCGACGACTTCGGCACAGCGCCGCGCCAGAGGGAGTGAGAAATTTCCCATACCACAATAAAGATCGAGAACCCGCTCTGTCCCTTGTAACTCTGCAGCGCTGAGCACAGCGTTGAGCAGAGCACGATTCTGCTCCAGATTGATCTGGGAAAATCCTCCCGCCTTGTACGCCAACGCCAATGGCGGCGTGTCGCAGCTGATGACCAGATCCTCCTCACCGCAAATGTGTTGTATCCCTCCCTGACGATCCCCCTGCACAAAGAGCGCAAAATCCTCCTGGAGAGCCAGGGGGCGCAGCAACTTTGCGACTGCAGCGGCGGCGTTGTTGCGGGCATGGATGGCCAGCCGGACCTTGCCGCGATCGTCGATACCAACGTCGATCTGGGGGATGTGGGCCGCGACAGCGGTTCCGTCAATTTCCGCCTGCAGTAAGGGAATCAAGCGATTCACCGCGGCCGGCAGCAAGGGGCAGCTGTCGATTTCTGCGACGCTGTGACTTCCTCTGCGGAAAAATCCGAGAGCGAAACCTTTACTGCTCTGGCAACATTTGATCTGGGCGCGACTGCGATAGGCGTACGCTTGCGGGGCTGTGACAATCGACAAGATCTTCTCTGCGGGTATTCCGGCCTGGCGCTGTAAAAGATCGCGATAGATCGTTTCCTTCCACTTTGCCTGCTCGCGATAAGGCAGAAATTGCCACTGACAACCGCCGCAGACCCCGAAAACCGGACAGGGCGGAGTGATCCGCTCTGCGGCCGGCTGGAGGATTTCGACCAACTCGGCTTCGGCCCAGCGCCCCTTGTCGCGGACAATGCGACAGCGAATCTGATCGCCGGGCGCGGTCAGGGGGACAAAGATCGCTTTGCCGTCGAGGCGGCCGATACCGTTGCCGCCAAAGACGAGGCTCTCAATGGTCAATTCGACTATCAACGCATCCTCAGAATCGTCGACGCCGACGGTTTGTTGGCTAATTCAGCACGAAGGAGGCGCTGGGGGACTTCCGGACGACTGAGATAACTCTCTACTTCGGTTTGATAACTGGCGACCAGTTCTGCCCGCAGCGCATCGACACGACTGCCCGGAACCCCCATCCGCTCCAGAACCTTGTTGGTCGTCAGTTTTGCGCCAAAACGCTTCTTAGCGGCGATCAGGAGTTCGGGGTCGGTCAAGAGTTCGTTGCTGAGGTTCAATTCGATCTCAACGACAATGCGCAGGCGGTGATAATCCCCGAAATAGCGATTACTTTGATCAAAAAAGCGCAGGTACAAACCGTTCGTCAGTCTCTCTTCGGCAAAAGGAGGAGCCGCAACAGACGTGGCAGTTGATACGGTGGGTTGTTGTGGATTAACGGGAGGGAGGAGCATTATTTCTTCTCTTTCTCTTTACGGCGCTCGTTCTCGATCCAGTCGAGGCGGCTCCAGAGTCCCTGCAAAATACGGACATCCCGTTCATTGAGACCGGCGCGGCTGAAGATGCGGCGGAAGGTGCGGAGGATATGCTCGGGATTCTGCGGGTCAAGGTAACCGATCTCGAGGAGGCTCTGGCGCATGTGACTGTACATCGCCTCAATGGCGGCAGAAGGGGCACTTTTGCGGCGCCGTTCCCGCACTTTCCCGGCGGCTTCCGCGCCGGCCTGGCCGACTTCATAAAGACAGACGGCGACCGCCTGGGCGAGATTCATCGACGGCAGTTCATCGCTGGTGGGAATGGTGAGAAAACGCTGACAGAGATCGAGTTCGCTGGTGTGGAGGCCGCGATCTTCGCGACCGAAGACCAGAGCGGTCGAAGCCGATGCTGCCGCCGTCAGGATCTCCCGTCCGGCATCGTTGGGGTGAATAAAATCCTCGCGGTATTTTCCGAAGCGGCGGGTGGTACCGATGGCGAGGCTGCAGCCGGCCAAGGCATCAGGGAGGGAGAGATAGACCCGCGCTTGCTCCAGAAGGGGGGCAGCCCGCACCGCCATGCGCCGCGCTTCTTCGCCGAGGTGGTCGGTCTGGGGATTGACCAGGCGGAGATCAGACAGGCCGAAGTTCATCATCACCCGACAGACCGAACCGATATTGAGAGGACCTTGCGGTTCGATGAGAATGACGGCAATATTGGTTAATGGCGACGTTGGCGCGGGGGGGAGAGACATTGATAAGTTTCCTTAGTTCAAATCGCCGAGGGCGTACTGGATGACGGTCGCGGCGCTGATCGCTGCAGTTTCGGTGCGAAGGATGCGCGGCCCGAGGGAGACCGGGAGAAATCCGTTGCGACGAGCAGTTGTGACTTCTTCAGTAGCAAAACCCCCTTCAGGGCCGATCAGCAACGCGACCGGTCGGCTCGAATGCTCGGCAACAACGCTTTTGAGCGAAGTGACCCCCTCCCCTTCATATAACATGAGGCGAAGAGCGGTCTCCGGGGCATCGGCAAAGACGGCAGCGAAATCGAGACAGGGGCTGAGTTCGGGGATGATCGCCCGCCGGCATTGTACCGCGGCGCGGCGGAGCACTTCCGGCCAGCGGTGGGATTTTGGCTGTTTGGCATCACGCGCCGCCAGCGTCGAAGAGTGTTTTGAGACAAAAGGGACGATGCGGGTCACCCCGAGTTCGGTGAGTTTTTCGAGGATGAGTTCGAAACGCTCTTTTTCCGGCAGAGCTTGATAAACAGTCAGGCTTAAAGAACTTTCGAGGGGCCGTAAGGTGCGTTGAAAAGGAATCAGGATCCCGCCGTCTTCGTTTAGCTCCGCAAGTCGCCCCCGCCACATTCCCTCGTCGGCAGCGATCACAGTCACAATCATGCCGCAGCGCGCCCGCCAGTGTTTTAAAGCGGTAACGACATCGAAAGAAAACGGGTATGGAACCCCGGCCTGAAGAGTTCCGGCGAGCCGGACCAGACTCCCGGCGCCGCCGCTACTCCCGGAGACTGGTGGCAAAACCGGCCTCCTGATAAGCGCGGTAGCGCTGGCGACTTGCCGCGGTGAGATCATTGTCGTAGGTTTCGGCAAAGTCGATGACGGTGTCAAACTGGCGAAGGAAGTTCAGGGTTGCCGGCCGCCCGAGGATCACGACCCGACTGGCGTTGGCGTTGCGCTCGGCCGAAGCAATGACAATCGGTTCGCCGAGACACTCGACAGCACCGTTATCAAAGGCATGCGGCAGGAAAGAATCGCGTTTCCAGGTCCACAAAAAATGATCGAGTTTGATCCCCTGATCGTCATCCGCAACGAGAATCAGCACCCTTTGTCCGGCATTATAGAATTCAGCTGTCAACTCAAAGAGATGACGTGCTTTTTCCGGTTTACGTAAACGAATGAATTCAGCGCGACGGAGTGTCATCGTTGCTCACCTGAAGATGGAAGTTCATCGCCGTAACTCTCCGCGTACATCCCCTATTCCTAAAACATTCTCAACAATGACCCGTTGCGGCAAAAACTTTTCATCCAGCAGTGCGTATACAGCGCCGCCACCGGTATCCAGGATTTCTGTCGGGAGGATAATTTTGAGGAGGGTTCCGCCCCCTTTTTTCAGAAAAGAGGTCTTAGGCCAGTCGGCAGCACCGAGAACCTCAATAGTGATATTGCGTTCTCCTTTGTCCGTGAAGGTCAAGATCTCTTTGCGGACTCCGGGTTCGAGTGGCCCATCTGCTCCGATAATAAAATTAAATCCAGCAGTTAGAAAGTCAACCGGGCAAGTCTCACAGACAATCTTGCGCGGATTGTCCTCACCTGTTTGACCGGCTTTGTGGCGGGTGACGAAAATCGTCCGGGTCGCTGGTTCAAACTTGTAGCTTTTAGTCTGTTCAATGACCTCGCCCGCTCTTTTTTTGTAAATCATTGAACGGTATTCAAGGGCGACAAATCGTCCTTGCGGGGTCATCTCCATCAAGCTTTCATAATGTTGTTTCCGATCACCTGTCAA
This sequence comes from Desulfuromonadales bacterium, assembly GCA_014859605.1. Taxonomy (GTDB): domain Bacteria; phylum Desulfobacterota; class Desulfuromonadia; order Desulfuromonadales; family UBA2197; genus UBA2197. The sequence goes on from JACUTW010000018.1 coordinate 32,025, forward strand.
CCACGCCGCCACACCAAGGGTTTTGGCATCGAGAATCGCCCGGTAACGATTGGGAGCAGAAGGATCACGACGAAAACTTAACTGTCCGACCGCGAGACTGTCAAACCAGAGAAAAGAGAGGTTGTAGTGACGATCAACGTCGATCAGGGACTGTAACGACGCTTTTTTTGCAACAACCGGGAGGGATTCAGCGGCATCAACGGGGCCAGGAGTAGAAAGAAAGAGTCCTGTCACCAACAGGAGAGAAAGGCTGCAGCGATAGAAAAAAAGGATTAAATTCATCGCGGGCATTAGCTGCAGCGCTGCTGTGGGGCGAAAAGCGCTGCGATAATTTCCCCGGCTTCAGGAGAGATGACGCTGTAGAAGACTTCCGTCCCGTCGCGGCGACCGGCAATAATCTGTTTGCTCTTGAGCAGGGAGAGGTGCTGAGAGACTGTCGCCTGTGGCAATTCCAGACATTCCCAGATCTTTTTGACATTGCAGCTTTGGGAAAGGAGTCCGGCAACTATCTTCAGGCGAATGGGGTGCCCGAGAACTTTAAGGATTTCGGCTTGACGTTCAAGGTTGGCGTGCTTGTCAAATTCCTGTTGTGCCATAGTTGTCATCTCCTGGAGACAAATAAAATCAGCGGCTCAAACCTTATTCTCATATATGGATAAGGTTTGGGGAAAATAAAGTCAAGTTTGATCTAGAAAAGCGGCAGAGAAGTTCCGTTGCGTCGCGGCAAAGAGAAGACTTTAGCGATGGTGGCGGCAAGATCGGCAAAGGTTGCCCTGGTCCCGAGATCCTGACCCGCAGTCATCCCCGGTTGCCAGACAAGGAGCGGCACATATTCACGGCTATGATCGCTGCCGGCAGTGGTCGGGTCGCACCCGTGATCGGCAGTGATCACAAGGAGATCCCCTGGAGCCAAAGCCGCCATCAGGGGTTGTAAATCCGCATCAAAACGCTCTAAAGCCCGGGCAAAGCCGGCAACGTCAAGACGATGCCCGTACTCCATGTCAAAGTCGACCAGATTAGCGAAGATCATCCCCCGGCCGACGCGCTCGAGGGCTGCAACGGTCTGTTCCATCCCTTCTTGATTATTCCGTGTCGCAACTGATGTTGAAATCCCTCGGCCGGCAAAAAGATCGCTGATCTTGCCGATAGCATGAACTGGTAAGTGCCGTTCGATGAGATCATCCAGAATCGTCGGAGAGGTCGGCGGCATGGAAAAATCATGGCGGTGCCGGGTTCGTTTGAAATTATCCGCAGCTGTGCCGATAAAGGGGCGGGCAATAACGCGAGCAATACGATAGGGATCGAGAATCTTTCGGGTGAGTTGACAGATTTCGTAAAGGCGTTCCGGGGCAATAACCTCTTCGTGGGCGGCAATCTGAAAGACAGAATCGACACTGGTATAGATAATCGGGCGACCGCTGTGCAGGTGCTCTTCACCGAAGCGACGCAACACATCGGTGCCGCTCGCCGCAACGTTCCCCAGGGGTGCCAAACCGGTTTGTTGTGTAAATGCGTCGATTATTTCTTCCGGAAAACCCTGCGGAAAGGTGGCAAATGGCTGCAACTGGGTGACGCCGCAGATTTCCCAATGGCCGGTGGTAGAATCCTTGCCGACAGCAGAAGATTGCATGCGCCCGTAATGCGCCCGGGCCTGAGTCGCGGGCGGGATGCCGGGGAGAGCCAGGATGTTGCCGAGACCGAGTTGCTGCAGGTTGGGTAGCTGCAAACCGCCTTCTCGCTGGGCAATATGCAACAAAGTGTTAGCGTCGCTATCACCATAACTGTCGGCATCCGGCAGGGCGCCAATACCGACGCCATCGAGGACAATCAGGATGACGCGTTGAATGGGCTCAGACTGAGAGGGCATGAAGGGCATTAACTGCGATAGGAGGCATTGCACTTGACGTAGTCATAGGTCAAGTCCGAGGTGTAATAGCGACCGAGTCCGCTGCCGAGATGGAGATCGATGGTCACCTTGAATTCGGGCTGCTTCAGCACCGCCGTGGCTTTGGCCTCCAGTTCAGCGCCGGTACTGATGCCGTCAAGCACAACCGGGATTTCGCCAAAAGAGATGCCGACCCGCTCCGGATCGATCTCTGCCCCGGAGTAACCGACCGCGGCAATGATCCGTCCCCAGTTGGCGTCCTCGCCAAAAAAAGCAGTCTTGACCAGATTGGAGGTGGCGACACTCAGGGCCGCCTGCCGCGCCTGCGCATCATCCAGCGCGCCGCGGACTTCAATCTCGACCACCTTGGTCGCCCCTTCCCCATCCTTGACGATGAGTTTGGCGAGTTGCAAAAGGACGTTAGCGAGTTTCTCGGCAAAAGCCTCCCCGTCCGGGGTATTGGGTTGAATCTCTGCGCCAACTGAAGCGCCGTTAGCGAGGAGCAGAACCATATCATTGGTCGAGGTATCGCGATCGACCGTAATGCTGTTAAAGGAAGCGTCAACCGCACGGCGCAGCGCCGCATCAAGGAGATCTGGCGCCACCTGCGCATCGGTCATGACAAAAGCGAGCATGGTCGCCATGTTCGGGTGGATCATCCCCGCCCCTTTGGCAATGGCCACGATATTGTAGGGATTGCCGTAGCTGCTCCCCGAGGCGGTGGCGATCTTGGGATAAGCATCCGTGGTGCGGATCGCCTCGGCAACGTCAGCGCAGCGATCTTCTGCCAGAGAAGCGACCAATTGCGGCAGGAAGTTTTCAAAGGGGGCCAGGGGCAAAAGCTGTCCGATAACGCCGGTCGAAGCCAGTGCGAGAGTTTCGACCGGAATCTGCAGTTGGGCAACTGCAAGCTCTGCGGTCTGCAGGGCAACAGCGTGGCCGGCGGCACCGGTGCAGGCATTAGCATTACCGCTGTTGACCAGAACCGCCTGACAGTGACCACCAGCAAGACGGTCGCGGGTGATAACAATCGGCGCGGCCACAACCTTGTTGGTGGTATAGACCGCAGCACAACGTGCCGGGGTCGCGGATACGATCAAACCCATGTCGAGCTTGCCGCTTTTTTTGATGCCGGCGGCGCAGGCGGCAAAACTAAAGCCTTTTATCTTAAGATTCTGCATGATGATTCAACCTTTAAAGGTCTGAAGTTAAAGGATTAACCTTGCCCGCAGCATTTTTTATACTTCTTGCCACTGCCACAGGGACACATTTCATTGCGTCCGACTTTATCCTCATCGCGAGTGACCGGGCGCGGCGCAGCCTCTTCATCGGCACCGCTGAGGTCGCGCAGGGTAGCGCGGTTGCGCTCCAACTCTTCCGCTTCCATCTGGGCGACATCCTCCTCGTGCACCAGTTGCACAAAGAAGAGCTTCGACACCACTTCCTGCCGGATGCGCTGCATCAGATCCATAAAGAGGCTGTACGCTTCTTTTTTGTATTCTTCCTTGGGGTTCTTCTGCGCATAACCGCGCAGGCCGATCCCTTCCTTGAGATGGTCGATGGAAAGGAGATGATCTTTCCACTGCCCGTCGATCGCCTGCAGCAGGAGAATTTTCATCAACTGATCCATCACCGGCGTGGTGAAATCGGCTTCCTTCTCTTGGAAACGATTGTTGACCGCTACCTGCAATGCTTCGATCATCTCTGGGGGAGTTTGTACCGTCGGGAGTTGTGGGCGGAAGCAGAAGAGTGTGTAACACTCGTCGGCTAAGACATCGAGATCCCAATGCTGGGCATGCCCCTTGACTGCCGGGGGGCAATGCGAGGAAACGAGATTGTCGATGGTTTCGTCGATGATCGATTGAAAAATTTCGCGAACACCTTCGCCGGCAAGAACTTCTTTGCGCTGCGAATAGATGACCTCGCGCTGCTTGTTCATGACGTCATCATAATCGATGAGATGTTTACGAATCTCGTAGTTATGAGCTTCGACCTTCTTCTGGGCATTTTCAATCGCCTTGGAGATCATGCCGTGCTCAATCGGCTCATTTTCGGGGATACGCAGTTTATCCATAATGAAGGCGACACGATGCGAACCGAAGATGCGGAGCAGGTCGTCTTCGAGGGAGAGATAAAAACGACTCTCACCGGGGTCGCCCTGTCGTCCGGAGCGGCCGCGCAACTGGTTGTCGATCCGTCGTGACTCATGACGCTCGGTACCGCAGATGTAGAGCCCGCCGGCCGCGAGCACTTCTTCCCTCTCCTTGGCACAAAGGATCTGGCATTTTTCAAGAAGTTCGCTACGTACCTCTTCGCTATCGGCCACCCCGGCGGCCAGATGTTTTGCCATCATCTCGGCATTGCCGCCCAAGACGATGTCAGTACCACGACCGGCCATATTGGTGGCGATGGTGACCGCCCCCTTGCGGCCGGCCTGGGCAACAATCTCCGCTTCGCGATCATGATGCTTGGCATTGAGAACCGAGTGCGGCACCCCTTTTTCGCGCAACATCTTTGCCAGAGTTTCAGACTTTTCAATGGAGATAGTACCGACCAGTGACGGCTGCCCTTTGGCGTGGCGCTCGACTACATCAGCGACCACGGCGTTAAATTTTTCCCGCTCGGTCTTATAGATGACATCCGACTGATCGATACGAATCATCGGGCGATTGGTCGGCACGACCGACACCCCCAACTTGTAGATTTCGTTGAATTCCGTCGCTTCGGTATCGGCGGTACCGGTCATCCCTGCGAGTTTTTTATACATACGGAAGTAATTCTGGAAAGTGATCGTCGCCAGTGTCTGATTTTCACTCTCGATCTTCACCCCTTCTTTTGCTTCGATAGCCTGGTGCAAACCGTCACTCCAGCGTCGGCCCGGCATCATGCGGCCGGTGAATTCATCGACAATCACTATCTCGCCTTCGTTGACCACATAATCGACATCGCGGCGGAAGAGGGCGTGGGCGCGCAGCGCCTGCTTGGCATGGTGAAGGATTTCGTTGTTCTGCAAATCATACAAGTTGGTAATCCCGAGCAACTGCTCAACCTTAAGGAGCCCTTGTTCAGTAAACTCAGCATTTTTGGCTTTTTCATCGATGGTGTAGTCGCCGGTATATTCTTTACTCGACAAACCGATCTTGCCATCCCGGTGTTCGATCATCTCCCCTTTGACCAGTTTCGGGATGATCTTGTCGACGGTGTAATAATGGTTGCTCGACCCCTCGCTCGGCCCGGAGATGATCAACGGCGTCCGCGCTTCATCGATGAGGATCGAGTCGACCTCATCGACGATGGCGAAGCTGAGATCCCGCTGTACATAATCATCGAGAGAAAACTTCATGTTATCGCGCAGATAGTCAAAACCGAGCTCATTATTGGTGCAGTAAGTGATATCGCAGGCGTAAGCGGCCTTACGTTCGGCGTCGCTGAGTCCGTGGACAATCACCCCGACACTCAAACCGAGAAAGCGATGGATATCCCCCATCCATTCCGAGTCACGCCGTGCCAGATAATCGTTGACCGTAACGATATGGACACTCTGACCACTCAGGGCATTGAGGTAAGCCGGCAGGGTCGAGACCAGAGTCTTCCCTTCGCCAGTCTTCATCTCGGCGATCTTCCCCTGGTGCAAAACCATGCCGCCGATCAGCTGGGTATCAAAATGTCGCAACCCCAGCACCCGGCGCCCGGCTTCGCGCACCACCGCAAAGGCTTCGGGGAGGAGTGCGTCAAGGGCTTCCCCTTTAGTCAGGCGGCCGCGAAATTCATCGGTCTTGCTGCGCAGTTGCTCATCAGAGAGGGCGACTATTTTCGCTTCCAAAGCGTTGATCTGATCAACCAGGGGTTGCAACCGCTTCAACTCACGCTCGCTCTGGCTGCCAAAAACTTTTTTCAGGATATTACCAAGCATATCAGGCTCCATCGATGGTCTATTTTGAAGTTACAGGGCGCGCATACTAACACAAGGAGCATCCCCCCTCAAGGGTAAAGGGGAAAGGAAAAAGTGACGAAAATGATGGCGACGCACATGATGGCGTCCTGTCGCCCACAGTTAAAGCAATAAAGCAAGAACCGGCCTGCCGCTTTCACGCCTTTTATGACAAGGTCTACCGGGCCGACATCCTTGGTCATGCCTATGCCCTTGTCCGTGCCAACAAAGGGAGCGCCGGGATCGACGGCGTCACCTTCGCGGCCATCGAGGAGAACGAAGGGGCACCTGCATTCATTGGGGAGTTGGAAGAGGCACTAAGAAACAAGACGTATCAACCCGATCCGGTCAAACGGGTCATGATACCGAAAGCGGATGGCAGTCAGCGCCCTCTCGGTATTCCGACCATCCGGGACCGGG
>JACUTW010000104.1 GCA_014859605.1 Desulfuromonadales bacterium
CATTCTCCACCTACATGCCGGCGCAACCCAGCGTGGTCAAGTCCAAAATTTGCTGCAAATTTTCTCCGGTCACTGACGTTTTTTAGCCGGCAAGGGCCATCATATTGCTCCCCTGTTTAACGTAAAAAGAGATGAGAGTTTTTGTTGCCACATCAGTATAGCCCTTGGCACTGCGACGCAATCAACCTGCTGATAGCCCGGATGTCACTGAGTTAATCGAATTGATCAGAGAAGTACGGGGCCAGATGATCGGGCCAGTGCGCCAGGGGCTCCTCTCCAGGATCAAAATCCAAATCCAGTTCAGAAACTGCGCAATCACTTGCGAGCCTTCCCCGATTTGGAAGTGACAACCCGTGATTACGAGACAGCTGCGGAGTTCTTTCATCTTTGCGGGGAAATGGCCTTCAAGGATCAAACAATGATTTCCTCATCTGCGCGTTAGCTGAGCGTCACAAGATTCCCATATTCACCACGGATGAAGATTTTACGCTCTTTCAACCGTACATGCCGATAGCAGTTCATACCCCGTGTACCTTAAAAACCTGAGAGAAAACAATGCCCTCTTTAACTGTCTATGGTCAACAAGGGGATATCGAGGGCCTTCTCGATCGATTTACGGGCGACGTCACCGCTAGCCCCATTATTAAAACACAAAACCGTCCGGTAGCTGTGAGTGGCGTGCGGTTTTGTGTTGCTCAAACAGTTTATCGTGGTGTGCGATAGAGATCATCGTGGTCGAGTATCCGTAGCAGCAGGATAGAACCTCTCCAGTCGGGATTTCCGGCGGGCAGATATGCTTGCGGATCGAAAGACAGACGATACCGTTCATCAACCCTGACCGACCAGGCGGCGGCGTCGTTAACAATCCGCTCGATACGGAGTCCGGGATGCAACGGATTCTGTTCCAAAAAGACAAGAGTCTTTGCCAATTTTTTCCGCAACGCTCCGTTATTCCGGAAAGCTTCCGCGTCACCGAGAAAACGGTTACTTGGAATCAGTCGCGGCATCACGCATCTCCCCGGCAAGCCAATCCGGCATTTCACCAGTGCCGCTCGATCTGGCGACGCTCAGCTTGTTAAGACCATCGTCATTGAGGCGGACGGTCGGATACACGGTCATGGGGCGTAAAAGAACCGAACCCCCGGCCTCTATGGAAAGATCAAGATAACAGCCGTTTTCAAGCCCTAATTCCTTGCGAACACTGGCGGGGAGGTTGATGCTCCCTCGTTTGTCAATGGTGATCAACATGGCGGTGCCCCTTGTATGAAGTTTGGAATTTATGATGTTCTGTTTTTGTCATTTTGTCAATATGACAATTTATGAAGGGGAGGGGGATTGAAGCTCATGACCAGATAAAACAAGAAAGCGGGCGTCTCCTTACGGAAACGCCCGCTTTCTTGTCGAAAATTGTTGGTCGATAATCAACGGGATTGACCAAAGAGGGCTTTGAGGTCTTCGGTGACGAGTTGGGCGTGTCCGTGCGTCGAACCGGCATTGGCCAGATAGATATCGCGGATCTTCGGATCGCTGATCTGGGCGGCGGTGGCGCGCAGCGATTTTTCCAGCGCTTCTTCCTGATCGATTGCCAACTCCAGAGCGCGTTGCTCGTCGAAGTTGCCGAGGATGATCTTCTGCAGGGCCTTCCACCAATCCGATTCGGTATCCGGTGGGGCTGCCATCAGTTCGTCGAAGGGGGGGAGATCCTTCCCGGAATAGACGTCGTAAAACATCCGCGCATGGTGCAGTTCATCTTTAGCGAGGATTTCAAAGGTGCGGCAGGCGTGTTCATCAACCATCTTGGTGGCGCCGAACTTGTAAAAGTCCATCGCCGCCTTTTCGGTCAGGATCGCGGCCTTCAAGGCCTCTAATTCGTTGTAAATCTCCGACATTACATTAACCTCCTCAAACGGATGACTCATTGCGGCGGAATTTTAGCACAGCGCCGGAAAATTTCCTCGCTTTTTTCACATTGCCGTTATTTTTTCTCCAGCCGACGTCCGGTTTAACTGCGAATCTGTCCATTGCCAAAGACAATAAACTTGCGAGTGGTCAGATCTTCCAGCCCCATCGGCCCAAAGGAGTGGAGTTTGGTGGTGGAGATGCCGATCTCGGCGCCAAGGCCGAGTTGATTGCCATCGGCAAAGCGGGTCGAGGCGTTGACCATCACCGTACTGGAGTTGACTTCGCGGATAAAACGCTGCGAGTTGTTGTAGTCGCTGGTGATGATCGCTTCGGTATGGAGCGACGTGTAGGTGTGGATATGGTCGAGGGCGGCGTCAAGATCCTTGACGACTTTGATCGCCAGGATGAGATCGAGGTACTCCGCCGCCCAATCCTGCTCCGTTGCTGCTTTTGCCTCGGCGGCCAGGGAACAGACGATCGGACAACCACGAATTTCGACGCCGGCCGCGCCTAGGGCAGCAGCGATGCGCGGGATAAAGTCCTGGGCAATATCCTGATGCACGAGGAGGGTCTCCATCGAGTTGCAGACGCCGGGGCGCTGGACTTTGGCGTTGAGAGCAATCTCCTCGGCCATGGCAAAGTCGGCGCTGGCATCGACAAAGACGTGGCAGACCCCTTTGTAATGTTTGATGACCGGAATGCGGGAATGCTCGGCAACAAAGCGGATCAGGCTCTCGCCGCCGCGCGGGATGATCAAATCGATCTCTTCATCGAGTTTGAGGAGTTCGAGGATCGCCTCGCGGTCGGTGGTTGTCACCACTTGCAGCGCCGCCGCCGGCAGACGGAGATCGGCCAGCACCTGCTGCAGCAGGGCACCGATGGCGCGATTGGAATGGATCGCTTCCGAGCCGCCGCGCAAAATCACGGCATTGCCGCTCTTCAGACAAAGGGCGGCAGCATCGGCGGTGACATTGGGGCGGGATTCATAGACGATGCCGATGACGCCGAGGGGGATACGCATGCGCCCGACCTGCAGACCGTTGGGACGGCGCCACATGCTCGTCACTTCGCCGACCGGGTCGGGGAGGGCGGCGACTTCGCGCAGGCCGTCAGCCATGGTGCGCACCCGCTTGACATCGAGGGCGAGGCGGTCGAGCATCGCGGCGGTGAGGCCCTTGGCGCGGCCGGCGCTGAGATCCTGTTCATTGGCGGCGAGGAGGGAAGAGGTATTCTCCTCCAGCGCTGCGGCCATGCGGCCCAGCATCTCATCCTTGACGCTGCCGGGCAGCGTCGCCAGGACGCGCCCCGCGGCTTTGGCGTCGCGGGCAATCTGTTGCATTTCCTCACGAATCGACATGAATTTCTCCTTGCTGCCTTCGGGTGATCAGGGGGCCTTCAGGACCAGGTTGTCACGATGCACGACTTCATCAGCATATTTGTAGCCGAGGATCGTTTCGATATCGCTCGACTTATGTCCCATGATCCGTAAAAGCTCGGTCAGCGCGTAGTTAATAACGCCGGTGGCGATTTCGCTGCCGTCGGCGCTGCAGAGGCGGACCGCGTCGCCGCGATCGAAGCCGCCTTCAACGCCGATGATCCCTGAGGGGAGGAGGCTTTTGCCGCGTTCGACCATGGCGCAGCGCGCTCCTTCATCGACGATCAGCTTCCCGCGCGTCTTCTTGGAAAAAGCGATCCAGTGCTTCTTCGCGGTCAGACGATCGCGGGCCGGGAGGAAGAGGGTGCCGATCTCCTCGCCGGCGAAGAAAGAAAGGAGGGTGTCCTGGACGCGGCCGTTGATGATTGCCGTGCCGATGCCGGAAAGGCTGGCGCGTTTGGCGGCCTTGATCTTGGTCGCCATACCGCCAGTGCCGAGGTCGGTTCCGGCGCTGCCGGCCATGGCGATAATCTCGTCATTGATCCGCTCGACGCAGGGGATGAGCTGTGCGGCCGGATCAGTGCGGGGGTCGCGGTCGTAAAGGCCTGAGACGTCTGAGAGGATGACGAGGAGATTCGCTTCGACCAGATTGGTGACCAGGGCCGACAGGTTGTCATTATCGCCGAAACGAATTTCGTCGATGACCACCGTGTCATTCTCGTTGATGATCGGAATCACCTGGTGGTCGAGGAGGGTCATCAGGGTGTTGCGGGAGTTGAGGTAGCGGCGGCGGTTGGCGAGGTCGTCGCGGGTGAGCAGCACCTGCGCCACCTTGAGGCCGTGCAGGTGAAAGGCTTCCCCCCAGGTCCGCATCAGCACGGTCTGGCCGATGGCGGCGGCGGCTTGTTTCAGGGGGATGGTCGCCGGACGGCCGGCGATGCCGAGGGACCCTTTGCCGGCGGCGACCGCGCCGGAAGAGACGATGATCACCTCGTAGCCTTTTTGCCGCAGCTGCGCGACCTGGTTCGCAATGACGGCAATCTGGGCCGGTTCAATCCCCTGCGGATCAGAAAGAACGCCGCTGCCGATCTTGATGACGACCCGGCGCACATGGGCAAGAAGGTTGGAACGCATGCTGAAACTCCCGGATTCGTGGCAAAAATCGGAGATAACTATTCACCTCGAAACAAAACAAATTAATTTACTGGGATAAAAGGGATGCAGAGGATAAAGGCAGCATCAAGCGTTTTGTTGACACAAAAAGTACGAATGTCCTTTTTCCTAAGGTTTAATCCCGTTGATCCCCTTCATCCCTGTTAAAGAGTTTTCCTGATCCAGATTATGCTGAATAGTTACAATCGGAGGTGCCTAACTCAGTGGCTCCGCCGCCGGCGCGTTTCGTTCCGCGCGGCGGGCTTCGATCTCGAGTGCAACCGCATTGATCAGATCCTGCACGCCTTCGCCGGTCGCCGCCGAGATCGGGAAGACCCGGTGGCCGCGCTCGGCAAAGAAGGTCAGGGCCGCCGGGAGGCGTTCCCGGACGTCGGGGAGGTCGAGTTTGGTCAGAACGACAAGTTGCATCTTCGCGGCCAGTTCAGCGCTGTGGCTGGCGAGTTCGCGATTGATCATGTCGAAATTTTCCAGGGGATCGCCCGGCTGCAGATCGGAAAGATCGACAAGGTGCAAAAAGAGGTCGGTCCGCTCGACATGCTTGAGAAAACGGGTGCCAAGCCCTTGGCCGATACTCGCCCCTTCGATCAGGCCGGGAATGTCAGCCATGACAAAGCTGTTATAGCCGCCGCCGTAGCTGACGACGCCGAGGTTGGGGACGAGGGTGGTGAAGGGGTAGTCGGCGATCTTCGGCTTGGCGGCCGAGACCGTCGCGATCAGGGTCGATTTCCCGGCGTTCGGCATGCCGACCAGGCCGACATCCGCCAATAGTTTCAGCGATAAGCGCAGGGTGCGCTCTTCACCGGGGATGCCGGGCTGAGTGTGGCGCGGTGCCCGGTTAGTGCTGGTCAGAAAGCGCGCATTGCCCCGCCCGCCCATGCCGCCGTGCAGCAACAGGACCCGCTGATCGGCGCTGACCATGTCAGCAAGGAGTTCATCGGTCTCGACATCGTAGATCAGGGTGCCGAGGGGGACGACGATCTCCAGATCCTCGCCGGATTTGCCGTGCATATCTTTGCCCATCCCCGGCAAGCCGTTTTTGGCTTTGTGGTGGACTTTATAGCGGAAGTCAAGGAGGGTGCCGAGACCGGGATCGACGACAACCCAGACATCGCCGCCATGGCCGCCGTCGCCGCCGTCCGGGCCGCCGCGGGGGATGAATTTTTCGCGGCGGAAAGAGAGGCAGCCGCGACCGCCGTCGCCGGCTTTGGCGTAGATTTTGACTTCATCAACAAATTGCATGGGGCTTCTTATCCTTGAGAAGACAGTATTCAGGAGCCAGAATGCAGAAGGTTCGATTCTATTCTGACTCCTGAATTCTGACTCCTATCTGCCAACTTTATAACAGAAAAGCCCGGAGTCGCAGGGACTCCAGGCCTCTTCCGTGTGCATGGTGCCGGGATGATCAGGCCGGATAGACGCTGATCTTCTGGCGGGTCTTGTCTTTGCGCTCGAACTTCACAACCCCTTCGATCAGCGCAAACAAGGTGTAATCCTTGCCGCAGCCGACGTTGTTGCCGGGATGGAAGGTGGTACCGCGCTGGCGGACCAGGATCGAACCGGCAGTCACGGCTTCGCCGCCAAAACGCTTGACGCCAAGGCGTTTACCTGCGCTGTCGCGACCGTTGCGGGAGCTGCCAACCCCTTTTTTGTGTGCCATGAGAAATTCTCCTTACGCCTCAATGCCTGTAATCTTCAGGCGAGTGATCGGCTGACGGTGTCCGTACAGTTTGCGAGTGCCCTTGCGCCGCTTCGAATGGAAAACGAGGACTTTTTTGTCCTTGTCCTGCTCGACGATGCGTGCCGTGACTTTCGCCCCGGTGAGTAAAGGTGTTCCGATTTTAACCTCCGCTCCACCGACCATGAGGACCTCACCCAGCTCGATAGTATCACCTACCACGCCTTCGATCTTCTCGATCTTTAACAGATCGCCTTCGGAAACTTTGTACTGTTTGCCTCCGGTCTTAATTACCGCGTACATAACTTTTCACCTCACTCTCGCTTTTTTGTAGCGGGTTACTATAGGTAAGGCGGGTTTTGCTGTCAAGAAAAAATATGGAGACATCTCTTGATTGCTGCGCTTTTTGTTTTTTTGAGGTGATAAGTAAAAAACTCCGGTTCGCCAGCCTGGTTAGCTCGCCTGTTGTTAGCTCGCCTTGACAATGGCCGACTCTGCCGATAAAGTTCGCGCCTAGACTCTTGCAGAAGGGATTAAGGGGTACGTTATGAATCGATTATTCAAGGGCCACATGAAATTTCGCAGTGAGGATTTCGCCAGTCACCGCGAACTCTTTCAGCAGTTGAGCCGTACCCAGGATCCGCATACCCTCTTCATTGGCTGCTCCGATTCGCGGGTGGTGCCGAACCTGATTACCCAAACTCATCCCGGTGAGCTCTTTATTGTCCGCAATATCGCCAACATCGTCCCCCCCTACCGCCAGACCGAGGAGTATGTCTCCACCACCTCAGCGGTTGAGTACGCGGTGTTGGTCCTCAAAGTCGATACCATCGTCATCTGCGGCCACTCGAACTGCGGGGGGTGCGCGGCGATGAATCTGCCCGATCACGAGCTGGCGCATATTCCGCATGTGCGCAAATGGCTGGAGCTGTCGCAGGAGGTCAAGGGACGGGTCGATCGTCTGCTGACCGAGGAGACGCCGGCAGCGCGGGAGTGGCTGACCGAGCAGGTGAATATTCTCGTGCAGATGCGCAACCTGCTGACCTATCCCTACATCAAGGAGCGATACGAACGCGGCGAACTCAATATTTACGGTTGGCACTACATCATCGAGACCGGTGAGATCTTCAACTTCAACGATGACAAACAGGAATTCGAGCTGCTCGGCTGAGCTCCGTCAACAGCTGAAAACAAGAAAGGGCGACCCCTGCTGCGGGCCGCCCTTTCTTGTTCCAGTGCAAAAAAGGCTATCGCACTGCCGCCACCTCGCGCTGCAGCGCAACCATGTCGACGACCGGCAAAGTCGGAACTTTACTCAGGCCGTAAT
>JACUTW010000105.1 GCA_014859605.1 Desulfuromonadales bacterium
TTCGGTTCTCGTCCCGGGCACCACAACAAAATTAAGGACTTGGCAGATAATGCCAGGTCCTTTTTTGTATTTTGAGCCCGTTGCTCTTACATCTTCAGTTTACGGCTTCATTTATGATCTTGCTCATCCCCAAGCTCATAAGCGGCGATGAGAGCGGGGTGACTGATTGTTCCGGCGCGGAGGTTGAGAGCCGTGTTGAGCGGAAGGGAGGTGCGCAGGGATTCATCGACGCCGAGGTTGGCGAGTTGACGGATGTAGGGGAGAGTGGCGTTGGTGAGAGCGAGGGTCGAGGTGCGGGGGTAGGCGCCGGGCATGTTGGCGACGCAGTAGTGAAGGATGCCGTCGACAGTAAAGACCGGATCGTCGTGGGTGGTGGGGCGGCTACTGGCGGCGCAGCCGCCTTGATCGATGGCCACGTCGACAATCACTGAGCCGCTGCGCAGACGTTGCAGTCGCTCGCGGGTTATGAGCAGCGGGGTGCGGCCGCCGGTGCTGTAAAGGGCGCCGATGACCAGATCGGCACGGCAGAGCTCTTCTTCGAGGGTGTCATCGTTGAGGATGCGGGTTTGAATCGTGTTGTGAAACTGGCTGTCGAGCTGTCGTAACCGTTCGCTCCCCCGATTGAGAACGATGGTCTCCATGCCGAGGCCGATTGCAAGGCGCGCTGCCCCCTGGCCGACGACGCCGGCCCCGAGGATAAGGGCGCGAGCCGGCGGGACGCCGGGGACACCGCAGGGGAGGAGGCCGCTGCCGCCGTGCGGCCGTTGTAGATAGAAGGCCCCGATGAGCGGTGCCATGCGGCCGGCGATCTCACTCATAGGTGTGAGCAGGGGCGTCCCCCCGGCGTCTTCCAGGGTTTCATAAGCAAAGGCGGTGACGCCGCGGCTGAGGAGGAGTTCGGTGAGGGGGCGGTTGGGGGCGAGATGAAGGTAGGTGAAGAGGATCTGTTGCGGTCGCAACAGCGCGTATTCTGCCGGGAGGGGTTCTTTGACCTTGATGAGCAGTTCGCTGCGGGCATAGAGTTCCTCCCGCGTGACCAGCTTTGCCCCGGCTCGGGCGTAATCGTCGTCGTTAAAGCCGCTTCCGAGTCCGGCGTTGTGCTCGACCAGGATGAAGTGCCCGTCCTCAATCAGCTGCCGTGCGCCGGCCGGAGTCAGGCCCACCCGATACTCTTGAATCTTGATCTCCCGCGCGACACCGACGATCATCCCGTTCCTCCCAGTTGTTGAGTTGCCATGAGTCCCAACGGCATCAGGACAGTTTCCCCAGGCGATCGAGGCGATCCAGTTCTTCGCGGGCACTGCGCAACTCAGTTTGATAGTAGCTCCAGCACGAGTAGCTTTCCAGACCGAGGATGGTGATCCCGGCGGCCAGGACCGCCCAGAAATGCTCGATCTGCGCGCCGGACGCGCCGTAAAAGAGATAGAAAAGGAGGAGGTAAATGACGGGGAAGATCGTCCCCCTGGGTTCGGTCCCCTGCATCATCCGGGTAAAGATTTGAATCACCGCAGAAAAGCTGTAGATGAAGAGGGCACCGTTAATCCAGTTGGCGGGGGGAGGCGGGCCGAGAAGCGTCCGCCACTTCAGTGCCAACTCGGCGAGCAAGTGAAATTGGGAATTCGCTGCGATACTGATCGCTACAAAGAGCGCCAGCGCCCACAGTCCGTAATTACTGCGTTGCTCACAGAGACGAATTTGCTCCTGGATCTTCTGGCGCAAGCGGGTTACTCCGTTCTCCGTAACAACAAGTCAGTCTTTGCGGAAAATCGTTCTCGCTGAATTCGTTGGGGAAGTGACCGATCAGTTCTTTGCGTCGATTAATACATGTGACCGAGAGGAGAATGCTGACCTTTTGCCGGGCCGAGCGTTGCTCTTCATGAATACCGCAGATTTTTTCGACAAGCGTACCGAGTTCTCCGTCCAGATGCGGCACATCCTCACGAATATTACCATCAGCCGCCCCTTCAGTAAAGCGCATTAATCTTCTAAAGGGGACGAAGAGATTGAGATTGAGGATCGCCACAACCCCGCCGATGGTCAGGCACAAGATCATCAACGTAAAGATAGTCATCCGCCAGCGCAGGGTGACCAGCGCATGCCGTAACGGTTCCTGATCGAGGCCGACGTCGAGGATCCCGAGAATCGCCTGGGTCGCGTCATGCACATGACAGGAACCATTGGCGCAGGTCGGCTCATTGAAGATCGACGCTGTGACCGCGAGAACCTGCTCCCCTTGCGGATTTTCGTAGGTACGGGCCTGTTGCATCCCTTCGAGAGTATGCTTTGGAACTGCGCCGGCGTGGCAGGCGATGCATCCTGCAGCATTTTTGTCGACATAACGGCCGACTTCACGGGTTTCGGAGGAGAAGGCGATCCGTCCCTTCTTGTTGAAGATTCTGACGTGTTCAACCTCCTCCTGAGCCCCGACATTGGCAATGAGGTTATTCAGGGCCTCCCGGTCATCATTTAACATGGAATAGCGGGCTGATCGTGTCAAGGTGTCGGCGAGATTAGTCCCGTGAATGGTCGAGACTTTGACCATATCTTCGCGGATCATGGAATAAAGCAAGAGGCAACAGACGATCACAAATCCGGTCACAGCGATGGCGACAGGGATGACGGTTCTGGTACAGATATTTTTTAGCATGGCGGCACCTCGTTACATCTGGAGGCAAGGATTTCCACCCCCTCCCTCCCCCCTCTCCCCTTGTGGGAGCGGGGGAGGGAGGGGGTCATAATCATTCGCTGGTACGATAACTTGCTACCGGCTCGGGAGAGCCTTGATACGGTTCATGAATCCGAACCGGTTCGTTGACAGTCTCCGGCACTAAAACCTTTTCCTCTTTCCACTCATAAAGGATCGGCAAGCGGTACAGGATGAAACGGTAGGTGACGATGTAGATGGCAAAGATGGTCAGACTGATAATCACTTCCCGCCAATGCGGAATCTCCTGATACAGGCGCCAGTTGAAGGTGATCAGCGCCGTATTCAAACGGTTAAGGACGATACCGGCAACAGTGATGAAGGCGCCGACCCGGGCCAGAGACGCATTCTTGTTGCGGATGGCCCAAGCGAAGACAGCAATCGGCAGCAGGACACCAAAAGCCATTTCAACCATGTACCACGCCCCCCAGCCGGTCGCCAGATAACCCCATTCATTGTCATGGGCAATGCCGATGGTCTTGATCGTAAAGTAGGTGACCAATCCCATGCTCGCGCCTTTGGCCAGCGAAATCGTCAATTTGTCGAGGTTGTTTTTAAATTCATCGTCGCAACGCCAGGCCATGGTCTTGCGGGCAATGGTGCTGACGGCGATGACCATGCAGAGACCGGCAGGGATGGCCGAGACAAAGAAGAAGAGCCACTGGAACGATGCCGAATACCACAGGGGATGAACCTTCCCCGGCGCATAGGTGAAGAGGGCACCGAGAGCCCCCTGATGCAGGGTCGAGAGGATAATGCCGGAGACGGTCAGGCCGATGGTGATCTCGCGGATGAATTTTTTCGCTGCTGGCCAGCCGATCCACTCGAAGAAAGAGCTGGAGACTTCGGCGACCTGCACGGAGAGATAAGTTGCCACATGCCAGGCCACCAGGAAGAGGACCGCCGCCGGGCCGAAGGAAACGACCATCGGATAAGGGAGGCGCCAGGGCTGGCCAAGGTCGACGAGCAGATAGATGACGGCAAAGAGGTAGCCGAGCAAGCCGTTGAGCAGGGCGAGCCGTTCAATCGGTTTGAAATCGTGGCGGCCAAAGATCTCGACGGTGGTGCCGAGCATGAATCCGGAAGCGGAGAGGGGCACCATGGCAAAGAGGCCGAAGCCGAGGAAGAGCCCCCAGGGGTAATCGTTGGAGCTGTGCGTCACCCAGTTCAAGCCGAAGAAGAAGCGTCCGGCGATGAGCGGCAATCCGATAGCGAAGATTAAAGCCAGAATCCAGTTAAAGGGATTGCGCACCGCCTGCACGATATATTGCTGCGGAGTCATGCCGAGCAGGAGTTTCTCCTGCAGGGACCATGGAGCGCCATCGGCAGAGCGCTTATGGGAATCGACGACCTTCCCGTGAGTGGCCAGATGGGTTTTCATGATTTTTTCTCCTCCTCTTTGTGGGCTGAATGGTCGTCGCCATGCTGTTCAATGTCATGTTTACGGGTCGCCAAAAGATGGAACCCGGTGAAGAGTGCCGGCCAGATCGCCAGCACCATCGGCACCGTCCCGAGGAAATCCTTGACGTTAGAGATGATCGGCTCGTTGTTCATCGTCGTATCAAAGCCGACCTCCTCAAAGGGGGCCGGAGCGAGATACATCCAGCTGGTGCCGCCGACTTCATTTTCACCATATAGATGATCGATGTAGCGATCCGGACGGGCCTTGATCCGCTCATGAGCGATCTCGATCAGTTCCTTGCGGTGACCAAAGGTCATGACCTGCTGCGGACAGATTTCGACACAGGCCGGCGGCAGGCCGTTCTTCAGGCGGGTGTCGTAGCAGAAGATGCACTTCTTGATCACCGGATTGGTGGCGCTGCTGTAACTGTAGGCCGGCATATTGAAGGGGCAGGCGATCATGCAGTTACGGCAACCGACGCAGATGTTGGGGTTGTAGATGACCGCCCCTTCACTGGTCTTGGTGTAGGCATTCACGAAGCACGAGGTCAGGCAGGCCGGCTCGTTGCAATGGTTGCATTGCGACTTACGGTAAACGGGTTGGTCGGTCGCTGTCGGCTCATAACGATTGACCACGG
The DNA here is from genome assembly GCA_014859605.1 of Desulfuromonadales bacterium. Lineage (GTDB taxonomy): Bacteria > Desulfobacterota > Desulfuromonadia > Desulfuromonadales > UBA2197 > UBA2197. The sequence continues at coordinate 4,744 of JACUTW010000105.1, forward strand.
TATAGGCCTGTTCGTCGGTGCGGCGTTTCTGCCCGTTGTGGAAGGTCTGGTCAAAGACCGATGGGTCGTCAAAAGATTGCGCGGGGGCGGGCAGATGCTGCTCACGGTTACAGGCAGCTTCGCAGCTGCGGCAGCCGACGCAGCGTCCCAAATCGACCAAAACGCCCATGCTGTCCGGATAGCCTTCGAGCTTGGCCGAAGCGAACGCATCTGTTGTCTTGAGCGACAATGCCGTCGCGCCGGCGCCGACCAGCGTGCAGGTCAGAAATTTTCTACGGCTGATTCCACTCATTGTTCATCTCCTTACATAGGGATACTGACGGCAGTGCCGACGAAACCCGATCCTATTAATGTCCTGCCGCCTTATCCGTAGGGGCGGGGGTGTACTTGCCGGCCCGGAAGAGCGCATCCCCGGCCTCAGTGCGCAGGTGACAGTCAAGGCAGCCGGTGGGGCCGCCGCTGGCTTCATGGCATCCTGTGCAGCTGCGATGGTAGGCGCCTTTAAGGCCGAGAAGATCGCGATGGTAGCGCTTGCGATCTTCGCTGGTTGTTTTGAGGTGATCGGCCGAGAAGGGGTCAGGGGCATGACAGTCACGACAGGCCACCCGCTCGCCGGTGGCGCCACTATTGTGACAGCGCATGCAGTCCGGATCATTCGATGCCGTACCGGTGGTGTGATGATGGCATTCGCCACAATCTCCGACCATGTCGACATGGCTGGCATGATCAAACTCTACCGGCTCGAAATCTTTGCTGAGTTGGTCAATTCGCACCTGTGCCGGCGGCGTTGTCGCAGCCATAAGTGGCGACAGGCCGGCAACGAAAACGAAGGTGGCGATGATGACCGGAATGATTATTTTGATCTTCATGATGGCAAGCTCTCCTTAAGCACACGAAAGAGGAGCACGGGCCGCCGTAATGGCGAGCCCGTGAGCAACAATCGAAGACAACGCTACTCCTGCTTATCCTTGTGGATATAACGATAAAAAATTGGGAAGATGATAAAAAAAGCCAGGCAGATCAGATACTCAAGTCCTTTAATGTACTGGTAGTAGTCGACAACGGTGAAGACCTGGCTGACTTCGCCGATGGAGTTTAATAAGTTTTCCAGGTTAAACATGGCAACCTCCATAGCTGGGATATCGGTCTAATCAGTTTCTCTTTGCGTCTGTAGCGACCGCTTTACGGTTCTCCTGAACGCCGTTGACCAATCCTTTGATCATGCCGATCACCATCATGATCGTCGGGACGAGTTGCACCAAAAGGATCAGCGCCAGAAAACCGAGGAAGGCGAAGATCAGGATGCCGCTGCTGTAGACGCGAGTGGTGTCGACAGCAAAAGCCGGGCTGGCCAGAAGGGTGATACAGGTGGCGGAGAGTAGGGGACGTAGTGTTTTCATGGTAGCCTCCTTGAGCGGTTATGGTTTGTTGCGCAACGTCCTGGCGGATTTTGTTCTCAGAACGCTAGGGCCACAAACGATTGAGCGGTTGCTTCCCTGGCATCGCAAATTGTTTTATTCAATGTGGTCGCGGTTCCCATCGGCCGTCGCCGAGACTTTCTTCTTGGTGCTTGCCGAGAAGATGCCGCGCAGCAGTCCGAAGAAAAGGATGAGCCCCGGAATAAACTGGACTGCGATGATCGCCGCCAGAAAAGCGAGGAAGGCGATAGTAAAAAAACCCGGTCCGGATGATTCTGCTCCTGCTGCAGCGTAAGCCGTTGTCGTTCCGGCTGCTAAGGCCGACAATACCTGTCCCGTAAAGTTTTTCATGATCTTTCCCCTTTCATAGGTGACGATATGGCAATGCCATTGACTTGTGGTTAGTGCAGTCGCCATGCCATTTTCATTATTTAAATTTAATTTTATTTAACATATTGATTTTTATAGAAATTACTGATGATGGCGGGTTTCCCCCGCGAACGGACAGGAATTAACCTTAAACAGTATTTTTTTGGTTAATTACATGAAATTATTCAGCTATTATAGTTTTGTCGGGTGTATGGAAAATTCATACAGGTGAGATAACAAAAGATCACACTGCCGTTGTAAGGAGGGGGGGGCAGAGCTTGTCGACCGCAACCCCGGACGCTGGAGTTGATGACACTCTTTCTATTGCAACTTGACAATCAGGAGAATAGTATTAGTTTGTGGTAATTAATTTGTTGGGGATTTTTGTAGATGTGATATCTTTGGGACCGCCGGAGCTCCCGCTCGGTCATGTCGATTACCCGATTAGCGCTAATCTTCCGCAGCGGGATTTTCTCCCTCCCCCTTCAAGGGGAGGGTTGGGGTGGGGATGGGAAGTTTTCGACACCAACAAGACCCATCCCCCTCCTAACCTCCCCCTTGAAAGGGGAGGAATTGAACCTTGCGGAAGCTTGAAACTCATCAGGATTGATTTTATCTGTGGCGTGTCAAAGTATTTTCTTCCTGCCGGAGAGGATTATCGTCCCATGTACGGGAAAAATATTCTGATTGTCGATGATGACGCGCTGATCCGGCATGGACTCAAGCGCATCCTCGAAGAACGCGGTTG
>JACUTW010000019.1 GCA_014859605.1 Desulfuromonadales bacterium
CCGTGACGATTGCGCAGCGCCGCTGCGGCAAGGCAGCAATTTTGACCTCGACGGCGGCCGAACGCTCTGTCAGGGACTGACAGGCATTGACGATGAGATTCATGATCACCTGCTCCAACTTCAGGAAGTTACCCGAGACCGTCACCGCTTTCTCGGCGTACTCAACAGAATAAGCATCGGTCAGCTTGTTGATCCGCCCCGCCACCAGACTGCTCGCCTTGCGCACAACTTCGTTGAGGTCAACGGAGGCCACGAGGTTCCCCTTGTCAGGACGAGAGAAGTCCTTGAGTTCGCCGACGATCCGCTTGATCCGCTGGGCGCCTTCGTAGATCTCATCGATCATCGGGCCAATCTCCTGCCGCATCTCGGAGTACTTCATGCCGGCAAAAGGAAAATCACCGTGGGACCGGTAATGGGCTTCAAGGATCGGCGCGGCGTCGCGAAAGGCATCACGCAGGATCGGCATCTCCAGCAAGATCAATCCGGTTGGATTGTTGATTTCATGCGCTACCCCGGCGGCTAACTCACCGAGGGAAGCCAGATGCGCCGAGCGTTCCGCTTCCTGACGCAGTTGCATCCGTTCGGTGACATCACTCGCCAGGCGGATGACCTGCGTCACGGCGCCGCCGTCGTCAAGGAGAGGAATGGCTTTGATCCCCCAACTCCGGCCATCTGCGTCGGTGCGCAGCTTGTTTTCAACCGAGCGGGAGCGGAAACAGCGACGAACCGGACAATCCTCCTGTACGCAATCATGAGATAATATGCAGATCTCCGTGCAGTCTTTGCCGAGCAACTCCTCAAACGGCATTCCGAGTTGTTCGATTGCACCCTTGTTGGCCCAGAGCAAACGCATCTGTGGGGGCCAAAGGGTCAACGCCTCGGGGATGCCGTTGACGATCGTTTCGTATTCGTGAAAGAGTTTTTTGTAGCGCGTTTCGCTCTCCCGGACTTTGGCGTCAGCGGCACTCTTGTAGAGAGCGACCTCAATGGTGTTTTTGAGGTTGTCGAGCTGGTAGGGTTTGGTCAGATAACCAAAAGGCTCGGCGCGCTTGGCCCGGGCCAGGGTCTCGCCGTCGCTATGCGCTGTCATGAAGATAATGGGGATCTGCTGCGTCTGGCGAATTTGCTCGGCAGCTTCGATGCCGTTCATCGCCCCGTCCAGCGTGATATCCATCAGGATCAGATCGGGTTGAAGCTTTGCCGCCTGCTCGACGGCCTCCTCGCCACGGGCAATCGTTACCACCACTTCATAACCGAGAAAACCGAGGCTGTCGCGGGTACAAAGGGCGGTGACAACATCATCTTCCACCAGCATGATCCGGATCTTCTTATCCATGATGTTTTATCCCTTTGCGGGTCTCGGCCACAGCAGAAACCGTATCGGCCGAATTCTTCAAACGCTTGCACAGGGCCGGAGGGGAGATGCCGAGCATGCGGGCGGCGAGGGATTGATTCCCGGCGCTGCGCTTGAGTGCTTCGTCTATGAGCTCAGCGACAACGCCCTTGATCGTCGGTAGCGAACGCCCGGCAAAGAGGGATGAGCCGTCGGTCGTGGCCGTGCTGTTGGCAACGCCGGGAGCATCCATGGGTTGCAGCTGTTTTTTAAAGGTATGCATCGACAGGATGCCGCTGCTGTGCTGACTGACCGCATCATAGACCATCGCCCGCAACTCGCGAATATTGCCGGGGAAGGGGTAATTGCGCAGCAAGGTTATTAACTCCGGCGGAACGGTCGGCACCTTCTTCCCCATGGCCGTTGCGGCATCGTGCAGCAGGCGGGTCAGCATGAGCGGCAGATCTTCACTGCGCTCGCGCAGCGGCGGCATGGCAATGCGATGGGAGCGCAAACGATAATAAAGGTCTTTACGGAAAGCGCCGCTGGCCTGTTGCTGCTCAAGGTCGAGATTGGTGGCAAAGACCAGCCGCGCCTTGAGTTTCCGGGGCTGATCACTGCCCAGAGGGAAGTACTCGCCTTCTTGCAGCAGCCGCAACAGCTTGATCTGCGAGCTGCTGCTTAACTCGCCGACTTCATCGAGAAAGAGAACTCCGCCCGCCGCTTCTTCGATCATCCCCTTACGGACTTCCTGGGCGCCGGTATAAGCGCCGCGCAGATGGCCAAAGAGGGTATCGGCAAAGATTTGATCATCGAGGCCGGCGGCATTGACCGCCACCAGGGGACCGTCGGGACAACTGAGGCGGTGAATCGCCCGGGCGATCAACTCCTTGCCGGTGCCGCTCTCGCCGGTGATCAGGACCGGCTCGGAACTGACCGCAATGGCATCGACATAACGAAAGATCGCCTCCATCCTCGGACTGATCGTATCAAAAGACTGGAAGGCTGCGCGCCGCAGTTCCCGCGGCTGCAACAGCAGATCCTGCAGCCGGCGGTTCTCCCGCTGCAACTGCGCCTGCTCGATCGCCCGCCGCACCCCGGCAAGCAAGCGTTCTTCTTCATCGGTCTTGATAAAGTAATCGAAGGCGCCGAGCCGGGTGCACCGGACGGCAATATCGACCTGATTGCGGCCGGTGAGCATGATCACCGGCAGCTGCGGATATTCCTGGCGAATGCGCGCGAGAAGATCTTCGCCGGTCAGATAGGGCATGGTCACATCCAGGATCACCACACTCACCTCGCGGCTGGCGAGGAGGCCCAACACTTCGCGGCTATCGGCACACTGAAGGTGATTATTGACCCCTAAAGCGCGCGCCAGCGCCAGACTCATGCCGCGCAGCCAGGCGGTTTCGTCATCGACAAGAAGGATTGGTGCCCAGGGATACAGCTCGTCACTCATGGCCGTGATTCCTTTTAAGACGCGGAATTCCTATCCCTTGCGGATAAAAATTTCCCGGGCCAGCTCTTCATCGACAGCAAATTCAGAGTTGCCGACGCGAAAGACAAAGGTCGGATAACTGCGGCTGAGGTCGAGACGATTGCCGGGGAGGACCCCCATATTCATCAGCTTCTGCATCTTTTTGGGATCGGACGTCGAGAGGTAGGCAATCTCGCCGGCCTCGCCGGCTTTGAGCTCGGTGAGGGCAACGACCCCGATGACCCCGGTCGCTTTCGCCACTTCGCAGCACTCACCCGGCGGGATCGGCCGGTCATGCGGGCAGGTGGTGGGATGATTGAGGAGGGTGCAGATCTTGGTATCGACACCGTGATGGAGCAGGTGCTCGAATTCACAGGCGCGTTCATCCCCGGGAATCCCTTTCATATCGAGGATATCCATCATCAAGCGTTCGGCCAGACGATGGCGGCGTACCGTCATCATCGCTTCGTGCTGCCCTTCCGGGCGCAGGCGGATGAGGTCATTGACGACTTCCACATAGGAAAGGCTCAGCAGTTCATGCAGACCGCTCCCTTCGATGGCATCGCTCTCCAGATCACAGGGGAGCCCCGGCTTCCCCTTCTCTTCACTGGCAATCCACAAGGACTCCAATATCTCTTCTGCAGCTTCTGAAACGCGCATGGCCTTTACTCCTTATGGTCATCTTCCGATTTGATAAAACGCTTGAGAAAATTCGGCACCACCGGGTTGGCATAACCGCATTGCGGGCAATGCACCTTGCGACAGCCGCCGGGGCATTGGCCGCAGCGCTCGCTCTGACCGACCTGTTTTTCGTCGATCTCCTTGCCGCAAAAGGCGCACTTCATGCCAGCCAGCCGAGGCTGAGGAGGGCAATATTCAGCAGCCAGCCGACACTGAAGGCGGTGGCGGTTACGGCGGCAAAGATGATCAGGGCGGTTTTCCAGCCGCGTTCTTTCTTCATCATCAGAAACTGCGCAACACAGGGGACAAAGAGGGTCAAGGTCACAGCGGCGACAGTAAGCTGGACCGGCGTCAGGAGCCCCTGTTCATTCATATCGAAGAGTCCGGCGGCGCCGAAATCCCGACGGAAAAAGCCGAAGACAAAGACCGCTGCAACATCTTTGGGGAGCCCGAGCAGCGTCATCCCCGGCGCCAGAAAACGCACCAGCGACTCGAGGGCGCCGGTCATCTTCCCGGCCCACAGGACGATGGAGGCCAAGATAAAGAGGGGGAAGATTTCAAAAAAGTACCACTGCATGCGGGTCAAGGTCTTGACCACGACATTACGCCACTGCGGCAGCCGCAGCGGCGGGATCTCCATATAGAACATCGGCCGCTCGCCGGGGAGGAGCCGGGCGGTGAGGAAACCGACCAGCAGGAAGATCAGCGACATGACAACCGTCCAGATCAGCAACGCGCCGGGAACACCGGACAGCAGGGCGAGGATCACCCCGAGCTGGGCGCTGCAGGGGATCGCCAGAGCCAACAGGACGGTAGCAATGACCCGTTCGCGCGTCGTCTCCAAAGTACGGGTGACCATCGTTGCCATGGTGTCGCAGCCAAAGCCGAGGACCATGGGGATGACAGCGCGACCGTTGAGGCCGATCGCCTTGAAGATCCGGTCAACCAGCATTGCCAAACGGGGGAAGTAACCGGAATCTTCGAGGATAGAAAAGGCGACAAAGAAGGTGCCGACGATCGGCATGACCAGCGCAACCGCGTAGCGGACCGCGAGGGTGAGGATACCGTATTCGCCGACCAGGAGTTCGTGCAGCCACAGCCAGGGGATGAATTGGTCGGCGGTGCTGATGAACCAGGGGTTGATGATGTCGCTAAAGAGATCGCCTTCCAACAGACCGACGATGGTGCCGGCGCCGAAGATGCCGACAAACTGATAAAGACCAAAGTAAAGGACAGCGAGGAGGATCGGCACCCCGGTCCAGGGATTCATGGTCATGGCAGAGAGGCGCTCGCCCCAGGTGCGCCCCTGGCGTGGGCTGGTGCTGACGACGCCGGCGAGGAGGTCGCTGCAGATGCGCTTGCGCTCCATACTCAGACGCAGATGGAGATCGCTGCGGTATGAGAAGATAATCTCCCTGGCGGTCTCGGCAATCGCCGCGGCACTCTCCCCTTCGATGCGCTGGACCAACGCCGTGGTCTCTTCATCCCGCAGCAGGAACAACAGTGCCAGAGCGCGGCGGTCGACGCGGTAATCGCCATGCAGCTGCACGGCAAGGCGAAGGATATCGCGCTCCAGATCCGGGGCATAGGCATAAGCGGGCTGGCGCCCGCCGGCAAAGGTGCTGATCGCCGTGCGGATTTCATCGAGGCCGCGCTTGTGAGCAGTAGCAGCGGCGATTACCGGGATGGTGAGGCGTTGTTGCAGGAGCTCGACGTCGATGGCAATCCCCATGCGCTCGGCTTCATCGATGATGTTGACCACCAGAATCAGCGGCAGACCGGCCTCGATCAGCTGCACGGTCATCGGCAGCATCCGCTCAAGATTGCGGGCATCGATGACGTGAATAACGGCAAAGGCTTCTTCCTGCAGCAAAATGCGCTGCGAAACCCGCTCCTCTTCGGTCATCGGCTGCAGGCCGTACATCCCCGGCGTGTCGAGAACTTCGTAAGTAGTGCCGGCGATGCTCGCTTCACCGCGGGAAATCTCCACCGAAGTCCCTGGATAGTTGGAGACCGTCGTATAAGCCCCGGTCAGAGCATTAAAGAGGACACTTTTGCCGACGTTGGGATTGCCGACCAGAAAGATTTTACGCTTGGGAGCGATTGCAAGGGGTTGAGACATGGGGACCTTCTTCGGGGTGTTGAGTATCTCTACCGATGTGAGTTGGCACTGCCGATTTGGAAGAATTTCATGTTCATCCTGACGGACAGCGGTGAAGTATAGATGTTCCCTGCCCGCTTCGGCAAGAAATTTACAGTCGGTTTCCCTATAAATAACCACTTAAAAGGCCAGCGCCACCTGCATCGTCAATTGATCACTGTGGTCTACCGTCGCCAAAGAGGAAGCAAACTTGCTTCGCAGATATTCGACGGAGACGGTGGTTGCCGCCAGGGGACTCAAGGAAAGATCGATCCCGTATTGATGCCGCGGCGCCTCGGCCAATTCCCGGCTACCGCCGTAACGGGCTGCCAGTTCGACTTCCGGAATCAAAGCCCAGGCGACCTCCAGATTCCAGGTCTGCGGACGATTGACGTTGTCAGCAAGATCACTGGCGGCAAAAGCACGAGTTGCGGCAAGGTATTCTGCCTCCAGGCCAAGGCGCCCTTGCTGTAAATGGACATAAGCGCTCCAACCGGCGACACGCCGACCATAACCGTTGCCGTCGAGGAGTTCAGCGCTACTTTCGGCCAGATCAGACATAACGCTGGCACCAAACTCCAGACCGTCGCAGGGCGTCAAGGTCAAGCTTAAACCGCCATCGTTGACGTGGTCCTCGCTGCCGGCTTTATCCTCGTTGCCGTTAAAGGCAAAGGCGCTAAGGGTGAAAAATTCACGCTGATAAGCCAGGGTAAGGGCTGTCTGCCGGGTTTCACCGAGAGTCATCGGTAGCGGATCGCTGATGAAACGACTGTGAAAAGCACCGAAAGGAAGATAGATGCGGCCGGCGCTCAGATTCCAGCGTCCCTGGTCGAGATGCATGAAGGCTTGATCGACTTCCAGCTCACCATCCTCTTCATAAAGCAGGGTAAAATTGACGCCGACAGCTTCGTTCACTTTGGCATCAAGACCGAGCTGAGCAGTAGCCAAGGTCAGATCGCTGGCGCTGATCGTGCTGTGGTCAACCAGCCGCTGGCGGAGAACGCTCCCTTCCAGCTCTATCAAACCAGAGAGGGTCATATTTTCGCTGATCGCCTTACTCAGACCGGCGCTCTTCTTCTTAGACAAGGTGTGGTAGAGCTCGGTTTGGCGGGACTCCAATCTCTGTAAACGCTCTTCTAGGCTCAAAACAGGTGAGGACGTTTCAACCGCCAGCAAAGGGGCAGTGCAGAGGAGAAGAAGGACTAACGTTGGGACGGCAATACACAGAGACACAATGAACACTCCTTGATAATAGTTATGACTGACTCATGACAAAGAAAATCAATATTTGGCTTTGATCCCGTTGATCGTTGCGCAAATTCTTTTATGCTGACCTCTCTTTTCTCTTTGATCTTTGTTCTTACGGGTGAACACTTTTACCTTTGTGAGTTTGAAATCCATTATCAATGAGTAGGCACAAAAATTGATTTTCATTTTCAATAAAAAGCAGGAGATCGCTCCAGCCTGCGATCATCACGAACCGGAGCGCTCCCACAGAGATTACGACTTACTTCCCCTTCCCCGCCAGACAGGCCGCACAACGCCCGTATATTTCCAGGCGATGCTGCTCAATCACAAAGCCGTGTTTAGCGGCAACCAGCTCCTGCAACCGTTCGATGCCGGGATTTTCAAACTCGACAATCGCTCCGCAGATCGTGCAGATCAGATGATCATGGTGCTGCTCTTCACTGCTGCACTCGTAACGGGTATGACCGTCGCCAAAATGGCGGGGTGCCGCCAATCCGCTCTCGGCGAGGAGTTTAAGGGTGCGATGCACCGTGGCGTAACCGATATGGGGATTTTTTTCACGAATGGCCCGATACAACTCTTCTGTCGACAGGTGCGACCCTGCCGCCAGAAATTCATCAAGGATCACTTCCCGTTGCTGGGTGACCTTGAGACCGTGCTTGCCGAGATATTCACGAAAGGAATCTTTGTAGTTCAAAAGCAACCTCTAGTTGAAATTGGATTTCAATTTAAACAAGGGTCGCGACGGAGTCAAGAGGTATTTTTATTTTTCTTTGTATTGCGGAAGATTAATCAGGATTTTCAATGCGACAGGTTGTTCTCGACCGCCAGATAAGTGCCGGGGGGTTGATAATAATTGAGGAATGTCGCGACACGGTTATGACCGCTGCGCCGGAACAGGTCGGTCAGATTCAACCCGACGCCCATGTACAGGTTTCTTTCGTCAGGCGCGCTCGCATCAGAGTAGCCCCGGACAAAGTATCCGGCATGCAATTCGACATGCTTCAGAATACTTTGGTTGAACCGTTCAAACCCATTGAGTTTAAGAGCAAGCAGGTATTTAGAATTTTCGTAATCGGTCGTGATATCCATCTGCCCCGGATGAACGCCAATCTCCCAGCGCAAATCGACCTTCTGCGCCAAGCCGGGGTGCCGATATCGATAGTAGCTGGCCATCGCCCCCACGGCATTAGCAACGAAATCCTCATAAGAAAAGCCATAATCACTGAAGGAGTCTCCCACCTCCATCACGCCCAGAATCGCAAATGACGACAGCGCCCCGAACCAGGCTGCCTCCTCCGGCGTAAAACACCAGTGTTCAAAAAGGCTGGAGATACCTTGTGCGGCTGCATAGGTGGCAAAGACATGACCGAGCTTGTCGACGCCCCCCTCTTTCGTATTCTGACCGAACCATCCCTCCGATTTCGCCAGGGGCTTACGACTAAAGTAGTCCCAGTTGGCAACGCCCCATGCAGTCACTACACCCACGCCAGCGAGAGTCACATTCATTACCTGACGATTCCGCTCTTCTGGTGTGATCTCCTTTGTACCGTCAGCCCAAGCTTGCGTCGAAAAGACCACAAGCAGCATCAGCACAAAAGCTATCAGCAAACCGTCACATAGTCTTTTTGCAGACAAAAAATCCATGCCCGTCCGGCTCCTGCACAATCAATCCAACCCAAGGAGCGCTGATCTTAGCTGCTCATCGGCATGAGGCGATAAAGCCAGCCGGTGACGCCGGTCAGGAGATCAAAGAAGAGCATGACACCGACGATCATGAGGAGGACGCCGGTGAGGATCTCAAAGAGACGGATGTAGACGCGGAAACGTTTGAAGAAAGCGAGGAAACCGTGGAAGAGGAGGCCGGAAAGGAGAAAAGGGATACCGAGGCCGACCGAGTAGGACGAAAGGAGGAGAACTCCGTGGCCGGCCTGTCCGGAGGTGGCGGCGATCATCAGAATGGCGCCGAGGACCGGGCCGATGCAGGGGGTCCAGCCGGCAGCGAAGACGACACCGACAAAGACGGTGCCGAGGTAGCCGTGCGGTTTGTTGTGGAGATGGACCCGTTTTTCACCGAGGAGGAAACCGAGTTGGAGGATGCCGGAGAGATGCATACCAAAGACGAAGATCAGGAAGCCGCCGATCTTTTGCAGCCAGCTTAAGCCTTCCTGCAGCGAACTCATCAGCGCGCCAGAGGCGATGCCCGCCAATGCGCCGAGGCTGATAAAGACCAGGGAAAATCCGGCAATAAAGAGGAGGGAATGGCGCAGCACCGTCATCCGCACCTGATGGTTGGGATGTTCGTCCTGCAGCTGGTGAAAGGAAAGGCCGGTGATGTAACTCAGATAAGACGGGATCAGCGGCAAAACGCAGGGCGAAAAGAAGGAAAGGATCCCGGCGGTAAAGGCAATCCACAGACTGATATCCGCCGCCGCGCCCACTATTTCCCCCCGGCGATCTGGGTATTAAAGAATTTGAGGGCTTCGGTCGAAGACCAGTCACGGGCGCCGACAATGTGTTCGACAATATTTCCCTGCCGGTCAATGACAAAGGTCTCGGGGAATTTAAAGACCTTGTAAAGCTTCTGGATTTTGCCATCGGCATCACTGAGAACAGTAAAGTTGTGCGGCACCTCTTTAACAAAGCTTTCAAGATCTTTAATATTATCATCGACATTGATGGCGAGCATGACAAAATCCTTGCTGCCCATCACTTCATTGAGGCGCCCCATCGACGGGATCTCGGCACGACAGGGAGGGCACCAGGTCGCCCAGAAATTGAGAAAGACCACCTTGCCGCGATAATCGGAGAGCTTGTGTTCCTTGCCGTCAAGATCGCGCAGGGTAAAGTCGGCCGCGACCCCTTTGCTGGTCGGGACAGCACTCTCTTTGTTGCAAGCGGCGAAAAGGAGAAGGCAGAGAATCAGAAGTAAAAAACGAGAAGCGGTGCGCATGATGTGAATATCCTTTTACTGGGCTGATGAAGGGTTTTTTTACGCCTCCCCTCGAAAAATGTCAAGGCAGGCCGGCGCTGCGACCTTCCTGCCATAGAGCTTCAATGTCATCCATCTGCTCTTCACTGAAGCCGAAATAGTGAGCAATTTCATGGATCAGTGTCTCGCGAATGACCTCTTCGAGGGGGACGTCAAACTCCTCGGCGTAGGCTTCAATCGCCCCCTGATAAAGAGCGATAAGGTCGGGGAGCCCACCGGCATCGCCCTGACTCCGTTCCGGCAGCGGGCAGCCAAGATATTCGCCGAGAAAGTCGAGGGGGTCGGCATCGTCATATTCGGCAAGAAGCTCGGGCGGGGCCCACTCTTCGACGACAAAGGTGAGGTTTTCGATTTTCTCCAGGTATTCGGCCGGGATGGTGGCGATGACCTGCCCGGTCAGGGCAACAAAATCGCTGCGCTCCATCACGGCTTCTCCTTGTGCAGCCCGAACTTCTCCATGCGGTAAAGGAGGGTGTGGCGGGGGATGCGCAAAAAAGCGGCAGCTTTGGTCTGATTGTTATGACAGCGCGCCAGGGCTTCAAGGACCGCTTCCTTTTCGATCGATTCGAGGGAGTAGCCGTCATCGGGGAGATTCAGCACCCGCTCCCCCCTGCCGTTTCCGGACATACCAACGATCTTCGCCGGCAGGTCGGCGACGCTGATGGTGTCGCCGCGGCGGAGAAGAACCATGCGCTCGACGGCATTCTCCAGTTCCCGCACATTTCCCGGCCAGTCATAGGCGCAGAGACGGCGCAGGGCTGCGGGATCCAGGGTAAGCTGCTCACCGCCGTGGCGCAATAGGAAGTGCCGTATCAGCAGGGGGATATCGTCGCGGCGTTCGCGCAGGGACGGCAGATCAAGGAGGATCACCGCCAGCCGGTAATACAGGTCCTCACGAAAGCGCCCCTGCTGCATCGCCCCTTCGAGGTCACGATTGGTCGCCGCCACCAGGCGGACATCGACCTTGCGACTGCTGCCGCCGAGGGGTTCGATCTCGCGCTCCTGAAGGGCGCGCAGCAGCTTCGGCTGCAGCTCGATCGGAAGTTCGCCGATCTCGTCAAGAAAGAGGGTGCCGCCATCGGCAAGCTCGAACTTCCCCTGACGATCTTTGATAGCGCCGGTAAAAGCGCCGCGTTTGACGCCAAAGAGCTCACTTTCCAACAGTTCACTCGGCAGCGCCGCACAGTTGACGGCGACAAAAGGCCCTTCGTGGCGCTCGCTGCCGTGATGCAGGGCGCGAGCGACCAACTCTTTGCCGGTGCCGCTTTCGCCACTGATCAGCACCGTGGCTTCACTGGCGGCAACGCGACGCACAATCTCGAAGACTTCGCGCATCGGCGCTGAATTACCGACCAGGCGGCTGAAGTCGCAGCGATCCTGTAAGGTTTCGCGCAGCCGCTGATTTTCGGCCTTGAGTCCGGCGACGGTGAGCGCCCGCTCGACGCAGAGGCGCAGCTGGTCGCGGCTGAAAGGCTTGGTCAGATAATCGAAGGCGCCGAGCTTCATCGCCTCGACCGCCTTTTCGACCGTGGCAAAGGCGGTGATGACGATGACGATCGTCTCCGGTCTCTGCGCCTTGACCTGACGCAGCACATCGTAACCGGAGAGGCCCGGCATCTGGATGTCGGTGATGACGATGGTCGGCTCTTCGGCCGCAAAACGCTGCAACCCCTCTTCGCCACTGGCGGCGCAAAGGACGCTGTGCCCGGCTTCCTGGAGGGTGAATTCGGTCACCCGGCGCAAGGAATCGTCATCATCGATCAGCAGTATCGTGGTTTTGCTCATATCTCTCCAGATTCGCTCCCCTCCTTGGCAAGGAGGGGTCGGGGGTGGTCGGTTTACCCCAGCGGCAAGATCACCGTAAAGGTGGTGCCGACCCCAATTTCACTCTCCACCTCAATGCGGCCACCATGGCCGACGATAATCCGGTGGGTGATCGCCAGACCGAGGCCGGTGCCGTCGCGGCGGGTGGTAAAGAAAGGACTGAAGATGCTGGCGAGATGCTCGAGGGGTATACCGCTGCCGCTGTCGGCAAAAGCGATGGTCGCCTCGCCCTCCCCGGCCTGCGGCGTTATCGTTAAACTCCCCCCTTCCGGCATCGCCTCAAGCGCATTGAGGATCAGGTTGAGAAAGGCCTGCTTGAGCTGATTGTGATCGGCGATCAGTTCGAGTACCGGAAGACCGGCGAGGGTGATGGTAATCTTCTTCTTGGCCGCGGCCAGGCGGGTCAGGGCTACCACTTCATTCAGGGCCGCCACCACATCGATCCGCGTCCGCTCGGCGCTCGCCGGCTTGGCAAAGTCGAGGAAATCAGCGACCACCCGGTTGAGGCGATCGACCTCACGAATGAGGATCGTCGCAAATTCGCTGCGCGGATCGTCGGCGTTGATGCCGTCCCGCAGAATCTCGGCGGTACCGCGGATCGAAGCCAGCGGGTTGCGGATCTCGTGCGCCATCCCTGCCGAGAGTTCGCCGAGGGCGGCGAGGCGGTCAGCGCGACGCAACTGTTCTTCGAAAGCGAGGATCTGCTCGGACTGACGCTTGAGCTCGAAGAAACTCGTTTCAAGCTGTTGCGCAGCAAGTTGATACCGCTCCTTCTGCTCCTGCTCCCTGCCGGCGAGGAGACCGGTGAGGCCACCGATGACGTTGAAGAGGATGATCTCCAGATACTGCTCCGGCTCTACCGCCGGATGGTGTTTCCACTGAAAGATAACGTGCGGGATAAAGAGTACCGAGGTGGAGAGGGCGGTGATCAAGCCGCCGCGCAGGCCGAACCAGAGGCCGGAAAGGACGATCGGCAGATAATAGAGGCGCCGGTAGATGTCGTGCATGCGGGCATCGTGAATATTCGTCACATAATGCAGGACGGTAATCACGGACACCATGACCACGACAATGGCGATACGCAGGAAATGGGGACGAGTCATGCGTGTTTTTTAACTGAAGGAGGCTGGCATGACAAGGCTTTTCTCTGGACAGGGGGAGCGCGGATTGATTATCCTCCCGCCACTATGAGAACGATCCGCCTCACCATCGAATACGACGGCACCGCCTATGTCGGCTGGCAGCGCCAGGCCAAGGGCCGCTCGATCCAGCAACTTGTCGAAGAAGCCCTCGGCCAGATCGTTCGCGAAAAGGTCGTGCTGCACAGCTCCGGGCGCACCGATGCCGGCGTGCATGCCCGCGCCATGATCGCCCATTTCCGCACCGAAAATAACTTCCCCCTCGCCGCCTTTCGCGAAGGGGTCAATCGCTTCCTCCCCGACGACATCGCCGTGCGCGAAGCGGTCGAGGAGACGACTAACTTTCATGCGCGCTTCTCCGCTGGCGGCAAATGGTACCGCTACCAGATCTTCACCGCCCCGGTCCGCTCCCCTGCTTTCACCCGCACCACATGGCATATCCGTCAAGACCTCGACTTTGCAGCGATGTGCGCCGCAGCCCCCTTCTTTATCGGCCAACACGACTTTGCCGCCTTTCGCACCACCAGCTGCGATGCCCGCACCACCGTGCGCGAGATCACCGCTCTCGACCTCCGGCGCGAAGGCGAGCTTATCATCATCGATGTCCGCGGCAGCGGCTTCTTGCGCCACATGGTGCGCATCATCGTCGGCACCCTGGTTGAGATCGGCCTGCATAAACGCCCGGCCGCAGATGTCCCCCGTCTCCTATCCCGCCAGCCCGGACTGCGCGCCGGGGTTAATGCCCCGCCGCAAGGGCTCTGTCTGATGGAGGTTTATTATCCGGAGGGAGAAACGCCGTAGGGGCACACCTATGCGTGCGGCCGCCTTATCAATCTCTAAACGGAAACAACCAGCGCATATAACCCTAGAAACGGGCAATTAGCCGCAGATAAGGGCGGACAAAATCTGATAAATCAAGACGTTCATTGTATTGTCCGGCTTACCCACCTTGTGAAATGCTTGTCTCTAGTTTTATCCGCAGTTATCCGCTTTTTCAGCGGCCAAATGCTTTTTTTAGGATAAAGGCTGCGCCTCCGCCGCGACCAGTCCGGAGAGTCTATTTGCAGCCAACCCGTTGCAACTAAATATAGTTGCAACGGGCAAAAAAGAACGGTAAGCTCCCATCATGAGCAAACGGGAAAAACTAATTCAGCGCTTTCTATCAAAACCGACTGATTTCTCTTGGGGAGAGCTGAAAAGCCTGCTTGAAGGTTTCGGCTATTCATTGGAAAGCGGAGGCAAAACCGGAGGTTCGCGGGTTAAGTTTCTGCATGTACAGCACCCGCCGGTGATTCTGCATAAACCTCATCCCACGCCAATTTTGAAGCGCTACCAAGTTGAACAGATCGCAGAGTTTCTCAAAAAGGAAGGCTTGCTATGAAAGATATGATTAAACACAAAGGCTACTTTGGCTCGGTGCATTACAATTCCGACGACCGGATTTTTTATGGCAAGATCGAATTTATTCGCTCGTTGGTCAGTTACGAAGGGCAAGATGCGGATTCCCTGGAGTCGGCATTTCATGAAGCGGTCGATGATTATCTGGCAACCTGCGCCGAACTGGGCTGCGAACCGGAGAAACCGTTCAAAGGATCGTTCAACGTGCGGATTGCCCCTGAATTGCATGAACGGGTTATGATCGCAGCCTCGCAGCATGGCATGACTCTCAACCGCTTCGTGGCGGAAACCCTGAGTCAGGCTGTCTCTCACTAAAATCACCGGTGCAAAATAAAAGCAAAGAGGCCGGAACTGCATATGCGGTCCCGGCCTCTTTGTTTATCAATGACGACCAACTCAAACCTACTGCGGGCCGCGTCGGGTGTGGGTCGACTTCTTTGTCCCCGGCTTGAAGGGGCGTCTTTCCCCCCCCTTGCCCGGTGCGCGCCGGTGTGTCGGACGATCGTCCCCTCCCCCGGCCCCTTGATCAACGCTCAATTTCAACTGCTGCCCGCAAACCCAGACCCCCTGCAAATGCTTGAAACTCTCGGAAGGCAAATCGCGGGGGAGATCGACCAGACAAAAGTCGTGGTAAATCTTGATCGCGCCGATCTCCTTGCTGGTCAGTTGCGACTCATTGGTGATCGCGCCGACAATATGGCGGGGCTCGACGCCGTGACTGCGGCCGACTTCAATGCGGTAACGGAGGAGATTCGAATCGCCGGCACGCGGCGGCCGGGGCGGACGGTTATCAATGCTCCGTTCCGTCGCCAGCGGCGGCTCGACGAGCCCTTCTTCCGGTTGCAGGGGACGCTCTTTCTGCACCAGATAGGCGAGGGCGGCGGCAATGCGGCGATGGCCGACATCGTACTCGGACTGGAAGGAGTCGATCATCTCTTCAAAGAATTCAAGCTCCTCGGATTCGAGAGTGGTCGAAATCTGCTCCTTGAAAAGACCAACACGACGGTTGGCAATATCCTTTTTGGTCGGCAGATTCATCGCCTTGATCGGCTGGCGGGTCGCCTGTTCGATCAGGTTGAGCATCCGCATCTCGCGGGGAGCGACAAAGAGGATCGCTTTCCCTTCCTTGCCGGCGCGCCCGGTGCGGCCGATGCGGTGGACATAAGCTTCGGTGTCGTTGGGAATGTCGTAGTTGACGACGTGACTGATCCGTTTGACATCAAGGCCGCGGGCGGCGACGTCAGTGGCAACGACGATATCGAGGGAACCGCCCTTGAGGCGTTCGATGGTCTTTTCGCGCAGCACCTGCGACATGTCACCGTTCAAAGCGGCACAGGAAAAGCCGCGCGCTTCGAGCTTTTCGGCGAGTTCGACGGTGGCGAGCTTGGTGCGGACAAAGACGATCATCGCTTCGATCTCTTCGGCTTCGAGTATTCGGGTCAAGGCATCAAGTTTGTGCAGCCCCTTGACTTGCCAGAAGCGCTGCTCGATGGTTTCGACCGTCGTAGTCTTAGTCCGGATACGAATCTCCACCGGATCGCGCAGGTGGCGGCGGGCGACCTGCAGCACCTCCTTCGGCATCGTCGCCGAAAAGAGAGCGGTCTGGTGCTCCGGCGGGGCATGACTGAGGATATCCTCAACATCGTCGATAAAGCCCATGCGCAGCATCTCGTCGGCTTCGTCGACAACGACAGCGCGCAGTCGGTCGAGCTTCAAGGTACCGCGACGGAGATGGTCCTGAATCCGGCCCGGGGTACCGACCACCGCCTGGACGCCGCGCGCCAGCTGGCGCAGCTGCTGTTCCATATTCTGACCACCGTAGACCGGCAGCACCTGGAAGCCGGGGAGATGACGGGCATAGGTCTGCATTGCCTCGGCGACCTGAAGAGCCAGTTCCCGCGTCGGGGTGAGGACGAGGATCTGCGGCGCCTTCAACGCCGGATCGAGCCGGCTGAGGAGGGGAAAGGAGAAGGCGGCGGTCTTACCGGTGCCGGTCTGCGCCTGGCCGAGAACATCGCGGCCAGCTAAAAGGGGCGGAATACTTTCCGCCTGAATCGGTGACGGGGCTTCGTAACCGACCTCGTCGATCACCCGATTGATGGCGGGGGCGAGATTGAGTTCGGCAAAAGTGGGGAGGATCTCTTCGTCTGTCATGGGAGCAACCTGTCTCTGAATTGAATCCGGCAAGATACCGATAGGGAGAAGAATGTCCTGCGAATTACTGCAGAGCACCGAAAATTTTCAGCAGATGCGGAATCAACTGCTTTTTGCGTGACATCACCCCTTTAAGCTCGAAGAGGTGAGGTTCCAACTGGGGATAACCGAAAAGATGGGCGATTTCATTCTTGCCGACCGCAAGGAAGAGCGTGGTCTCACTGTAGATGTCCGTCACCATCAACCCGGCGAGATCGAGGCGATCCTTTTCTTTGATCTCTTGCAGAATTGCCCGCAACTCCCCCTTCATCTCGAGAAACTCGGCAAAACCGACGACCTCGACCTGTCCCACCCCGAAGCGCACATCACCGGCGCTAAATTCCTTGAAATCAGCGCGGATGGCCTCGGTCTTGTTGGCGTAAGCGGAAAAACCGCTGCCGGCCGAGAAGATATCGCGGCCAAAGGCGAGATAGTCAAGATTGGCCACCGCCGCCAGCCAAAGGGCCATCTCCCGATCCCGCGTTGTCGTCGTCGGCGACTTGAGAATAACGGTATCGGAAAGGATGCCAGCCAGCAACAGGGAGGCGATCGCCCCTTCCGGCTGTATGCCGCGCTCACGATACAGGGTGGCAACGATGGTGCAGGTGCTGCCGACCGGAACCGCCATAAAGGTAATCGGCTGTGAGGTCGGCGCATTGCCGAGCTTGTGATGGTCAATGACTTCGAGAATTTCGACACTCTCGGCGCCATAGACCGCCTGCCCCAGCTCGTTGTGATCGACGAGAATCAAGGCGTAAGGGATGGGGGCGAGGAGGGATGATTTGGTGGCGATGCCGGCGATGGTGCCGTCTTCTTCGATGGCAATGACCGCCGGTTCCTGGGCATGCAACAGCTTGAGACGGAGATGCTCCAGGGGCTCGTTCACCCCGATCGATTCGAAGCGGGGGTCGATAAAGGCGGTCAAGGGGGACGACAAACGCGCCAGCCAGGCCGCTGTCGCCGTATCGTGCCGGGTCGAAAGGACGGTCACCCCGGCGCGGCGGGCGCGCTCTAAAAGCTCAGGATGAACTGAGAATCCGCCGGAGATAATCAAGACCCCGACCCGGCTTTCGATGGCCTCCTGCTGAATCGACGGCCGGTCGCCGGTGATGACCAATAGCCGCCGGCGCTCATATCCGGAGATACGAGCCGCAAAGGAGGCTCCGGTCATCGCGCCGATAAAGAGGTGATACTCGGCCACCGCCATCTCCGGATCACCGGCCAGAAGGGTCGCTTCCAGGCAGTCGCGCAGCAGGGCCACAGAGGTTTCAACCTCACGCCGACTTTGCGTGCTGGCGGCCAGATACTTTTCCGAAAGGCGCAACAGCGAAACGATGCCGACCGGCAAACGGGCAGCATCGGCGATCGGCAGAACCCGGATGGAGTGCTGATGAAAAAGTTCGAGGGCGCTCTTGAGAGAGGTCTGAAGCGAAGCTGTCACCGGCTGGCGATTGAGAACGTCCCGCACCTTTGGGTGAACATCGCTGAGACGGAGGGGGACAGGAATCTGCAGACGATCAAGGATATAGCGGGTTTGCGGATTCGGCGCGCCGGCGATAGCCGGGCTGACATTGGTAAAACCGAAACGGCGCTTGAACTCGGCGTAAGCGATGGCCGAGGCCACGGAATCTGTATCCGGGTTGCGGTGACCGATGACGTAAATCTGTTTTTGCATGCAAACTCCAGGACAAGGTAAACGGCGCTTATCCTACGGTAAAACCGGTCAATTGTGTATCAGTTAATCGTTCTCTGCCAGAAAAAAAGAGAGGCTCTTACCGTTCGCGTTAACAAGCTGTTCACACCCCGAGAAAACGACTGACGTGGGCTTTCACCCCCCCGCTCTCTTTCGCGACTGCATCCTGCCGCTCTTCCAACGACATAAAGCTCAACAGATAACGGCGCGCCGGTGCTTCCCCTCCGGCGATCTTCTCGGCCATGTTGCAGACAATGCCAATCGGCAATCCGGCGCGAAACCCTGTCACTAACCGCCCGATTTCATCGCGCCGCTGTTCATCCGTCCATCCCTTAAAAAGCGCTTCGCCTAAATCTCCCTGCACACTCAACATTCGAAACCTCCCGGGTTAAAAGCTAAATCTGAAAATTGCCAACCGTCTGAATCATTGCCGTCTTTATAAACAGTGCAGGGGTCATCTTCAACCTTATTTTTTGCAGAAGCCGTGATCCGGCAGAAACTGTCGCAACGTCACATCCTAACCCACTAAAATTCATCCATAAAACCGATAGGGAGCGGCGGGAGAAATCGTCTGGAAAAATAACTGCGGGTTCTCTCCCTTTTTCGTTTCGACACATTGCTGCCAGTACCAAGAAAATATTCGTTAAAACAGCGTCTTTCGACAAAAAGTTCCTTGACAGTCCGCAGGACCGCCGGTATATTTCAACCCCAAAGAGTGTAAAAAAGTGTCAAACAAGCCCTAAGCGGATTCTTTTATGAACTTTCAAGGCGAGTACATCAATCTGATCGACCCGAAAGGCCGAGCCAGTATCCCTTCTCGCTTTCGCGAAACGCTCAATAGCGTCTACGGCGACGACCGCCTGATTGTGACCAAGAATATCGATGGCGGCCTCACCGCTTACCCTCTGTCGCGCTGGCCGCAACTGGTGGAAAATGTCCAGAGCCAGCCCGCCGGCAAGAACAAGACCGCGATAATTCGCTTGCTCGTTTCGCCGGCACAGGAGTGCACCTTTGACAAGCAGGGCCGCATCCAGATCCCGCTCTCCCTGCGGAGTCACGCCAATCTCACCAAGGAAATTGTCATTGTCGGCCATTTCGACAAGATCGAAATCTTTAATCAGTCCCATTACGACCAGGTCACGCAGCGCTCAGAGTCATTCTTGCAGGATAATCCGCAAGACATGGCGGATATGGGGTTCTAGACCATGGCAGCGACGGACTTTAGTCATCTTTCTGTTCTCCCCGAGGCAACGATTGACTGCCTATCACCTCACCCTGGGGAGATTTATCTCGACGGCACGATCGGTGGCGGCGGCCATGCCCGCCTGATCCTCGAAGCTTCGGCTCCGGACGGCCGCCTGATCGGCCTCGACCGCGATCCCGACGCCCTGGAACATGCGGCAAAAATTCTGGCGCCCTACGGCGCGAGGGTCTCCCTGCACCACGCCTGCTTTGCCGATCTGGCCAGCATCCTTGACGACCTCGATATTCCAGTCGTCGACGGCATCCTGTTCGATCTCGGCGTCTCTTCCTGGCAGCTCGACAGCGCCGGGCGGGGTTTTTCTTTTCGCCAGGACGGCCCTTTGGATATGCGCATGGATGCGACGCAGGGTGAATCGGCAGCCGACATTGTCAACCAGCGCGACGAAGCAGATCTGGTGCGCATCTTTCGCGAATACGGGGAAGAGCGCTTTGCCGGGCGGATCGCCAGACACATTGTACAACGCCGCGGCGAAGCCCCCTTTACCCGGACTACCGAACTTGCCGAACTGGTGCGCGATGTTGTGCCGGGCGGCAATATCCCGGCGCGAATTCATCCGGCAACCCGCATTTTTCAAGCCTTGCGGATTGAGGTCAATGGGGAGCTTGACCAGGTCAAGACCGGAATCAACAGCGCTTTTCGGCGTTTGAAGGTTGGCGGCCGCCTGGCGATCATCTCTTTTCATTCGCTGGAAGACCGCATCGTCAAACAGGCTTTTCAGCGATTGAGCACGGGGTGTAACTGCCCCCCCAAGCTGCCACTCTGCGTCTGTGGCCGGACCCCCGTTGCCGAACTTTTGACCCGGCGCGGCATCAAGGGATCAGTATCAGACAGCGACAATCCCCGGGCCCGCAGTGCGGTCTTGCGGGCCATTCGTAAACTTTGTAATTAATTAAGTCCTCAGGAGGACGATCATGGCACCAAGTCACTCTTCAACCATTACGCGTGCAGGTGCGGCTCCCCTCATTCACCGCGCCATGCTGCCCCCAATGCTTTGCACCATTCTCGGCCTGGCTCTCATCTCAATCTTCTTTGTCTGGTCGCGGCAGCAGGTCCTCACTCTGCAATACGACATTGCCAGCATTGAAAGCAGCATCCGTAGCGCCCGCCAGGAAGCAAGCAAATTGCAGATTGAAGCGACGATGTTGCGGCAGCCGCGGCGCATCGAAGGGCTGGCACGGAAGGAACTGGGATTGGTGATGCCTGATCCCCGAAAAATCATCGTTGTCCGCTAATGACTCCCCAGGAGTTCAAGGTCTACAAACGGTTTCGACTTGTTACCTTTTGTCTGAGTGTCGTCTTTGCCATCATTATCGGCCGGGCCTTCTACCTCCAGGTCATTACCAGTCAAAAATGGGGGCAACTGGCGGAACGGCAGTACCACAAAACCATCCGCGACGAATCGCCGCGCGGCACCATCTTTGATCAAAACCATGAGCCCATGGCGCTCAGCATCGCCGTCGACATGGTCTACGTCGAGCCAAAGCAGACCACCAGCTTTGCCTCCGACGCCCTGGAAAAAGAAAAGCGCCGCGAAGCGGCAGCGATCTTGGCTACAACCTTGTCACTGCCGCTGACGGAGATGACCAAGAAGCTGCACTCGGACAGAAACTACCTTTTGATCAAAAGACAGATCTCTCCGGAAGAAGGGGCACTGCTTCGCAAGAAAATCAAGGAGAAGAGACTCCCCTGGATCGGCATCAAACAGGAATACCGGCGCTATTACCCCAATGCTGACGTCGGCGCGCAGCTCCTTGGCTTCACCGGACAGGAACATCAAGGGCTCGAAGGGCTGGAGCTAAAATATAACGATCTTCTCCTCAGCAAAGGAAAAGGCCTGCGTGAAGGGACCAAGGATAATCGCGGGCGGGTCATCGGCGCGAGTCGGGAAAAGGGGGAGGAGAGCCGCCCCGGCAGCAACCTCGTCCTCACCATCAACCAAAAGATCCAGTTCATTGCTGAGAAGGAGTTGGCGGAGGGCCTGCGCTCATCCGGGTCAAAAGCCGGCTGCGTCATTGTTCTCGACCCCGCCACCGGCAAGGTTCTCGCCCTGGCGAACCAGCCCGGCTTCAACCCGAATGCGCTAAAGGAGTATCGTCCCGGAGATTGGCGTAACCGTGCTCTCGGTGATACCTTTGAGCCGGGGTCGACACAAAAAATCTTTACGGTGGCGGCGGCCCTCAATGAAAAGGTCATCTCCCCCGGACAGTTGATTCACTGTGAAAACGGCTCGTACAAGGTCGGCGGCAAGGTCATTCGTGATCATGCACCCCTCGGACTGATTACGATTACCGAGATCCTCAAGCACAGCTCGAATATCGGTTCCGCCAAGATCGGCAAGAAGCTGGAAAGGGAACGCCTCTACAAGTACCTGAGCGACTTTGGCTTCGGTAGCACCACCGGTATTGATCTGCCCGGTGAATCGCGGGGGAAACTGCACAAACCGGGGAAGTGGTATGAGATCGATCTGGCCGCCATCTCCTTTGGACAAGGGCTAACGGCGACCCCCATGCAGACAGCAGCAGCGATGGCAGTGATTGCCAACCACGGAGTGTTGATGCAACCGTATGTAGTCGAGCGGATCATTGCCGGTGATGGCAGCGAAACGATCATTGCCCCGAAAGCGCTGCGCCAGGTTGTCTCCGCGGAGACCGCCAATATCGTTCGTAACATGCTGATGACGGTCACCGAAAAGGGGGGGACCGGCACCCTGGCGGTTGTCCCCGGCTATCGCACCGCCGGCAAGACCGGGACCGCTCAGAAGGCCGATGCCGCCACCCGGAAATATTCTGTCGACAAACGGGTCGCCAGTTTCGTCGGCTTCATCCCCGCCGAGAACCCGAAGCTGGTGATCCTTGCTCTTCTCGATGAACCGAAGGGGCAAGTCTACGGCGGCTTGATTGCGGCACCGATCTTTAGTCGCGTCGCATCGCAAACGTTGCAACTCCTCGGCGTGCCGCCGACCTATCCGGAAGATCGCAACAAGATCCTCCCGTCGGCAGCAACGATTGCCAAAATCCTGGAGAAAGAAGGGGTCGAAGAAGTGCTGGCCCTCGATTCACATACTTTTGAGGACATTGTTAGCGTCGACGAGAATGGCGCTGCCATCCCGCCGGAACCGCGCGGGCCGGTGATGCCGAGCTTTATCGGCTTGAGCAGCCGCCAGGTCCTCGAAATGGCACAGGAGAACCAACTCAATCTCAAGCTGATCGGCAGCGGCCGCGTCACTGAGCAGGATCCCGTCGCCGGCATGCCGATCCCGCTGGGAAGCGAAATCTGGGTCCGGCTCGAACCTCCGAGCGACCGCCCGATTCTGTCAGAAAAGAGTCCGAAATGAATGTAGCGACCCTGCTTGATAAACTGCCGATCCTCACACAATGCGGCCCGACCGATCTGACGGTCACGGCACTGTGCAACGATTCACGGCAAGCCCGAAGCGGCGCCGCCTTCTTTGCTCTGCGCGGCCTGACCCAGGACGGCCACGACTATATTCCGCAAGCGCTGCAACAAGGGGCGAAGATCATCTTTATGGAAAGGCCGGTGTTGCTGCCGGCCGACTGTTGCGGCATTGTCGTCGTGGACTGCCGCAAAGCCCTGTCCCAGGCTGCCGCGGAATTTTACGACCACCCGGAAACCAGGCTCTGCATGGTCGGCGTCACCGGCACCAACGGCAAGACCACAACCACCTATCTGCTTGAAGCGATTCTGCGCGCCGCCGGCCAAGCCCCGGCTGTTTTGGGGACGGTGAGCTATCGCTTCAACGCTCTGCAGCAGGAAGCGTCACATACCACCCCTGATGCAATCGAGCTCTTCGCCGCCCTTGCCACCTTCCAGCAACATGGCGCGACGGCAGCGGTCATGGAGGTCTCATCCCATGCCCTGCACCAATACCGGGTCGAAGGGATCAGTTTTGATGCGGCGGTCTTTACCAATCTGACGCCGGAACATCTCGATTATCATGCCGACATGGAGGAGTACTTTGCTGCCAAGCGCCTCCTCTTTGCCGAACGCTTAAAACCCGGGGCGCGCGCCGCCCTGTGCATCGACGACGCTTATGGCGAGCGTCTCGCCAGCGAATTCCCGCAGGCTATCACCTGTGGCCTTGCGCCGCAGGCCGCTGTCCATCCGCAAAGAATCAAACTCTCACTTGACGGCATCCACGGAACCTTTGCCTCGCCGCTGGGACTGCTTCGCATCGATTCGCGCCTGGTCGGCCCTTTCAATCTCCAGAATCTCCTCTGCGCAGTTGCTGCCGGCGTCGCCTTGAATCTGCCGGCAACCGCCATCGAAGCCGGCATCGCCGCTGCCCATGCGGTGCCGGGACGGCTGGAACGGGTCGAAAACGAGCGCGGTGCCCTCATTCTGGTCGATTACGCCCACACCGGCGATGCCCTTGACAAAGCTCTCGCTGCTGTGACCAGCCTCCAACCGCAAAGGATCATCACTGTCTTTGGCTGCGGTGGCGACCGCGATCGGCGCAAGCGCCCGGTCATGGGGGAGGTTGCCGCCCGCCACTCGGACTTGGCGATCGTGACTTCCGACAACCCCCGCACTGAGGACCCGCATGCCATCATCGCCGAGATTGAAAAGGGGGTGCAGCAGATTCATTCGCGCCGCCTGAGTGAAACTGAAGCACGGCAGGGAGGCAACGGCTATCTGGTCGTCCCCGACCGGCGGCAGGCGATCCGCCTCGCCGTCTCGCTCCTGGCAGCCGGGGATCTTCTCCTTGTTGCCGGCAAGGGGCACGAAGATTATCAGATTATCGGCAAGGAAAAGTTTCACTTTGACGATCGCGAAGAGTTGCGCGCAGCTCTGTCAACCGGGGGGCCGGCATGAACCTTGACCTGCAAAAGATCGCCAGTGCAGTCAATGGCAAACTCCACCCGCATCATGCCCACGGCGAAATTTGCGGCCTCACCACTGACAGTCGTACGGTGAAACCCGGCGAACTCTTTGTCGCCTTACGGGGTCCAAACTTCGACGGCCATGACTTCTTTGCCGCCGCCGCTGCCAACGGGGCCGGGGCCATCCTCTGTGATCATCTGGCCGCAGAATCACCCCTCCCGCAGATCGTTGTCACCGACACCCTGCGGGCCATGGGCGATCTTGCTGCCTTCTGGCGGCATCGTTTTCACCTGCCGGTTGCCGCTGTCACCGGCTCATCCGGCAAGACGACGACGAAAGAGATGCTGGCTACTATTCTGGACCGGACCGCCCCCGGCCTGAAGACGGCCGGCAACTTCAACAACTTGATCGGCCTGCCGCTGACAATCTTTCAACTCTCGAGCGCAGCACAATGGGCGGTCCTGGAGATGGGGATGAGCGAGCGCGGCGAGATTGCCCGCCTGACCGAGATCGCCGTCCCGAGCGTCGGGGTGATAACCAACGTCGCCCCGGCCCACCTGTTGACCATGAAGAGCCTCGGCGCCATTGCCCGCGCCAAAGGAGAACTCTTTGCAGGACTGCAACCGGGATCGCTGGCGGTAATCAATCTTGATGATGAGCGAGTCGCGGCGATTCCGGTGGCTAACGGCGTACAGCGGCGCACCTACGGCCTGAACGCCGCCGCCGATATCCGTGCTACAGAGATTCGTCCCGAGGGGGCGGAAGTGCGCTTCGTTCTGCACGCCGGCGGCGAAACGCGGCCGATCCGCCTCGCTCTTCCGGGACGGCACAATGTCAGCAACGCCCTGGCAGCGGCAGCGGCAGCCCTCGGCATGGGGCGCACCCTGGATGACATTGTCACAGGACTTGAAGCCTTTGCGCCGGCCAAAGGACGCATGGAGACCCAACTGCTCAGAGATGGCATCGTTTTGATCGAAGACACTTACAATGCCAACCCGCTCTCGGTCAAAGCTGCCCTCATCGCTCTCGATGAAATGGGGGGGAGCGGCGAGCGCGTCGTCGTTCTCGGGGATATGCTCGAACTTGGCGAAAGCTCGGCGGATCTGCACCGCGAGGTCGGCGAGTTTGCCGCGGCACACTGTGACCGCCTCCTCCTCCTCGGGCCGGAAAGCCATGAAATCGCAACAGGAGCCCGTTCTGCCGGTCTGTCCTCGGCCCGCATCGCCCACTGCGCCAATCACAGTGAAGCAACGCAGCGGCTGATTCAGTCCGTCCGTGCCGGAGACCGTATCCTGATCAAGGGATCGCGAGGGATGAAAATGGAACAGATTACCGCCGAACTGCGCAGCAAACTCGGCCTCCTGCCGACGAAAGGCTGACCGGATGCTTTATCATCTCCTTTATCCCCTGCATACCTACATCTCGGCCTTTGGCGTCTTTCGCTATATAACCTTCCGCTCGATCTACGCGACGATCACCGCCCTGCTGATTGCCTTTCTTCTCGGCCCCTGGCTGATCAAAAAATTGCAGCACCTGCAGATCGGTCAAACCATCCGCCGCGACGGGCCGGAATCGCACTTCAAAAAGGAAGGGACGCCGACTATGGGGGGGACGCTGATCCTCCTCTCCATCGTTCTGCCGACCCTCCTTTGGGCTGATCTGACCAATCTTTATGTCTGGATCGTCCTCTTTGTCACCATCAGCTTTGGCGCGGTCGGCTTTATCGATGACTGGCGCAAGATCAAGGAAAAGAACAGCAAGGGACTCTCAGCCCGGCAGAAGATGTTCTGGCTGACACTGATCGCCTGCGTTGCCACTATTTTGCTTTATCTCAGTGGTTTCAAGACGACTGTTGCCTTCCCCTTCTTCAAGACCTTCCGACCTGATTTCGGCCTGCTTTACATCCCCTTTGCGGTGCTGGTGATTGTCGGCGCCGGCAATGCCGTCAACCTGACCGATGGCCTCGACGGCCTGGCGATCGGGCCGATGGTGATTGCCGCGGGGACCTATCTGATCTTCGCATATGCCGCCGGCAACTTCAAAGTAGCGGAATACCTGCAGATTACCGGCGTCAATGGCGCCGGTGAACTCAGTGTCCTTTGCGGCGCCATGGTCGGCGCCGGGCTCGGCTTCCTGTGGTTTAATACTTACCCAGCTCAGGTCTTTATGGGCGATGTCGGCAGTCTCTCCCTCGGTGGCGCCCTGGGGACAATTGCCATCATCACCAAGCAGGAGTTGGTCCTGCTCGTGGTCGGCGGGATCTTTGTTATGGAGGCCCTATCGGTCATCGTCCAGGTGACCTCCTTTCGCCTCTACGGCAAACGGGTCTTCCGCATGGCGCCGATTCATCACCATTTTGAACTCAAGGGCTGGCCGGAACCAAAAATTATCGTCCGCTTCTGGATCATCAGTATTCTGCTGGCCTTGATTGCGATATCCACCCTGAAACTGCGTTAGCGAACCGGGAAACCATGATGCGCGTCGAATATCCGCAGCAAAAGATTATGATTGTCGGTGCCGGTCGCACCGGCATCGCCCTCTGCCGCTACTTTATCGGCCGCGGCGCCGCATTGACGCTGTCGGACGCACGCCCGGCTGAAAAGATCACAGAGCGAGACGAACTCAGCCGCCTCGGCATCGCCCTCGATCTCGGCGGTCATACCACCGCAAAATTTTTAGCCAGCGACCTGATCGTCATCAGTCCCGGCGTCTCTCTCCAACTGCCGGCCCTCCAGCTTGCGACGGCGGCCAACATTCCAATCTTAGGCGAGATCGAAATCGCTTGTCGTGAATTCGATGTGCCCCTTATCGCCATTACCGGCACCAACGGCAAATCGACGACCACGACACTGCTTGGCGCCATCCATTCCGCCTGGGGGAAACACCCCTTTGTCGGCGGCAATCTCGGGACTCCGCTTATTGAAGCGACGCAGCGCAACGAGTACGATGTCATCGTCGCCGAGATCTCATCCTTTCAACTCGAAGCCGTCGAGCAGTTTCATCCCCGCTACGCACTGCTGCTCAACCTGAGTGAAGATCACCTCGATCGCTATCCCGACATGGCGAGCTATATTGCCGCCAAACGGGAGATCTTCAAGCGCATGACGCCCCGCGACGTTGCCATTCTCAACGCCGGGGATGCCCACACTGCCACCTTCAGCGAAACGATTACAGCCCGAAAGATCTACTTTTCCTCGCAACGGATCTTAACCGAGGGGATGAGCTTTGACGGCACCAGCATTATCTGGCGTTACCAGGGGAACGAACACCTCTTCCCGGTCAACGAACTGCTGATTAAAGGCCTGCACAACATCGAGAACGTCATGGCCGCCTTGATCCCGCCCCTTTGTGAGGGCTGTCCGCCTGAAATCGCCTGGCAGGCAGCCTGCGCCTTTCGCGGTCTGGAACACCGGATGAACCTGGTGCGCATCCTGAACGAGGTCGCCTGGTATAACGACTCGAAGGGGACCAACGTCGGCAGCGTCGTCAAGAGTCTGGAGGGATTAACTCCGCCGGTGACGTTGATTGCCGGGGGGAAAGATAAGGGGGGAGACTATGCTCCTCTCGCCGAACTCATTCACAGCAAAGTCCGCCATCTTATCCTGATTGGCGAGGCGAGCGACCGGATTGCTGCCGCCCTTGGCAGCTTGACTCATACTGTCCGCGTCCCTTCCCTCGAAGCTGCGGTGACTCTGGCGCACCAACTGACGGAAGCCGGGGGGACCGTCCTCCTTTCGCCGGGATGTTCGAGTTTCGATATGTTCACGAGTTACGCCGAACGCGGCAACATCTTTAGCGCTGCCGTCAACAATTTGCCAGGAGCGTAGCCATGAGCGAAAAGGCCATAGCCCCGCCGCGCGAATACGACTGGTTTATCCTCCTCCTTGCGGTCTTTTTGACCGCCGTCGGAGTGGTCATGGTCTATTCGTCTTCGGCGGAGATGGCCGACACCATCCAACGTTACCGTGGTGACGATCTCTACTTTCTCAAACGACAGGCGGCCTACGCGGCTCTCGGTTTTACCGCGATGATGATTACGATGCGGATCGATTACAAGAAGTTACGCCGCCTTGCCGTCCCCGGCCTGTTGTTCTGCATGCTCTTGCTCATCGCCGTCTTCATCCCCGGCCTTGGCAACAAGGCCGGCGGAGCTTCGCGCTGGCTCAATGTCGGGATCAATCTGCAGCCGGTCGAACTCGCGAAAATCGCTCTGATCCTGTACATGGCCCACTCTTTGACCAAGAAGCAGGATAAAGTCAAAAGTTTCAAACTCGGGATCCTGCCGTACATGATTGTGGTCGGAGGGATCCTCGTCCTCCTCCTGCTACAACCCGATCTCGGCAGTGCCATGACTCTGGTTATGGTCGCCGCGGCGATGCTCTTCGTCGCCGGGATGCGTTACCAACACATTGCCGCACTCATCACCATCCTGATTCCTCCTTTGATCCTCCTCATCGCCACCAGCAGCTATCGCATGAAGCGGATTTCCGCCTTCTTCGACCCGTGGCAGGATCCGACCGACAAGGGGTTGCAAATTATTCAAAGCTGGATTGCCATCGGCAGCGGCGGACTATTTGGCAAGGGACTCGGCGAAGGCCGGCAGAAACTCTTCTATCTGCCGGAAGCGCATACCGACTTTATCCTTTCGGTTATCGGCGAAGAGATGGGCTTTATCGGCTTCATCGTAATTGTCGCCTGCGTCTACTTCCTTTTTCGCCGCGGCATGCATACGGCCTTTACCGCCCCCGACGATTTCGGGCGTTATCTCGCTTTCGGAATTACCTTTCTCCTCGCCTTTGAAGCCGCTTTTAACATGTGTGTTGTCCTCGGCCTCGTTCCGACCAAGGGATTGGCCCTCCCCTTTATCTCCTACGGCGGATCAAGTTTGATTTGCACTTTGACGGCAATCGGCATCCTCCTCAATATTTCGAGTCAGACCCAGGTCAAGGCGGTGCAGCCATGAGAATGCTCCTGGCCGGCGGCGGCACCGGCGGACACCTCTTCCCGGCGGTAGCGCTGGCGCAGCGCCTGCTCGAAACTGATGCATCAGCACAAGTCCTCTTTATCGGTACCGCGAACGGGATTGAGGCGACAGTCCTCCCGGAACTCGGTCTGCCCCTCGAAACCATCCAAATCTCGGGGATTGCCGGGCGGGGGTGGCTGGGGCGCTTGCGAATCGCTCCAACCTTATTAAAAAGTGTGCGGCAATCTCTCGCTATTCTCAAAAAATTTCAACCGGATCTCGTCGTCGGCGTTGGTGGTTATGCTTCCGGTCCGGCTCTGCTTGCGGCCCGCCTTGCCGGGGTTCCTTTTCTGATTCACGAGCAGAATGCCGAATTCGGCCTGACCAATCGTTTTCTGTCCCGCTGGGCGCAACGGATCTGCCTCTCCTTCCCGCCGCCCGGCGACCGTCCGCTGCCGCCAGAACGCACAGTCGTCACCGGCAATCCGGTGCGTCACGGCATGACTGCCGTCGGGCCGATCCCGACAGAAGAACGTACCCTGCTGGTCTTCGGTGGCAGTCGCGGCGCCCAGGCAATCAACGATGCGGTTGTGGCAGCCCTTCCGGCACTCCGCCAGCTCTGCCCCGAACTGCGCATTATCCATCAGACCGGCAGCACTGATTACGAACGAATCGTCGCCGCTTATACTGCGCTCGGTCTGAGCACAAAGGATCTCTCCCCGTTTCTGCAAGATATGGCGAGTGCTTATGCGCAGGCCCATCTGGTTCTGTGTCGTGCCGGCGCGACGACACTGGCAGAATTAACCGCAACCGGCCGACCGGCGATCTTGATCCCCTACCCCTATGCCGCTGCTGACCATCAAACCGCGAATGCACGAATCTTAGCGGAGCAGGGAGCAGCCCTCCTTTTGCCGCAGAGCGAAATCTCGGCAACGACCCTGGCGACCCTCCTGGGGAATCTTTTGAATGATCGCCCGACCCTGCTGCGGATGGGAGCAATCGCCCGCTCCCTCGGACAACCCGCTGCTGTCGACAAATTACTGGCCGAGTGCCACAGCATTGCCAGGAAAGGCTGAATATGTACGGAAAAATACGCAAAATCCACTTTATCGGCATCGGCGGCATCGGCATGAGCGGTATTGCCGAAGTCCTGCTTAATCTCAATTATCAGATCTCCGGCTCGGATCTCCGCGCCAGTGACATTACCCAGCGCCTCGGGGCGATGGGGGCGGAGATCTATCTCGGCCATGCGGCCAGCAACCTGCGCGATGTTGATGTCGTTGTCACTTCGAGTGCGGTCAAGACCGATAACCCGGAAGTCATTGAAGCGTTACGCCGCCTGATTCCAGTGATCCCCCGCGCCGAGATGCTTGCCGAATTGATGCGGATGAAGTACGGCATTGCGGTTGCCGGCACACACGGCAAGACGACAACCACGAGTATGGTCGCCACGCTCCTTTGTCACGGCGACCTTGATCCGACGGCAGTCATCGGCGGCCGACTGGATGCCTTTGGATCCAACGCCAAACTCGGTCAGGGGCAGTTCCTTGTCGCCGAGGCCGATGAATCGGATGGCTCCTTCCTCAAACTCTCGCCGACGATTGCGATTGTGACCAACATCGATGCCGACCACCTTGACTTCTATCGCGACCTTGAGGAGATCAAGGAGACCTTTGTCGAATTTATCAATAAAATCCCCTTTTATGGCCGCGCTATCCTGTGTCTCGATGACAAGAATATTCAAGGCATTATCCCCCAGATCCGCAAACGCTTCACGACTTACGGCTTCTCAGCCCAGGCCGATTTTCAGGCAAGCGAAGTCGAACATCGGGCGCTGCAGACCTCCTTTGCCGTCGATTACTGCGGGCAGCGACTCGGCCGCATCTCCTTCCAGATGCCCGGCGACCATAACGTTCTCAATGCTCTGGCCGCAACCGCCGCGGCAATGGAGGTGGGGCTCGATTTTGCAACGATCGCGTCCGGCTTTAAAAATTTTGGCGGAGTGCAGCGGCGCTTTCAAATCAAGGATGAAATTAACGGCATCATGATCGTTGATGACTACGGCCACCATCCGGCAGAGATCAAGGCAACGCTCAATGCCGCCCGAAACGGTTGGGAGCGGCGGATTGTGACCGTCTTTCAACCTCACCGCTACAGCCGCACTGCTGCCCTGTTTGATGATTTTACGACCGCTTTTTATGAAACCGATCAACTGATCATCCTCGACATCTATGCCGCCGGCGAAGACGCAATTGATGGCATCAGTTCAGCAAAACTCGCCGCCCAGGTCACCGGACACGGGCACAAAGACGTTCATTACATCGCTGATCGCGAAAAGGTCCTCGCCCACCTCCTGAGCAATTGTCAAAAAGGGGATATTGTCATCACCATGGGCGCTGGTAATGTCTGGCAAATCGGCGAAGAATTTGCCAAGAAGCTGCACGCTGACGCTGGGCAGCAGGAGAGTCTATGAACCGGGACGAACTGCGCAAAAAGAAAATAGCGGTCCTTTACGGCGGCGTCTCCTCGGAGCGGGAAATTTCGTTACGGACCGGCCGGGCCGTACTAACGGCGCTGAACCGCTGTGGCTACAATGCCGTCGGGATCGATGCCGATCGCGATCTCGCTGCCAAGCTTGTTGCTGCCGGAGCAGAAGTCGTCTTTATCGCCCTGCACGGTCGACATGGTGAAGACGGCACCGTTCAGGGGCTACTGGAGATCCTCGAACTCCCCTACACGGGCAGCGGTGTCCTCGCATCAAGTATGGCTATGGATAAAGTGACGACCAAGCGCTTGTTCCTGCAGCAGGGGATCGCCACACCGGACTTTTGCGTTTACCAGCATGGCGACAGTGTTGAAAACTTCACGGCGCAGATCAAACACTGGCCGGTCATCGCCAAACCAGTCCACGAAGGCTCGACAATCGGCGTCACGATAGCGCACAACTCAAAGGAGTTAGCGGCGGGGCTCGAAGCCGGCCTGGCCTATGATCGCACTATCCTGATCGAGGAATTTATCCAGGGCGAGGAAGCAACAGTGAGCGTGCTCAATGGTGTGGCTCTCCCGGTCATTCAGGTCGTTCCTAAGAGCGGCTTCTATGATTTTTCCTCGAAATATACGGCCGGACAGACGGAATACCTCCTTCCCGCACCCTTCTCGCAGGAGATTTATGCGGAACTCCAGGAGGCTGCTGTCGCCGCCGTAACCATCCTCGACTGCCTTGGCGCGGCCCGGGCAGATTTCATGATCAAAAATGGCAGGATCTACTGCCTTGAGGTGAATACGATTCCCGGGATGACTGAAACCAGCCTCCTCCCCAAAGCTGCGGCGCACGCCGGAATCGATTTTGATGAACTGGTTCAGCGCATTCTCGAAAGTGCCGCAACGGGGAAGTAGAGGTTAACCATGCGCGACTTCAAACCAAAACGCTCGAATCAAGTCACGGCGACGCGTTATACAAAGACAACAGTCAAGCCGAACCGGAAGCGCAAGGAGGCGAAGCCTCCGCGGGATTGGGGGAAGTTTTTCTCCCGAACCTATCACTTCAGCAAGTGGCCCTCCCTTGCCTGTGGGGTGGGACTGATTCTTGTTGTCCTTTTCCAGGCGGGCAAATCGACAATTTGCGATTCAAACTTTTTTCGGGTCGCAAATATTGACGTAATCAACGAAGGACGAGTCGACGTTTCCACAGTCCGCGAACTCTCTGGGGTGCAAACCGGATTAAGTATGTTTAAACTTGACCTCAAAGACATCGGTACCAGGATTGAAAAAAATCCCTGGATCGCCAGCGTTGAAGTCGAACGGATCTTTCCCCGGACCGTGACGATCAAGGTCACAGAATTTATCCCTGCAGCCATTCTCAATCATGGCTGTCTTTATTATGTCGCACGCGATGGAACGGTCTTTAAGCCCCTTGAAATGGGTGAGAAAATTAATTTTCCCCTGTTGACCGGAATGGAACAAAAGGATATCTTGAAAAATCGTGAGGAGACGCGATTACTCCTGGCCGGCGCCATCCGCTTAGCAGAATCGCTCCAATCACGCAAAGCGTTCAACCTGCAAAAACTCTCAGAAATCCGGATAGATCCCTTGCAAGGTTATGAGTTAATGACGCTGCACGGCGGCGTGCCGGTGAAAATCGGTTTTGATGACTTTGAACCCAAGCTGGTGCGCCTGGAACGGATCTATGCTGAAATTGAATCACGCTTGTCGGTGACGCAATATATCGATCTTAATTCTGCCGATCGTGTCATTGTTAAACTCGATCCGGTTGTTATCCAAAGCGAACAAGAAAAAAGTTAAACCTTAAATCATACACAAGGGGCAAGTTATGAGCAGTGGGCAGGAGAATCTTGTTGTCGGTCTCGACATCGGCACAACGAAAATATGTGCAATTGTCGGCAACCTGACCGAGGAGGGCCTCGATATTGTCGGAATTGGGACATCGCCATCACGAGGATTGCGTAAGGGGGTCGTCATTAATATTGACGCCACTGTCGAAGCGATTCAAAAAGCCTTAAAAGAAGCGGAACGGATGGCGGGGTGTGAAATCAGTTCTGTCTTTGCCGGGATCGCCGGTGGCCACATCAAAGGATTAAACTCGCAAGGCATTATTGCCATCAAAAATCGGGAGGTTTCCCAAGAGGATGTCCGGCGCGTCATTGATTCGGCAAAAGCTATTGCCATCCCAATGGATCGGGAAGTCATTCACATCCTCCCCCAGGAATATATTATTGACGACCAGTGCGGCATCAAAGAACCCCTTGGAATGAGCGGCGTGCGCCTTGAAGCTCGCGTCCATATTGTCACCGGAGCCGTTGCCAGCGCGCAAAACATTATTAAGTGCTGCACGCGCGCCGGTGTCGATGTCGCCGATATCGTTCTGGAACAACTCG
This sequence comes from Desulfuromonadales bacterium, assembly GCA_014859605.1. Lineage (GTDB taxonomy): Bacteria > Desulfobacterota > Desulfuromonadia > Desulfuromonadales > UBA2197 > UBA2197. The sequence goes on from JACUTW010000019.1 coordinate 34,083, forward strand.
CGTCATCGGAAGCGGTCCTGGCCCCTGACGAAAAGGAACTCGGTGTCGCCCTCATCGATATTGGCGGAGGAACGACCGATCTGGCTATTTATGTTGGCGGCGCAATTAAACATACCGCCGTCCTCGCTCTCGGTGGCAATCATCTCACCAACGACATCGCCGTCGGTTTACGAACGCCAATGGCAGAAGCCGAACGCATCAAGCATAAATATGGCTGCTGCTTAACCTCACTGGTGGGCAAGGATGAAACGATCGAAGTTCCATCCGCGGGCGGGCGACAACCCCGCATTCTCTCCCGACAGCTCCTGGCTGAGATTCTCGAACCACGCGTCGATGAAATCTTCCAATTGGTTCTACGCGAAATAGAGAAGAGCGAATTTGAAAACGACATTGCATCCGGGATTGTCCTGACTGGTGGAACATCGATCCTGCCGGGCATGCCTGAACTTGCCGAGCAGATCTTTAATCTGCCGGTACGCAGGGGGACGCCCCAGGGGATCGGCGGCCTGGTTGACGTTGTCAACTCACCGGTCTATGCCACGGGAGTGGGTCTTGTAAAATACGGCTCCCGCAATATGGAAGTCCGGACCTTTTCAAAAGGGCAAAAAAATATCTTTGAACGTGTCACGCAACGCATGAAGGAATGGTTTGGTGAGTTTTTTTGATTTTTTTCTGGTGTAATTGAACCCATTAACGCAAGGGGAGTGAACACCCCCGAAACCCTGCAGGGAGGGAATATGTTCGAATTTGATGAGAATATCGATCAATCACCAAGAATCAAGGTCATCGGTGTCGGTGGTGGCGGTGGCAATGCTGTCAATACAATGATCAAAACCGGCATTGACGGCGTTGAATTTATTGTCGCCAACACGGACGCACAAGCCTTGAGGGCAAATACCGCCGCCCTTAAAATTCAGCTCGGTGCCAAGTTAACAAAAGGCCTCGGTGCCGGTGCCAATCCAGAAGTCGGCAAGGAAGCGGCCCTCGAAGACCGTGACCGTATTTCTTCGATCCTCAATGGTGCAGATATGGTCTTTGTCGCGGTCGGACTCGGCGGCGGAACCGGGACAGGGGCAGCACCGGTCATCGCTCAGGCGGCACGCGAAGTCGGAGCGCTGACGGTCGGGGTCGTGACCAAACCCTTTAGTCGCGAAGGCAAGCTGCGCATGCAAAAGGCTGAGGATGGCGTCAGTGCGCTTAAAGACGTTGTCGACTGCCTGCTGGTTATCCCCAACGATCGCTTGATTGGTTTAGCAGGAAAATCGATGAGTGTTGTCGATGCTTTCCGTCCGGCTGACGATGTTTTACGTCAAGCGGTCCAGGGAATTTCCGATCTCATCACCACTCAGGGGATGATCAATGTCGACTTTGCAGACGTCAAGGCGGTCATGAGTGATCGCGGCATGGCGATGATGGGGATCGGTATCGCTGAAGGTGAGAAACGCGCCACCGAGGCAGCAATGCAGGCCATCAGCAGTCCCCTTTTGGAGGAAATTGATATATCCGGTGCCAAGGGTGTTCTGGTGAATATTTGCGGTTCCTCCAGCATGACCATGGATGACTTTGATGAGGTTTCCCGCATCATCCATGAAAAAGTTCACGAAGATGCCAACATCATCGTCGGCCTGGTCATTAATGAAGACATGGGAGAGAAGATCAAGGTAACGGCGATTGCGACCGGATTTGGCTCTTCCTTCGCGAAAGATCAGAGTGCTGACGCAAGTCATAAAGACCGGGCTAATCTCAATGTTGCCCCACCGATTCTGACACATATCAATCGCGAAACACCGACCTTTATTCGCCTCGAGAAACAAAAAAATCTTCCTGCCGGACTTCGTCTGGATCTAAATGACACCATAGAAGAATACGAAATCCCGACTTTTCTCCGTAAGCGCGTCGACTGAAAGACGAAAAAACAAGCACCAACAAAGAAAGGGACATGCGCGCGCATGTCCCTTTCTTTGTTGGTGTGTAAAACCTGAAAAGTCGCTTCAGGAATTTTAAGACAAAAAAAGCCCGCCTTAGAACAAGGCGGGCTTTTCTCAATAAATTTCGGCGGCGACCTACTTTCCCACACGGCTTCCCATGCAGTATCAT
>JACUTW010000106.1 GCA_014859605.1 Desulfuromonadales bacterium
GCTGGCATATCGACCGGGGCAAAGTCGATCTCCCGCCAATCGGGATTAACGCGCAGTACCTTGACCCGTAGCGCTTCGCCGACCCGCCAGATTTTGCGGCGGCGCTGTCCGGTCAAGGTCTGATGTAGAGGGTCGAATTCATAAAAATCATCGGTGAGAGCGGCAATCGCCACCAATCCCTCGACAAACCACTGGTCGAGCTCGACAAAGAGGCCATACGACTGCACGCCGCTCACGGTGCCGTCGAATTCTTCGCCGATCTTGTCTGCCATGAAGCGACATTTGTAAAGATTGACCATCTCCCGTTCGGCATCGGTGGCGCGCCGTTCCAGTTTCGACAACCCTTCCCCCAAGGGGAGGAATTCCTTTTGCCACTCAAGGCGTTGCCGCGAATCGATCCCCGTCGCTGTTTCCAACAGTTGACACAGGACACGATGCACCACCAGGTCGGGGTAGCGGCGGATCGGCGAGGTAAAGTGACAGTAACGGCTCGCCGCCAAGCCAAAGTGGCCGGCATTCTCGGCGGCATAACGCGCCTGCTTCATGCTGCGCAGTACGAGTTGATGGATCGCCCGTCCTTCCGGTGCTTCTGCGGTCGCCGCCAAAAGTTCCTGCAGAGCGCGGGGGAGAGATTTTTCCGTGCTACCGGCAAATCCGTAACCGAGGGGGGCGGTAAACTCCTGGAGTTCGAGCATCTTCTCCAGTTCCGGCTCTTCGTGGATGCGGTAAAGGAGCGGAATCTCTTTCTCGGTGAGGAAATCGGCAACCGCTTCGTTGGCCGCGAGCATGAATTCTTCGATGAGTTTGTGTACTTCGTTGCGTTCGCGGCGAATAATATCTTCCGGTTTGCCGCGCAGGTTGACAACGATCTCCGCTTCCGGCAGATCAAAATCGATACTCCCCCGGGCGGTGCGCATTGCTGTCAGTTGCGCCGAGAGTTCGACCATCACTGCGGTCTGGGCGAGGAGATCGTCGGGCGCGTCTGCACGGGCATCGGCATCGGTCAGCCAGGCGTAGACCTGATCATAGGTGAGGCGGGCGCGACTGCGGATCACGGCCCGATAGAAGGAGGAGGTGAGCCGCTCGCCTTGCGGTGAGAAGAGGATCTCGGCGACCACCGCCAAACGGTCGATCTCCGCCTGCAAAGAACAGATGCCGTTACTGAGATGCTCCGGCAGCATCGGTAGGGCGCGGTCGGGAAAGTAAACACTGGTGCCGCGCTGCAGCGCTTCCCGATCAATTTCATCACCCGGGCGGACATAATGACTGACATCGGCGATCGCCACCCAGAGGCGGGTCTGCCCGTCTGCTTCACGGCGTACAGCCACGGCGTCGTCAAAATCCCTTGCACTGGCCCCGTCGATCGTGACCAGCCCGAGATCGCGCAGATCGACCCGGCCGCTGATTTCCGTCGGCAAAACTTCCGACGGGATGGCGTTGGCGCTCCGCATGACGGCTTCGGGGAAGGTGGTGGGGAGGTGGTACTTGTAGGCAATGGTGGCGACATCGACGGATGGATCGTCCGCTGCGCCAAGGATCTCGGTGATGGTGCCGCTCAGAGCCCCGCTGGGGCTGATTTTACTGCTGATGCGGGCGATGCCGATCTGGCCGGGGAGAATGCCGTTTTCATCCTCTTTGGCGATCAACAGCGGCGGGGCAAAGCGCGGGATGATCGGCAGTAAGCGACCACTCGGGGTGCCGGCGACAAAGCGACCGAGCATCTCGGCGCGGCTGCGTTCAACGATGCTGATGATGCGACCGTCCGGGCGGGCATCATCCCGGCCGCGGCGCTTCTCGACCAAGGTCGCGACGCGGTCCCCGTCCAGCGCGCCAGCAAGGTTGCGGGCGGCGACAAAGATGTCGTCGCTCCCCTCGGCGCCACTGACAAAGCCATAGCCGCCGCGTTGGACGCGGATGGGGCCGATCACCAGTCGTTTATTCCAGGGGAAGGTATAACGCCGGTCTTTGCGCTGATCAAGAATCTCTTCCCCCACCCAGCGATCGAGGGCCCGCAGGGTCGCCTGGCGGGCATCGCGATCAAGGAGAGGAAAAGAATCGAGGATCTCGCGCCCGCTCAGCGACCGTGCCGGCGCCCGCTGCAGCAGGGTGAGAATCTCGGCCATCGGCACGGCGCTCTCCCCTTCAAGCTGGCGATGCCTTGGCGCAACCCGATTCCGTTTCAAGAATGACTGCCCGGCGGAGTCGGCGGGGCAGGGATGACCCCTTTCGCCCAAAGATGCTTGCCGAACTTCCAGTAGCCGCGCACATTACAGAGACGCGCATCACTGGCGGAATCGACGACCACGACCTGGCCGTTAATCAGTGGTTGCAGGTATTTAGCGAGAACAACACCGCCGCCGCCGGTGAGGACAATGGTGTCCATATCCCAATCATCGGCCCAGAGGCGGTCAATTTCGTTGGCAACCGAACTGGCGAGCTGGCCAAAGACCTGCTCGGTCAAGGACTTCAATTCATACTCTTTGCCGCGAATGCGGATCGAACCGCGATCGACCGCTTCATGCAAGCGATAAAGCTCGACATTGACGCCGCTCTTTTCGCGCAGCTTGGTGGCGATGATATTAAAAGCCCGGGCAATGCCTGAGTCGGTGGTGCGACTCCCCCGCTCCGAATAGCGCATCTTGTCCGAGACCGTATAGTCGGAGGTGCGGAAACCGACATCAACGATGCCGATCTTCTCTTTGACCAGGCGCTTGTCTCCGACCTCGCCGAGATCGTTGAGCATAAGGTTAAAGAGCGAGCCAAAGGGCTGGGGGATGACTTTGACTTTGTTGATCTTGATCGATTTTTCTTCCCGTTTGCCATTGCCGTCGGTCAAAAAGACCTTATGCTCGCCGGTCAGCAAGGTTGCCAGTTCATCCTTGTACTGCTTGTAATAACCGATCGGCAGGCCGGTGACGAGATTGACCGGGATAAAACCATTGACCAAACGGGCCGCTGCTGCCAGGGCCAGGTATTTGACAAAGCGGGTGACAAATTGCTCTTGATCAAGGGTGAAGAAGCGGACATTGCTTTGCCGCTCGGCCAGATCGCCGATAAAAAGGGAGCGGCCGTCGACATCAAGCTGCATGTGCTCATCCGCCGGAGCATCCAGGAGTGAACCCTGAAACTGCATGTCGGTCGCTTCACCGAGGACCGATTTAAAGACGATCGAGCGGTTGCCGTCCGTTGCTTTGGTAAAGCCGAAACCGATATCAATAGCAAGAATATCCATGGAGACTCCTCGAAAAATCGGGCACGGCACGCCGTGCCCCTACGTGTGTGCAACTGTTTATGTAAAATCGGGCACGGCACGCCGTGCCCCTACGGGTGTGCAACTGTTTATGTAAAATCGGGCACGGCACGCCGTGCCCCTACGGGTGTTGTTTTTTCTTGTAGGGGCACGGCGTGCCGTGCCCGCCTTTGACTATTCAAAATCAAGCCGGGATAAGCCCGATTGACGAACGATAGACATGAAAGTGCCGAATGGAATCTCCCGTTTTGCAGCAGGAACTATGACTGTAAGATTATCCTTCCGCAACTTTTTGTGACTACCAGTCTGGTCTGTTTCAATAAATCCATTATAATTCAAGACCTTTATGATATGTCGCGAAGAAAAAAGTTTAGGCATTGACAATCGCCTCGCCAATTAATGCGTCGCCGACTTCATGATATAAATCGTTGGTTAAATCATCCTTAAGATAAAGTTCCACAGCGTCTTTGAGGTTGATGACGGCTTCATCAATATTTTTACCAAAACTGGATACATCGACATTTAAGCACTGAGATACAAAATATTTTCCTTCGCGATAAACAACATATTTTAAGCTACGCATGAAAACCTCCAATCAGAAACGGGCACGGCACGCCGTGCCCCTACGTGTGTTTTTTGTTCTTGTAGGGGCACGGCGTGCCGTGCCCGCCTTTGTTTTTAATCGTGTGGATTAATCACCAACCCCGACAGTAGCCGGGGATAAAAAAAGATCGATTTCGGCGGCATTTTTTCGCCGGCGTTGGCAACTTCCCGCACTTCGTTCATCTGCGGCGGATTCAAAAGAAAGGCGAGCTGCCCTTCACCGTTATCGACCTGGGCAAACGGTTCGTTAAAACTTTTGCAGTAACGCAGATTGGTTTGCGCTTCCTGCGCCTGTCCGTTGATGTCGAGATATTGTTCAAAAATCAGACGATGCAGAACCGAGACATCCAGTGTCCGCAACACCGTCGGCGTGCGTGCATCAAAGAGTCTGTCCATGCACTTTTCATCTCTCAATGACAAAAAAAGGACGCGGCCGGCGCCAAGATAAAGGCCCAGAGTCCGGCGGCTCTGACCGGCAACAGCCAGTCGCTGACGTAGCGCTGACAAGGCGGTGCTATCGGTCGTATCAATGCACACCTCGCTGATCAAAAAATCCACTTCAAGCCTCTGTACAAAGGAATCAACAGAAAAATTGGCCAGATTATAGATCACCCGGTGGATCGGAAAGATCGTCATCCCCTGACCTTCCATATTGGTAAAGTACATCAAAACGTAGTTGAAAGATTCTTTGCCGGTAAAGTACGGATGCGTCGCCCGCATCTCATCGCGGTAGGTCAACGCGGTTTCATAGCGATGGTGGCCGTTGGCAATAAAGAGCGGTTTTTTTTCGAGTAAATCTTTCACTCGGTCGATAAAAGACGAATCATCAACCGCCCAGAGACAGTGGCGGACACCTTCGTCGTCAACGACAGTCAGGGCTGGGGGGGCGTTTTTGAACTGTTGACCAAGGGTTTCGAGGGCGCAGCAGGGATCGGAATAGAGCGAGAAGATCGCGCTGAAGTTGGCATGGCAGGCGCGGGCAAGAAGAAGACGATCAGTCTTCGGTCCGGCCAGGGTCTTTTCGTGCGCTTTGACCACACCGGCGGAAAAGTCTTCGAGCCGGGTCAGGGCAATGAACCCTTTGCGGGTGACGCTGCTGCCGTCTTCGAGGGTGTAAGTTTGATTATAAAGATACAGCGAGGATTCAGGGTCGCGCGCCAGTATTCCCTGTTTTTGCCAGGCGCTGAAATCGGCGGCAGCGCGGCTGTAGCGATTTTCGTTGGCATTATCGTCGGGGTTGGTCTTGCCAAGGGTCAGCCGGACGACGTTGAAGGGGCTGCGTTGGTAAAGTTCTTCTTGCAGGGCCGGGGAGATAACGTCATAAGGGGGGGCCACAACCGTGGCGGCGTCATCGATCTGATCCAGATTGTAACGCAGCGCGCGGAAAGGAACAATCTTAGCCATGGATAATATTTACCCTAAAAAAGATGTGAATTGGCAGACAATATACGGAACTCTCCCTTCACCTTCAAGGGAAATCTACGGGCAAACATTGTAACATCCCTGCAGATTTTCTTGCCGATAGCAGTAAAATTCGGCATAGTGCTAAAATTAAGTAACGATTCAGTATGATCCAAATGTTGTCATTCCCGAGGGTTCTATCGGGAATCCAGATTCAAAGTCACTGGATCCCCGATAGAATCATTCGGGGATGACGAAAAGATTCACATAAATTCATTGTGGGGTTAAATAGTTACAAATTCCACTAGCTGAATTCACACCGGCCTGCCATGCCTTCAACGGACTTGCGAATCTCCTCATATCGACATGCCGCTGCACCCTTTCGCCGGGAAGGATCAGCCCGTGGCTAAGACGGTCGGCCTGCGTGCCGAAATCATCATCAATATTGCTCTGCTCGTGGCGGCGGCCCTGCTCTTTGTCAGTTTTCTCCTCCTCCGTTTGACTGAGAGAGAGTTGTTGGAAGAGCGGTTACGTCATTTGCATAGTATTATCGCCGTTCTTTCCCGATCTGGCCCCCTTGTTCCCACTGAAAATTCTCTCTTCAATGATCTGCCGAAACTGATTTCCCCCAACTCCGGAGTCATTTACTTGCGACTCTTCGATCGTAATCTTGATCCCCTTGAGCCTGTCGTAGTGATGACTGATGTCGACACCGATGAATTACGTCAGGTTCGTATAACGGAAGAAGCCTCTATCAAGGTCCACTACAATTCCTTTTGGTTTCCAGACAGCTCAACTGTAAAGGATGTCGCGGTCATCACCATCCCGCTCTTTGAGCACCAACAGGTCGCGGCCCTGTTGCAAGCCGGTTTTTCACTTGCCGACATTCGCCAGCGTATCGCTTCTGCCCAGCGTATCGTTTTGACCTATCTCGTCCTGTATGGCGGGGTTTTGCTCACTTTTGGCATTTACCTGCTCGGGCGTACGGTTGTCACGCCGATTCGACGCTTGATGACCGCCAGTGGCCGGGTGGCGGCCGGCGATCTTGAGCAACCCCTCGATTTCAAGGGAGGCCCGCGTGAGATTCTCGAACTCGCCGATTCTTTTAACACCATGCAAGAATCACTCAAAGCCAGTCAGGCCGAGACCCGCGCAACGATCCATTCCCTCGAAGCCGCCAACCTAAACTTGCAAGCGACGCAAGATGAATTGCTCCGGGTCGAGCGCATGGCCTCGGTCGGTCACCTCGCCGCCGGCATGGCGCACGAAATCGGCAACCCGCTCGGAGCGGTGATCGGTTATCTCGAATTGTTAAAACGGGATGTCCCCGGCGGCATGCCCCGCGATCTTGTTGAGCGCGCCGCCACCGAAGCATCCCGCATCGATCGTCTGGTGCGTGATTTGCTCGATTATGCCGCCCCTGCCGGTCATGCTCCCGAGACCCTCAACCCTGTTGCCGTCTTTGCCGAGGCCCGCGATCTTCTTGTCCATCAAGGAGTTTTTGACGCACTCCGCCTCAACGACCAATTACCGCCCACTCTTCCCGATGTGTGCATCGATCGCCACCGTTTGATCCAGGTTCTGGTCAATTTCCTGCTTAACGCCCGCGATGCGTCCCCTCCGGCCGGCGAGATTTGCCTGACTGGCGGTGAAGAGGGAGATTTTGTTTGGCTGGCGGTGCGGGATCAAGGGGAGGGAATTCCTGAAGAGATTCTCTCCCATCTCTTTGATCCCTTCTTTACCACCAAGGCACCGGGGAAAGGGTGCGGACTCGGACTCTCGGTCTGTCATCGCATCGCCACCGATGCCGGCGGGCGGATTGAAGTTCATTCAACGCCGGGGAAGGGGTCGGAATTTATTCTGTGGCTGAAGAAGGTAACA
>JACUTW010000107.1 GCA_014859605.1 Desulfuromonadales bacterium
CCATCGTTCTCATGCGGCGGCGCTTAATCAAGTAGCTTCCGCACAAAGAGAGAATTCTGTTGCTACACACCGGAATTTTTGTTGCATTAATGACTTGCCCTATGATACTAAACTTCGGCGTCGGGGCGTAGCGCAGTCTGGTAGCGCATCTGGTTTGGGACCAGAGGGCCGGAGGTTCGAATCCTCTCGCCCCGACCAACTTTCGTGCCCGTAGCTCAGTTGGATAGAGCATGTGCCTTCTAAGCACAGGGTCGTAGGTTCGAGCCCTACCGGGCACACCAATTTCAATAAAGTACGTTTGCTTCTTGACAAAAAGTGTGGTTTTAAGTAAATTCCGTTGTCTTTCATGGTGGATGTAGCTCAGTTGGTAGAGCACTGGATTGTGACTCCAGGTGTCGTGGGTTCAAGCCCCATCATTCACCCCAATTTTAAAAGCGGGATCTGATCGCTTCTTTATTGCACCGGTCAGATCCCTTTTTTATGTCACAGTGAAAACCCAAGCGGAGATGAAAAGTCACCCCTTGCCAAACAAGTTCAATGAAGGTCTTTTCAGCGAGAGTGGCGGAACTGGCAGACGCACTGGACTTAGGATCCAGCGGGTAACCGTAGGGGTTCGACTCCCCTCTCTCGCACCAACCCGTCACCCCCCCATGCTTTTGACGGTTCGCGAATTCATTAACTCTACGTCCAGACCGTAGCCCAGCAGGGTTCGGTCTGTCTCTTTTTTCACAATCCAACACCCCAATTAAAGTCGCAAGGAGCAAACCGATGAACGTGACAATAGAAGAAATCAGCAGCATTAAAAAACGTCTTTCCTTTGAAGTCCCGGCGGAAACAGTGGCGATTGAGATCGAAAAGGCTTATCAGAAGATTGGCCAGAGCGCCAAGATCAAAGGTTTTCGCGCCGGCAAGATCCCCCGCCCCATCCTTGAGCAATACTATGCGCCGCAAATGGAGCAGCAGGTCATCAACCGCCTGATCAATGACAGTTATATCAAAGCGCTCGACACCCATGACATCAATGTTCTCAGCGAACCCAAAATTATTGACAACAGTTTGATTGAACACGGCAAACCCTTTACTTACGCCGCGGAAGTCGAAGTCAGCCCGCAGGTGACGGCCCGCGACTACACCGGTCTGGTCCTGCAGAAAGAACGCTTCGTCTTTGACGAAACGTCGATTGAAAAGCAACTCGAAGAGATGCGGCAAGGCCGCGCCGAAGTCGTCGATGCCAGCCGTGATACTGCCGCCCTCGGCGATCACGTCGTTATCGACTTTGCCGGCTCCGTCGATGGCGTCCTCTTTGACGGCGGCAGCGCAGAAGACTTTACCCTGGAACTCGGCTCCGGTCAGTTCATCCCCGGTTTTGAAGAGCAGGTCGTCGGCATGAAGGTCGGCGAATCCCGCGACGTCCAGGTCACCTTCCCTGAGCAATACGGCAGCGCCGAACTTGCCGGCAAGCCAGCGGTCTTTGCCGTGATCTTGAAAAAGGTGCGGGAAAAGATCGCGCCGGAGTTGTCCGATGACTTTGCCAAAGGTTTCGGTCTGGAGTCCTTGGCGGAACTGCGCGAAAAGTTGACGGAGAACGCCAAAACACAAGAGACCAATCGCATCGATGGTGATCTGCGTGAGCGCCTGGTGACTGCTCTGATCGAGCGCAATCCCCTGGAAGTTCCGGAGACCCTGGTACAGAACCAACTCGGCTATATGCTCGCCAACATCCGCCAGCGCCTGGAAAGTCAAGGAATGAAGCTGGAGATGATGGGCATAACCGAAGAATCATTTAAGCAGATGTACCGGGACACGGCGATCAGCCAGGTGCAGGGGACGCTGATTCTGACCGCGATTGCCAGCCAGGAAAAGATGACCGTTGAAGAGTCCGAGATCGACAGCCGCCTCGAAGAGATTGCCAAGATGGCTAATGCCCCCGTCGAAGCGGTGCGCAAACACTACGCCCGGGAAGATGCCCGCATCGGCCTGATGGCGCAGATCAGCGAAGAGAAGACCATCCGCTTCCTCCTTGAGAAGTCCGAACTCACCGAGGTGGACAAAGAAGAACTGTCGACCAAAGAGAAGGAGTAGGTGATGGCTACGATACCATTCGTCGTTGAGCAGACTGGCCGGGGCGAAAGATCGTACGATATCTACTCGCGCCTGCTCAAAGATCGCATCATCTTTTTGGGGGGCGAGATCGATGATCACCTTGCCAACCTGATCATTGCTCAGCTCCTCTTTCTCGACTCGGAAGATCCGGAGAAGGACATCTTTCTCTACATCAACTCCCCCGGCGGCGTTGTCACCGGCGGACTGGCAATTTACGACACGATGCAATACCTGAAAGCGCCGGTCTCAACGATCTGTGTCGGACAGGCGGCGAGCATGGGGGCTGTTCTCCTCGCGGCCGGAGCCGCGGGCAAGCGTTTCACCCTCCCTAATTCGCGGATCATGATCCATCAACCCCTCGGAGGATTCCGCGGGCAGGCCAGCGATATCCATATTCATGCCCAGGAAATTCTCCGCATGCGCGACATTTTGAATGGAATTATCGCCCATCACACCGGCCAACCGATCGAGAAGATTGCCGCCGATACTGAACGGGATTTCTTCATGAGTGGCGACGAAGCTTGCAAATATGGTATTGTTGACTCTATAGTAACGCGTAAACCTCATACTATGGAGCTGAAAAAGTGAGCCAAAAAGGTGACCATTCCGGACAGTTAATCTGTTCCTTCTGCGGCAAAGAGCAGAATGATGTTCGCAAATTGATTGCAGGGCCCTCGGTCTTTATCTGCAATGAATGTATCGAACTGTGCAAAGACATCATGGATGACGAATCCGAGTCGCAAAGTGCCGAAACTTCGTCTGACCTGCCCCGGCCTATCGAGATCAAAGAGACCCTCGACGACTATGTCATCGGTCAGGAGCGCGCCAAAAAGACGTTGGCAGTGGCGGTCTACAATCACTATAAGCGGGTGAATTACCTGCGTAGCGGCGGCGACGTTGAGGTGCAGAAGAGCAATATCCTTCTCCTCGGCCCGACCGGCAGCGGCAAGACCCTCCTCGCCCAGACCCTGGCCAAGGTCCTCAATGTCCCCTTTGCCATCACCGATGCCACCACTTTGACCGAAGCCGGCTATGTCGGGGAGGATGTTGAAAATATCATCCTCAACCTCCTCCAGGCGGCCGACTGGGACATTGAAAAGGCGCAGCGCGGCATCATCTATATCGACGAAGTCGACAAGATTGCCCGCAAAACCGATTCCCCCTCGATCACCCGCGACGTGTCCGGCGAAGGGGTACAACAGGCGCTGCTCAAAATCATCGAAGGGACTCTTGCCAATATCCCGCCCAAGGGGGGGAGGAAACACCCGCAGCAGGAATTCCTCAAGATTGACACAACCAATATCCTCTTTATCTGTGGCGGCGCCTTCTCCGGCCTTGACAGCATCGTTTCCCAACGCATCGGCACCAAATCGATGGGCTTTGGAGCCGCAACCAAGCAGCGTCACGACCTCTCGACGGGTGAAGCCCTGGCGCAAGTCGAACCCGCGGATCTCCTTAAATTCGGCCTCATTCCGGAATTTGTCGGCCGTCTGCCGGTCATCGCCACCCTCAATGAACTCAACGAGGAATCTTTGATCTCTATTCTTAAAGAACCGAAGAATGCCTTGGTCAAACAGTATCAAAAGCTCTTTGAACTCGACAATATCCACCTCAAGTTCACGGACGGCGCCCTGGTCGCGGTGGCGCAGCAAGCATTGAAACGGAAAACCGGGGCGCGTGGTCTCCGTTCCGTCCTCGAAAATGCCATGCTCGACGTCATGTATGAAATCCCCTCCCTTGATCGCGTCCGCGAAGTCGTCATCAATGAGGACGCGATTCTCGGTGTCGCGCGACCGCTGGTTCTTCAGGACTGCGCTGAATCGGCCTGAAGAACAGCAGCGACAATCAAAGGCAACTTTATTCAACCAACCTTCCCCCAAGGGCTTGAGTCATGACCGACTATCCTGAACCAGGGCAGGCAGTCTCAAGCTTGCCCAACGAAGCACTCTACCCCCTGATCCCCTTGCGTGACATCGTCATCTTTCCGGCGATGGTCACGCCGCTCTTTGTCGGCCGTCCCCGCTCGATTCAGGCGCTCGAAGCGGCTAACGCTGAACAACGCCTCATCTTCCTGACCACGCAACGCGATCCGAAGATCGACGACCCGCTCCAGAATGATCTCTATGAAATCGGCGTCATCGGCCAGATCATTCAACTCCTCAAACTTCCCGACGGAACCGTCAAGGTTCTCATCGAGGGGAAGGAACGGGCACGCATCGTTGGACTCGAAGAACGTCCCGAGTGTCTTTATGCGAAAGTCGTTCTGGAAGAGGAACTTTTAGCGGACTCGGACGAGATTGAAGCGATGAGCCGCAGCGTCCTCGCCGCCTTTGAAAGCTACATCAACCTCAGCAAAAAGATCCCGCCGGAGATGTACTCTTCAATCGCCGGAATCACTGCCGCCGGGCGCCTTGCTGATGCGATTATTCCGCAGCTGAACGTCAAAGTCTCCGACAAACAGCAGATCATGGAGCAGATCAATCCCCTGCTCCGACTGGAGAGCCTTCTCACCATCCTCGAACACGAACTGCAGATCCTCGGCATTGAGAAGAAAATCCGCAGCCGGGTCAAGAGCCAGATGGAGCGGAGTCAGAAGGAATATTATCTTAACGAACAGATGCGGGCCATCCAGAAAGAACTCGGCGAAAAAGACGATTTCAAACAGGAATTACGGGAATTAGAAGAACGCATCAATACGGTCGGCCTCTCAAAAGAAGCAAAAGAGAAGGCCCTGGCTGAGTTGCGCAAGCTCAAACTGATGTCACCGATGTCTGCCGAAGCGACAGTGGTTCGGAACTATATTGACTGGATCGTCTCAATCCCCTGGAAAAAGGCGAGTAAAGATCGTCACGACCTGCTGCGGGCGGAAAAGATTCTCGACGAAGATCATTACGGACTGCTCAAGGTTAAAGAGCGGATCCTCGAATATCTCGCGGTCCAGGCACAGGTCAAAAAGATCAAAGGGCCGATTATCTGCCTGCTCGGCCCGCCCGGAGTTGGAAAAACCTCCCTCGGGAGGTCAATCGCCAAAGCGCTGGAAAGAAAATTCGTCCGTATCTCCCTTGGCGGCGTTCGGGATGAAGCCGAAATTCGTGGCCATCGCCGCACCTACATCGGCGCCATGCCCGGCAAGATTATTCATGGGATGCGCAAAACCGGGGTCATTAATCCCGTCTTCCTGCTCGATGAAATCGACAAGATGAGTACCGATTTTCGCGGCGATCCGTCATCAGCTTTACTGGAAGTTCTCGATCCTGAACAGAATCATACCTTTGGGGATCACTTTCTCGATGTTGAATACGATCTGTCGGCGGTGATGTTTATCGCTACGGCGAACTCTCTGCACACCATTCCCCGGGCGCTGCTCGATCGCATGGAGATTATCCGGGTTGAAGGGTATACCGAAGAGGAAAAGCTGCATATTGCCCGGCGTTATCTCCTCCCAAAACAGTTGGAAGCACACGGATTTCCACCCAACCAGATTAAATTCAGCAACTCCGCTATTTACGAAATTATCCGCTACTATACCCGGGAAGCGGGAGTCCGCAATTTGGAACGGGAAATTGCTGCCATCTGTCGCAAACTAACCCGACAACTCCTGGCGGCGCAGACCAGCAAAAAAGCTGTGACCGTAACTTCCCGTCAAGTCGGCAGTTATCTGGGCATTCACACCTATTCCTATGGTGCCCTCGAAATTGAGAATATGGTCGGCATCGCCACCGGTCTGGCCTGGACTGCTGTGGGCGGCGAGACTTTGACGATCGAAACGACGATTCTGCCGGGGAGCGGCAAGTTGACCGTCACCGGCAAACTCGGCGAGGTTATGCGCGAATCTTCTCAGGCGGCGCTCAGCTATGTGCGCTCCCGCTGGCAGGAACTCAGCCTGGAAAAGGATTTCTACCAGCGCCTCGATATTCACATTCATATTCCCGAAGGGGCAACCCCCAAGGATGGACCATCTGCCGGCATCACCATGGCCACGGCACTGGCTTCAGCACTGACAGGCCGGGCCGTTGATAGGGCCCTAGCCATGACCGGCGAAATCACCCTGCGCGGGCGGGTATTAGCCATTGGTGGCCTTAAAGAGAAGCTGCTGGCGGCAAAAAGAGCCGGCATTACCCGTGTCCTCATCCCTGAAGAAAACCGTAAGGACTTGACGGAAATTCCGGCCAGCGTCCAGCGGGGTCTCACCATTATTCCGGTCAGCCATATGGATCAAGTCCTGGCAGCGGCCCTCCTTGCCCCGACAGCGATACAAGAAGAGAGAACCGTAGCATCCGAGGCGCCAACAGTTCAGTGAGCGCCGGCAATTTTGGGCAAATATTTGCCCAAATATTTGCTTGACAGTAACAAAACGGCTCTGTTATAAACACTCCGCATTGAAGCAGTTTCATCCTATCAATTAACAGCATGGAGGTTTTTGTGACTAAAGCAGATCTTGTCAACGAAATGGCCGAAAAGACGGGCTTCAGCAAGGTAGACACGGAAAAGTGCCTCAAGGCTCTGATTGAAGCGGTGACTGATGCTCTGAAACAAGGCGACAAGGTTGCTTTGGTCGGTTTTGGCACCTTCAGCGTCGGTGAGCGCGCTGAACGTACCGGTAAAAACCCCCAGACAGGCGCAGCGATCAAGATCAGCGCCGCAAAAACCCCGAAATTTAAAGCGGGCAAAGTCCTCAAAGACGCAGTCAACGTTTAATTTTCATACGTTTCAGCTGAAATTCAGAGAACCGGCGGTCCACCTGGCTGCCGGTTCTCTGTCTCAAAAGTACCTTTGGGGCTGTAGTAGAGTCGGTTACAACGCCGGCCTGTCACGCCGGAGGTCGCGGGTTCAAGTCCCGTCAGCCCCGCCATTAACACATTGGGCGAATAGCTCAGCTGGGAGAGCATCGGCCTTACAAGCCGAGGGTCACAGGTTCGAGCCCTGTTTCGCCCACCAATTTTTTTAAAGTCTAATTCGGGGCTGTAGTAGAGTCGGTTACAACGCCGGCCTGTCACGCCGGAGGTCGCGGGT
>JACUTW010000020.1 GCA_014859605.1 Desulfuromonadales bacterium
GCTTGCCGCGCCCGATTTAAATTCCCCAACGTAGGGGCGCTGCTTGCCGCGCCCGCCTTTGATCCACAGGGGGGTACTCACCCCTGGAAATGAAGAATTGCGGTGGAAACACCCCCATGGGCATGGGGAAGATAGCGCCCAATAAGCAGCGCCTCCCCGGTTGCTTGACTAACACCGGCGTGGCCACCCCAAAGCCATAATCGGGCGCAGCAAGCGGCGCCCCTACGAAATGATCTTGACTTTATCCTTCATCAATCCACCCGCTCCGCCTTCCCCCAATACCGCCCATATCCCGCTTTTAAATTCTCCATAACGACCTCAATCCGGGCGGCCACGTGGGACGAATAGGGCGCAGCAAGCGGCGCCCCTACGAAAAACATCCCGCCCTACCCTTCATGCCCGCCTTTCTCCCTCAAAAAAAACGCGGCAAACGGCGCCCCTACGATGTCGCGCCGGTCTGGAAGTGCGTAAAACGTTGTGCAGGTGGAATGGAGAGAGAAACAGGGGGGAAGCAAAACATCCCCTCCGGGAGATGAGCCGTTAAGGAGATTAACAAATTTTATCGTGGCAAGAAAGAAAAGATTACAAGGGTACAGGCAAAACAAGATGGGCACGGAAAACTTTTCATTTCCGTGCCCATCTTGTTCAACTATCAACGAAACTGATTGGTTTTTAGCGGGCGATGCCGCGCTGCGTGCCGCGGATAAAGTCGACGAAGACTTTCACTTCCGGGTAGGCGGTTGCGTCGGCTTCCATCTTTTCCAACGCCTCTTCCTGCTTGAGTCCGGCACGGAAGAAGGTTTTATAAGCATTTTTCAGGGCGCGCAGGGCTTCATCCGAGAAACCGCGGCGCTTTAAGCCGATGAGATTAATTCCGACCGGTTCAGCACGATCCCCCTGGGCGATGGTGTATGGGGTTATATCCTGATTGACCATGGAGCCGCCGCTGATCATGGCGTGGCTGCCGATACGGGTGAACTGGTGGATGGCCGAGAGGCCACCGAGGATGGCGTGATCGCCGACTTCCACATGCCCGGCCAGAGTGGCTGCATTGGCCAGGACAATCTGGTTACCGACCCGGCAATCGTGAGCAACGTGGACATAAGCCATGAGGAGATTATCATTGCCGATGATCGTCGTCCCGCCGCCATCGGCAGTGCCGAGATGAACCGTGACGAATTCGCGGAAGGTGTTGCCGTCGCCGATGGTCAGAGTCGTCTCTTCGCCGTGGTATTTCAAATCCTGGGGGATGGCGCCGATCGAGGTAAACTGGAAGATACGATTGTTTTGGCCGATCGTGGTCCGGCCTTCGACCACCGCATGCGGCCCGACCCAGCAACCTTCGCCGAGGGTGACGTGCTCACCGATAACCGCATAAGGGCCGATTTCGACACTCGCCGCAATTTGGGCACCGGGATGAATGATCGCTGTCGGATGTATCATGATCCGTATCCTTTTAATAATCGAATTAGAATGTTAACAGGGATGAAGGGGATCCAGGGGATCAATCTTGAGTTTAGGGCATATTACTTGTGTTCGAGTAAAAAACACTTGTTGCCCTTATCCCTTACATCCCCTTTATCCCTGTAAATTTGATTGGTTTTGCTGAAAGCTGAGTCGTTGCTAAATGTTTTTGTCGGCAAAGGTCGCTTTGAGATCGGCCTCGGCGACCAGGGTCGATTCGACAAAAGCTTTACCGTTAAAGCAGTAAAGACCGCGCCGGCAATTGGTCAAGGTTAGCTCAAAACGCAAAACATCACCGGGAACGACCGGCTTGCGGAAACGGGCATTATCGATGCCGGCAAAATAGGTGACCTTGTCATCACCGATATTGTCAGTAATCATGGCGAAGATGCCACCGACCTGGGCCATGGCTTCGATGATCAGGACGCCGGGCATGACCGGATGACCGGGGAAGTGTCCCTGAAAAAAGGGCTCGTTGACCGTGACATTTTTAATGCCGACAATCTTCTTGCCTGCCTCGATTTCTATGATGCGATCGATAAGCAGAAAAGGATAACGATGCGGCAGATACTTCATAATATCGGTACTGTACATGGGCATTTTCATGAATTTGATTCTCCTTTATCGATAATATTCTTCAAACGATGAATCTCCTGCTGCATCCTCAGTACCTCTTTACGCAAGGTCGGCAGCTTGGAGAAGATCATCGATGCCTTCAACCACTCGCGATGGGCAAAAGCCGGGGCGCCAGCGACAATCTGGTCGCCAGCGGTGTTGCCGGCGAGAGCGCCGCGGCCGGCAACAGTGAGATTGTCACCGGTTTTGATGTGACCGGCCGCAGATGACTGCCCACCAAAGGTGCAGTGACGACCGATTTTGCTGCTTCCGGCAATCCCGGTCTGCGCCGCCATCACCGTGTGAGCGCCGATGGTGACGTTATGGGCAATTTGTACCATGTTATCGAGCTTGACACCTTGACCAAGACGGGTGACCCCTAACGCAGCGCGATCGATACAACTACCGGCACCGACCTCGACATCATCTTCGATCACAACAATGCCGATCTGGGGAATTTTATAATAGCTCTCCCCATCCGGCGCAAAACCGAAACCGTCCGAGCCGATGACAGCCGAAGGTTGAACAATGACGCGATGGCCGATGCGGCACCCTTCGCGGATGACCACCCCGGCATGGATTGTACAGCCCTCACCGAGGGTGACATCCTCATAAAGGACGACATTCGGATACAAAATGGTCTGGGTGCCGATCTTAACCCGCGCCCCGACCACGCAACCGGGGTGAATCGTCACTCCCTCGGCAATTTCAGCACTGGGGTCAACGAAGGCCCGGGGGGAGACTCCCTGGGCTTCGGGCCGCGGCACATGCAAAAAAGTAAGGATCTTGGCAAAAGCCAGATAAGGGTTGTCGCACTGCAAGAGATTAAGTTCGGCCGGAGCCTCGACCCCCATCCCGATAATCACCGCACTCGCTTGTGTCGCAGCTAAGAGGGGTAGATATTTCGGATTGGCCAAAAAGGTGATATCCCCTGATTGGGCCTGATCGATAGTCGCCATCCGGAGAATTTCCGTCTCGGGATCACCAACGACGCAGCCATTGACCAATGCAGCAAGTTCGCGAAGTTTAGCCACTAAACACCCCTTTCCTGATTCCTGCTTACTTCTTCAGTGAGGCGTCGTAAGCTTTAATCGCTTTATCGGTCAAATCAGCTTTCTGATCAGCGTAAAGGAGAGCACTTTCGGTCTTCTCGAAGATCGCCGTATAGCCTTCTTTGGCTCCGAGATCATTGATGATTTTTGAGAAATCCGTAATGATCTGCCGGGTGTATTCAGCATCCTGCTGCTGCAGTTCTTCCTGAATATCTTTAGTGAAGCGCTCAAGATCTTTGAGCTTCTGATCAAAATCACGCTTTTTTGCTGCGCGTTTGTCGTCGGAAAGGATCAGGCCCTGCTTGTCAAGGTCATCTTTGAGCTTCTTCAGATCTTTCTGCTTCTGCTCGATCTGGGTCTCATACTCTTTGACCTTTACAGAGATCTTTTCTTTGGCGACTTTGCCGGCTTCACAATTATTCAAAGCTTTCTGCAGATCAACATAACCGATCTTGGTATCAGCAGCCGAGACAGTGGCAGCAGCAAAGAACGTCAGGAGCAGGAGGATTAAAAGCTTCTTCATCGAGATAAATCTCCTTTACGGGGTTGGCATCAGAACATGGTTCCGATGGAAAATTGCAGATCGGAGGAATCTTCACCTTCACGAGGGTCAAGATTTTTTCCCCATTCCAGACGCAACGGTCCGAGGGGGCTCATCCAGCGCAGACCGAAACCGGCACTGTGCCGGATATCACTGAAATAATCCTGATCTTCGGCCCAGGCATTGCCGGCATCATAAAAGAATACACCCTTAAATCCGGATTCCTCCACCAGGGGGAAAGTAATCTCGAGGTTACCAAAGCCGGATTTAGTCCCGCCTTTAAATTCGTAAGTACTGGAAAGGACATTACCGTTACTATCAGTGGAAACGATTTTGGTTCGAGGACCGACTTCCCGCGGCTGGAAACCCCGCAGACTGCTGAGACCGCCTAGGTAGTAACGCTCATCGATCGGGATCGGTTCGTTGCTGATCTCTTGCACATAGCCGAGGCGGCCGTGGGCAGAAAAGACAAATTTCCAGAACAAGGGATAGAAATAACGATGATCGAGCTCATATTTAATGAACTTCTCGGTTCCGCCCAGACCGGCAAATTCGATGGAGGCCGATGACAGGGTGCCGGTCGTGGGGTCCATGCGAAAATCGGTCGTATTGCGGCTTAAAGACGCATAGATGGATGAAAGGGTAGAAAAACCTTCCTGATCACGGATACTCGCCGAAGCGAAGGGATCGACATCATAGATCTCTTTCTCTTCAAAACGATAAACAAAGAATGATTTCACATTATAGGAGATGGGGATGCCGAGCTTCAGATTGCCCCCAATCGCTTGCTTCGAAAAGTCAGTATATTCGCGGTCTGTTTTGTAAAGATCAAAACCGAGAGTGAGATTACTGTCAAGGAAGTGGGGATCGAGAAGACCGAACTGATAAGTGGTGCTCTTGCTGCCGACCGCAGCGGAGAGATTGCCCTTATAGCCCCGGCCAAGGAGGTTATCCTGGGTGATCGAGGTCTGACCGATAAAGCCGTCGATGGAGGAATAACCGAAACCGAGACTGAAGGTGCCGGTCGGCTTCTCCTTCACCTCGACAAGCAGATCCATCAAACCCGGAGAATCCGTCTTCTCTGTGGCGATCTTAACCTCTTCAAAGAAGCCGAGATTCTGGATACGCCGCCGACTCTCCTTGATTTTGGTGGCACTAAAATTGTCCCCTTCGTTCAGCATCATCTCGCGGCGGATTACTTTATCGATGGTCTTGCTGTTGCCGGCAACTTGAATCTTGCGGGTGACAACAAGAAAACTCTTTTCGATTTCAATGGTCAGATCGACAGTCCGCGCTTCCGGGTTGACTTTGGAGAGAGGGGCGACATTGACATAGGCATAGCCTTCATCGGCATAAAGATCATTGATCCGCATCATCCCTTGCCGCAACTTTTTGCGGCTGAAGAGCTCACCGGCCGGCAGTCCGAGGAGTGAGATCAAATCTTCACGGCTCCGCAGCAGATCGCCGCTCACCTCGACAGCGCCGATGCGGAACTGCTCGCCCTCTTCAATCTCCAACAGGATATCGAGATAACGGTTCTCTTTAATCATCGTCACCTGCGGCTGATGCACTTTCACCTGAATGTAGCCCTGATCAAAATAGCGATCGGTCAGCAGCGCCAGATCATTATTGAGGACTTCTTCCTGATAAGCACCGCGACCGGTCATCCAGGACAGCCACCAGCGTTCGCGGGTCTCCATCCCCTTTTTAAGCTCTTTGGCCGTGAAGGCCTTATTTCCTTCAAAGCGGATAGAGTCGATGAGGATTTCGTCCCCTTCGATACAATGCAGGGTGATATTGGCTTCATTGAGATCCGTCACTTCAACCTGCGGCTCTACTTTGGCCGCATAATATCCCGCCTCTTTATATGCCTTCAAAATCGCTTCAACATTCTTAGCAAGGACAGTGGCATCATAAAGGTCGGGAGTTTTAATCGTGATCAGGGCCCGCAGTTTCTCTTCAGAAAGCTCCTTGTTACCGGAGAACTTAACCGTACGCACCAGCGGTCGCTCGACCACAGTGAAGATCAAAACATTTTTGCCTTCCCGCTCTTCAAGAGTGACGCGCACGTCACTGAAGCGGGCCATCTGAAAGACCGCCTTGGTACTGCGATCGATATCGTCAGCAGAGATTGCCGGTCCGGGATTAATCGCCACAGCAGCACGAATCGCCCCCGGATCGACGCGACGCGTCCCGGCAATAACGATCTCATCAACTTGATAATCCTGAGCCCAGAGCAGTCCGGTCAGAGAGAGGAGTCCGAGCAGAGCCAAAAGAGCGGTGCGTATAACCATATCAGTAGGTAATCCCGAACCTGTTGCCAGGCAGCAATTCAACAGCGCTATAGACTATAAGAAAAGAACAAGAACGAGCAAATAAAAAGTAATGCTGCAGCGATTAAACCGCTGCAATCCGGCCATCGATCACCCGGACAATGCGATCGAGACGGTTCGCCAGGGTGTCACTATGGGTCACAATCACCATCGTCAGTTTCCGCGCCTGATGCAGTCCGTCAAGGAGGGCGAGAATTTCCCCGGAAGTGACACTGTCGAGATTACCCGACGGTTCATCAGCCAAAAGCAGCGGCGGATTCATGATCAGCGCCCGGGCAATGGCGGTCCGCTGCTGTTCACCGCCGGAAAGTTCGCCGGGTTTGTGACGGAGACGATGGCTGAGTCCGACTTCACCTAAAAGAGCCGTGGCCCGCGCCAGCGCCTCTTCTTTCGGAAGCCTTGCGATCAAAGCCGGCATCATCACATTCTCCAGCGCCGTGAATTCCGGCAGGAGTTGATTGAACTGAAAGACAAAACCGATAGTGCGGTTGCGAAACTCATCGAGCATCTGTCCCTTGAAAGAGAAGATCTCCTTTCCGGAAAAGTGCACGGTCCCGGTGCTCGGGCGATCGAGGCCGCCGAGAATATGCATCAAGGTCGTCTTGCCGGCACCGGAGGGACCGACGATCGCTACCCGTTCGCCGCGGCTGATGTCGAGGTTGATATCATGCAGGACATCAACACGGCCCGGGCCGCTGATAAAACTTTTATTGACTCCGGCGATGCGGATCAATGGCCCTGATCCATCAGTCATATCGTAACGCCTCCGCCGGATCCATGCGGGCGGCCCGCCAGGCCGGATAGATCGTCGCCAGCAGACAGATGATCATCGCTGTCACCGCGACCACAATGGCATCGGAAGGATAAACGACCGAAGGAAATCGCTCCATGCCGTAAACCGCTTGATCGAAGATGCGCACGCCGCTTATACGCTCAATCCCTTTGATGATCGGATCGGCATTCTTGGCAATCAGCAGCCCAAGGAGAGTGCCGCTCCCGGTGCCGATGGTGCCGATGATCAATCCTTCAAAGACAAAGATCTTCATGATGCTTTGCGAAGTCGCCCCCATAGTCCGCAGGATGGCAATATCCTTGTGCTTCTCCATGACGACCATAATCAGAGTCGTGGCAATATTAAAAGCCGCGACCAGAATGATAATACCGAGGACAATGAAGAGTCCGAGCTTTTCCAGTTTGATCGCTGAAAGGAAGGAGCCGAAGAGATCTTCCCAGGAACGGACGACATAGGGATAGGAAAAGGCCGAGCGCAGCTCCTGACTCACCACTGCCGCCGAAGAGAAGGAGTCGGTCTCGATCTCGATACCGCTGACGGTGTCGCCGATTTCCAGCAATCTTTGCGCCTGCCGCAGATCGACGTAGGCAAAGTAGGTGTCCATGAAACCGCCGCGCTGGAGAAAGATGCCGACAACGCGAAAGCTCTTCATCTTCGGCATCATCCCGAAGGGGGAGATCGAAAAGATCGGCGGAATAACATTAATTGTTTCGCCGACCGAGATCCCCAGGGTTGAGGCAGTGTCGATGCCGATGATGATCCCCGGCAACGTCGTCTCATCCATAAAGACCATGGTCTTGGCATCACCACCGACCGCAGACTGAATATTCTGTTTGAAGATCTTATTGCCGGCCTCAACCCCCTTGACGGTCACCGCGGCGACATTTCCCCGTGACACCAGCATCGCTTCTTTAGAGACAAAGGGCTGCGCCGAAATGATCTTTTTCGAGACCGCTTTGGCCTCGGCAATGACCTGTGGTGCATCCTTGAGCTCTTCACCGTAACGCTGGATGAGGACATGCGGGATCGAGCCGAGAATCTGCTGCCGCACTGCGTCGTGAAAACCGGTCATGACCGCCAGGACAACGATCAACGCCGCCACTCCGAGCATAACTCCGGCGATAGAGAGGAAGGAGATGACCGAAATAAAGGTCTGTTTGCGCTTGGCCCGCAGGTAGCGCAGACTGACGAACCATTCGTAGTTCATCTATTTCGACTCGGGACGCATGTGCGGAAAGAGGATAACATCGCGGATCGAGGGCGCATCGGTAAGGAGCATGACCAGGCGATCGATACCGATCCCCTCCCCGGCGGTCGGCGGCAAGCCGTATTCGAGAGCACGGATGTAGTCTTCATCCATGGAATGAGCTTCGTCGTCACCGGCATCCTTATCGACCATCTGCTTGACGAAACGCTCTTTCTGATCGATGGGATCGTTGAGCTCGGAAAAGGCGTTGGCGAGCTCACGACCGACGACAAAGAGTTCAAAGCGATCAACAATCTCGGGATTTTCATCATTCTTACGCGATAACGGCGAAACTTCCGTCGGATAAGCGGTGATGAAGGTCGGGTTCCAGAGATGCGGTTCGGCAACGGTTTCGAAAATCTCGGTGAGGAGTTTGCCGTGACCGGTGGCAAGATCGACATCAAGGCCAAGCCCTTTGCCGATTTCAACCATCGCCGCGTGATCTTCGAGGAGGGTCGGGTCGACATGGCCGTACTTGACGATCGCTTCGCGGACGGTGAGACGCGCCCAGGGGGCGCGCAGATCGACCTCGCGGCCGCCGTAGCTGATCTCCAAAGTCCCCAGGACTGACTGCGCGACATGGCCGATGAGCTGCTCGGTGAGATTCATCAAGTCTTCATAGGTGGCGTAAGCCTGATAAAACTCCATCATGGTGAATTCGGGGTTATGGCGAATCGAGATCCCCTCATTGCGGAAGTTGCGGTTGATCTCGAAGACCCGGTCAAAACCGCCGACGACCAAACGCTTCAGATAAAGTTCCGGCGCAATGCGCAGAAAAAGATCCATATCAAGAGCATTATGATGGGTGGCAAAGGGGCGCGCCGTGGCGCCGCCGGCAATCGGGTGCATCATCGGCGTTTCGACTTCGTGGAAATCGTGCTGCACCATGAAGTCGCGAATGGCGCTGACGATGCGGCTGCGTTTTTTGAAGACTTCGCGCACCTCGGGATTCACGATCAGATCGAGATAGCGCTGGCGATAGCGAGTCTCGACATCGGTCAGACCGTGCCACTTTTCCGGCAGCGGCAGCAATGACTTGGTGAGAAGACGCAGAGTTGTCGCCCGCAAGGAGAGTTCACCGGTCTTGGTGCGAAAAGGGGTGCCAATACAACCGACGATATCGCCGATATCGATGCGCTTAAAGAGATCAAAGGCCTCTTCACCAATATTATCGCGACCGACATAGACCTGGGTGCGGCCGCTGCGATCCTGCAGCTGAATGAAGGCAGCCTTGCCAAAGTCACGCCGAGCCATGATCCGGCCGGCGACAGCATAGGGAGTATTGCACCCTTCCAGAGCCGCAACATCGTCGTCAACATGAGCAGCAAGAAATTGTTCAGTCGTATGGGTCACCGAAAAATCGTTGGCAAAGGGATTGATCCCTTGTTCGCGAAATTCCGTCAACTTGGCGCGGCGTTGCAGCAAAAGATCGTTTAACTCTTCCATATTTTTGTCTCTATCTTTCTATTCAGCGATTGAATCCCTGGCATCACTCAGGGTCATATATTAAATTCAGAACTAACTGATTGAAATTGCCGCGCTTGTCGCTGGCGGTAAAACTGACGCTATTCAATCCTGCCACCAACGGGGCAAATTCAAAGCTCCAGCTGCCGTTACTACTGTCGACGCCAACGGAACGCTCGCCGGTTGCCGCACTATTGGCCACAATGGTCGCGCTAAAATCATCGATATTGCCGGTAATAGTGACACTCGAATCCGTGTAAGGAATCGACGAAACATCCGCTCCATTGATCTGGATATTGCTGAAGACCGGCGGGATGGTCTCGTCCTCTGTTCCGCAGGCCGTCAGAGCCAGAAGGCAGAGAAGGGAAAGAAATAAACAAAATAGACGCATGGACAGTTCTCCGATAACTACGACGACGATTTGCTGAGCAGGTACGCTTCAATGAACGGGCCGATGTCGCCGTCGAGGACAGCCTCGGTATTCGAGGTTTCAAAGTTGGTGCGGTGATCTTTGACCATCCGGTAGGGATGCAGCACGTAAGAACGGATCTGACTCCCCCAGCCGATCTCCTTTTTATCACCAGCAATGGCCGTGGCTTCAGCTTCCTTCTTTTGAACTTCCAGCGCATACAAGCGTGCCCTGAGTTGATTCATGGCAATGGCGCGGTTTTTGTGTTGCGAGCGTTCCATCTGGCAGGCGACGACCACACCGGAGGGCATATGGGTAATGCGAATCGCTGATTCGGTCTTGTTGACATGCTGCCCCCCGGCCCCGCTCGATCGATAGGTATCGACCTTGAGATCTTTTTCGTCAATTTCGATCTCGACATCATCGGGAAGATCGGGAAAGACAAAGACCGAAGCAAAGGAGGTATGGCGCCGGGCATTGGAATCATAAGGGGAGATGCGCACCAAACGATGAATCCCCATCTCGGCGCGCAGCCAACCGTAAGCATATTCACCTTCGGCAGTAAAGGTCGCCCCCTTGACGCCGGCTTCATCCCCCGGCTGAAAATCGGTCATCTCGGTCTTGTAGCCGCGTTTCTCGCAGTAACGGAGGAACATCCGCAGGAGCATGTCAGCCCAATCCTGGGCTTCGGTGCCGCCAGCGCCGGCATTTATACTGACAATAGCGGAACGGGCGTCGTGCTCGCCCGAAAGCATGCGAGCAAACTCCATCCGCGCGACCGTCGCTTCCAGAGTCGGGATAATGGCGCGAATCTCTTCACGCGTCCCTTCGTCTCCCCCTTCTTCGCCCAGTTCACACAACAGCAGGAGGTCATCGGTCTCGGACCAGGTCCCCTCACAGCCTTCTACGATCTTTTGCAGAGAGGTGCGCTCACGCAGCAGTTCTTGCGCCTGATCACCCCGATCCCAAAAACCGGGTTTGGCAATCTCGGCATCAAGCTCGGCGATGCGCTCCTTCTTCCCCTCTATGTCAAAGAAACCTCCTCAGCTCGGCGAGCTTGCTGCGCAGAATATTGAGGGCTTCTTTCTCTTCTCTAAACATAAGTTTCCTTTCGAGCTTAATAAAGCTTGGCATTATAACGAGTCAGGAGATGATGAGCAAGAAAACAGTTGCCAATTTCGCAGGTAAATAAATGTGCGATATGGCGTTCTGTCTTCCTTCCCCTCACAAAACAAAAGGGACCAGCCAAAGCCAATCCCTTGTTTAAAATGGTGTCCCCGGCGCGATTCGAACGCACGGCCTCTTCCTTAGGAGGGAAGCGCTCTATCCTGCTGAGCTACGGAGACTTAACTGTTAACTGTTCTGTTCGATTTATTTTAGAATTGCATAAGGCTGAAAGTTTTACCGGCGGGGAGACGTTTGCGACCATCAAGGAATTCGAGTTCGGCCATAAAGGCACACTCGACGACTTCAGCACCGAGACCGGTGACCAGGTCATAGACGGCGGCAACCGTACCGCCGGTAGCAAGAAGATCGTCAGCGATGAGGACGCGGTCACCAGGTTTGAAGGCATCTTGATGAATTTCGAGAGTATCGGTCCCATATTCAAGGTCATAAGTCTTGCTGACAGTTGTAAAGGGAAGTTTCCCCGGTTTACGAACCAGGGTGATGCCGGTGCCGAGTTTGTAGGCAAGAGCTGCCCCGAGGATAAAACCACGGGCTTCGACGCCGACGACCTGCTGAATGTTCATGCCGATGTAGCGGTGCGCAATCAGATCGATCATGCGGTGAAAAGCACGTGGGTCGGCAAGGAGGGTGGTGATGTCTTTGAAGACGATCCCCTTTTTCGGGAAATCGACAATATCACGGATCGAGTCTTTCAATTCCTGCATAATCACATCTCCACGGGCGATAATAATTGGGATAAAAAGGTTAACTCTTCTTGCGACGGATAACATGAGAAGATGAATCGAGATCGAGATCGAGATCCACAGCCATGCGCCGCAATTTTTCAAGACTCTTGACTTCAATCTGGCGGATGCGCTCACGGGTCACCCCGAGTTCCTGTCCGATCGTCTCCAGGGTTTGCGGCTCTTTGTCATTCAGACCGAAACGCAGGATGAGAATTTTCTTCTCCGTCGGGGTTAACGAAGCAAAAAAACGGCCAATATGGCTCATCGTATCTTTGTTTTCAGCATGGGTCGAGGAGACTACAGTGCTGGTATCTTCAATCGTGTCGATCAGACTGTAGTCACCATTCTCCCCCATCGGATGTTCGATCGAGTAAGTCTTGCGGATCAAGCTCATCAAGCGGCGGACATGGTTAATATTCGTCCCCATCGCTTCGGCAACTTCATGCGGATCAGCTTCACCGTGCGACTGGCTGGAAAGCTCCCGGGAAGTTTTGACCATCCGGTTGATATCGTCCGACACATGCACCGGCAGTCGGATGGTCCGACTCTGGTTGATCAGGGCGCGCTCGATCGATTGTCGAATCCACCAGGTGGCATAGGTCGAAAAACGACACTCTTTTGAGACTTTAAAGCGCTCAACCGCCTTGATCAGACCGATATTCCCTTCTTCGATGAGGTCGAGAAAGGGGAGTCCGCGGTTCATGTAGCGCTTGGAAATCTTGACCACCAGTCGGAGGTTGGCCTCGATCATCTGAGTGCGTGCCTGCGCATCCCCCTGTTCAATCCGCAGTGCGAGTTCGCGCTCTTCTTCAGCATTCAAGAGTTTGCTGCGTTTGATCTCGCGCAGATAACATTGAATTGCATCCTCACTCGGACCGTCACGCTCTTCAGCGTCAACGTCAGCGCTGACATCATCACCATCGCCAATCTCGTCCTCGGCAACAAAGTCCTCAGCCGTCACGAAATCGTCATCAATGACTTCCTGGTCCTCCCGGTCTTCCTTGTCTTCGTACTCATCGAGAAGAATGCTCATCGGTGGTCATCTCCACTGACTAACGGAAAAAGCAAGGTCATGCGAATTGCCGAAGTCTAAGGAAACAGGATGGTTATGGCAAGTAAAAAGTGGGGTCAACCGGTTCCTTATGATGCCGCAGCTCAAAGTAAAGGCGGGGACTACGTCCTTGCGGCGGCACACCGGACAGGGCGATGCGCTCTTTCTGCCGGACTGTACTGCCGATCTGGGCAAAAATTTTCTGGGCAAAAGCATAGACCGTATAAAAATCCCCTTCGTGCTGCAGGATGATCATATTGCCAAAGCTGCTGATCCCGTCACCGCTATAGATAACGCGTCCGTCAGCGGCAGCCAAAACCGGGGTGCCGGGCGGGGCGGCAATCTCTACCCCCTTGCACGGAAAGGGGATTTGATCGCCGAAACGGCGCAATAAGGCGCCTTGTAACGGCCAGGCAAATCGCCCCTGAACAACTTTCGGGGGCGATTTCACTTT
The DNA here is from genome assembly GCA_014859605.1 of Desulfuromonadales bacterium. Classification (GTDB taxonomy): domain Bacteria; phylum Desulfobacterota; class Desulfuromonadia; order Desulfuromonadales; family UBA2197; genus UBA2197. The sequence continues at coordinate 13,336 of JACUTW010000020.1, forward strand.
TTGCTCCCCGGATTTCTGACTGAGGACAGGAGCGGTCTTCTTCTGCGGCTTTTTTGTTGAGACAGGCAAAGGGGCTGACTTGCTCGCCACTTGTTTTGGCGCCGAAGCGGACGGCTGCGCAACCGGTGAGGTTGAAGTTGTCCGGCGCACAGAAGTTGCTCCGGGGATAAAGAGGCGTTTCCCCTTTGGCAGTGCTTGCGGCGAGGAGATACCGTTAACCCGGGCCAGTTGCGTTTCACTCCGCCCGTAAGCACGGGCGATTTGTCCGAGAGTCTCGCCGGATTGCACCGGGTGATAAATCCCCGATGTGGAACATCCTGCCAGGAGCAGGCTCAGAAAGAAAAGAAGAAAAAAGGGGGAAATACGCTTCAACATAATCAGTTTCACGACGGAGATTCGGGCCAGCCACCGCGACCGATCAGCGGAACAAAACGACAGTCGGCGAGATCTTCTTCGTGGAATTGATCGGCACTGATCCTGGTGACACGCCGCAGTTGCTGCCCCCCTGCCCCCCCCACCGGAATGATCAGCCTCCCGCCCGGAGCAAGCTGGCGACAATAGACATCGACCATGTCCGGAGCCCCGGCCGTGACGATAATCGCATCGAACGGGGCTTCTTCCGGCCAGCCGAGAGTGCCGTCGCCGACCCGAATCTGGACATGAGCACAGCTGATACTGTCGAGAATTTTCCGGGCTCGCCGCGCCAATTGCGGCAAGCGTTCGATACTGAAGATGCGATTGACCATCTGCGCCAGGACTGCGGTTTGATAACCGGAACCGGTACCGATTTCAAGGACACGATCCCCCTTCTTTAACTGCAGCGCCGCCGTCATCAGAGCGACAATATAAGGCTGGGAAATCGTCTGTTTATCGCCAATCGGCAGAGCATAATCACCATAGGCCTGTCCGCGCAAGGCATCTTCGACAAAGAGATGGCGGGGAACCTTGAGGATTGCGGCCAATACCTGCGGATCATCGATACCGCGGGGTTTGATATGGCGATCGACCATGGTCTGACGCGCCCGGGTAAAGTCGGTCATAGTTATGAACACCGGCGTGCGGCCTGGTCGCTGCCCGGGAATCCCCAGGTGGAGAGTTCAGCAAAAGAATGGTAATTGGTCAGATCAAGATGCAAAGGGGTAATCGAAACGTAGCCCTGACTCACCGCGTGGAAATCGGTCCCTTCGGCATTCTCAAAACTGACCTGACCGGCCCCGAGCCAGTAATAATGGCGGCCGCGGGGGTCGGATTTTTTTTCAATCTGATCACTGAAACGACGCTTCCCCTGTCGGGTCAGACGCATGCCGACAGGAAATCCCCCCGGCACATTGATATTCAGGAACGTTTCCGCCGGGAGTCGGGTTGCAAGGACCCGCCCGGCAAGATCGACGGCAACGGTCGCGGCGACGGCGAAGTCTTCAGCAAGAAAACGCTCTGCTTCGAGGGAGAACGCCAGGGCCGGAACCCCCATCAGGGTTGCCTCCATGGCTGCTGCGACAGTCCCGGAATAAGTCAGATCGTCGCCCATGTTGCCACCGCGATTAATCCCGGAGACGACGAGATCGGGCTTGCGGCCAAGCAGGCCGTGAATAGCAAGATTGACACAATCCGTCGGGGTGCCGTCGACGGCAAAGACGCCAGGACGCAATTCATCCGCCCGCAAGGGGGAATGAAGGGTGAGAGCATGGCTGACCGCGCTGCGCTCGCGATCCGGGGCCACGACGACGACCTCGCCAAGAGTCGCGAGTTGCTCGGCAAGGACCTGAATTCCGGGAGAATGAACCCCATCATCGTTCGTGACCAAAATCAGCACAAAAACCTCACAATGTTTTGGAACAAAGCAACAATATCAGGGGGGCATTTCGAGACGGGCACGCAGAGAGCGAAGATCATTTTCGACTTCCCTGAGGAGCAATTGCGCCGGCGAGAAGATCGTCTCGGGAGGATCGGGGGGGAGGAGGACACCGGCAACGATACGCTTGCGAACACCGGCAATCGTAAAGCCACGCTCGTAAAGCAATTCTTTCAAGGCAAGAAGAAAATCGATCTCTTTACGCCGATAAAGACGTTGTTGCGACCGGCTTTTGACCGGTCGCAACGAAGGAAACTCTTCTTCCCAATAGCGCAGGACATGGGATTTAACACCGACAATCGCTGCAACTTCGCCGATTCTGAAATAGAGCTTATCCGGAATCTGCTGCGTCGGCTTCATCGGCTTTTCAAAACTTATTCAACATCTTCATGGTTGATAGATGCCTTCAAGACCTGACTCGGCTTAAAGGTTAAAATCCGTCGTGACGAAATCTTGATCTCTTCACCAGTCTGCGGATTACGCCCACGCCGGGTCGACTTATCTTTGACCACAAAATTGCCAAAGCCGGCAATCTTGATCTTCTCGCCGTTCTCCAGGGTCTCCTTGATCAGATCAAAGACCATTTCCACAATGTCAGCCGATTCCTTTTTAGAAAATCCGGTCTTGACATAAACATTTTCCACCAAATCCGCTTTAGTCATTTAAGCCACCTCCTCGAGCAGAGAGCAATTAGTACTTAATTTTCAGGTAGCTATAACACAGGGTCATTGCCGGTTCAACCGTTTTTTTAACGAATTTTAGCGTCAAGCTCCTTGCAGAGCATTTCAACCAGTTTGCCATGCGCTTTATTGACTTCTTCATCTGTCAGCGTCCGTTCCGGACTGCGGTAGCGCACCCGAATCGCCAGACTCTTCTGCCCAGGTTCAATCCCCTTGCCGCGATAAAGATCAAAGAGGATCAACTCTTCTGCGTCCTTGCTCTTCACCTTATCAAAGAGTTCGAAAAGACGGGCTGCACTGACTTCTTCGGCAACCAGCAGAGCGCTGTCACGGGTCAAATCGGGGAAACGGCTTAACGGCTTGATCCCGGAAAAATGACCGGCGACTTTGAGCAGCGCTTCAAGATCAAACTCGGCCACATACAATGGCGACTCGATGGCAAAGGCCGCCAGGGTTTGCGGATGCACTTCGCCAAGGACGCCGAGTCGCTGTTTACGGCTGTAAACCACCGCCGATTTGCCGGGATGGAGGTAAGGCTCACCAGCATCCATCTGCCAGCGCAACTGCGGGACCCGCAAGACCTCGGCAATCTCTTCAAAAATCCCCTTGAGATCGAAGAAGTCAACCTGTTCAGCCCCCTGTGCCCAGCCATCCGGATCACGCCGGCCGCAAAGGAGAAGAGCCAGACGGAGCGGTTCATCGGGAAGGTCTTCACCGGGACGGGGAATAAAGACCGGACGGAGTTCAAAGAGCCGCAAATCGCGACTGCGGTAAGACAGATTACGGGCCGCGGTCTCGATCAGACTCGGCAACAGCGAGGTACGCATCACCGATTGATCTTCAGTGAGCGGATTATTCACCTGAACGGTATTGCGACGATAATCATCCGCCGCCAGACCGAGCTTGTCCCAGACATTGGGATTAATAAAAGCGTAGTTAATCGTCTCGGCACTGCCGTTGGCGACCATGAGGTCGCGAACTTTTTCCGCCAACTGATAACGCTTAGACGGCCGCTGGTTCACCAGGCGACTGACCGGCATCGTTTCGGGGATGGCGTCATAGCCGTTAAGCCTGGCGACCTCTTCGATCAGATCAATTTCCCGCTCCAGGTCGGGACGAAAGGTCGGAATCAGCACCTGCAGGATGCCGTTGTGCTCCATCTCGATGGCCGGCGGCAGGACGGTGAGGCCGATACTGGTCAGAATCTGCTCGATCCGCTCCAGACCGAGATCAATGCCGAGGATCTGCCGGGTGCGGCGGTCAGAGATGGTGATGCAGCGTTGTTCGATCGGTTGCGGATAGGCATCGATCATCCCGGCCAGCACTGCCCCACCGGCGACTTCAACGATCAGCGCTGCAGCACGGTCGAGTGCGAGGGGGACCATATCGATATCAGCCCCGCGCTCAAAACGATGCGAAGCTTCAGTATGCATGCCGAGGCGCTTGCTGGTACGACGGATCGCCGACGGATTAAAGTAGGCGCTTTCGAGCAGGATATCGGTTGTTTGGGGCTGAATCTCGGAATTCTCACCTCCCATGATTCCGGCCAGAGCGACCGGACCGACCGCATCACAGATCATCAGGTCACTACTTTTAAGGCTCCGCACCTGGCTGTCGAGAGTCGTGAAGGATTCCCCCTCTGCCGCCGGACGGACGATGATCCTGCCGCCACGCAGCAGAGTAAAATCGAAGGCGTGCAGCGGATGACCGAGCTCCATCAGGACATAATTGGTGACATCGACAACATTATTGATCGAGCGCTGTCCGACCGACTCGAGGCGGCGCACCAGCCACTGCGGTGAAGGCCCGATCTTGACGCCGCGAATCAAACGGGCGGCATAACGGGGACAGAATTCAGCGTTCTCGATCGTCACCGAAGTCATGGTCGTGCTGGCCGTGGCACTTTCACTGAGGACCGGGGTCGGCAGACGCAAACTTTGACCGGCCATCGCCGCAACTTCACGGGCAACGCCGACAACGCTCAGACAATCCGGACGGTTCGGGGTAAGGCCGAGTTCAAAGCGGGCATCCTTCAAACCGAGGGCGGCAAAGACCGAAGTCCCCAGGCTTAGACCGGCAGGGAGAATGAGAATCCCTTCCGATTCAAGGGCCAGCCCGAGCTCCTTTTCGGAGCAGAGCATCCCTTGCGATTCCACGCCGCGAATCTTCGATTTTTTGATCTTGAAATCACCGGGCAGAACTGTACCGATCTGTGCCACCGCGACAAAATCGCCAAGGCGATGGTTGCTGGCGCCACAAACGATCTGTAACACTTCGCTGCCGACATCGACTTTGCACAGGGTCAAGCGGTCCGCCTCAGGATGCGGATCGACCGCCAGCAGGTGGCCGACAACAACGCTGTCGAGTCCTTCGCCGATCTTTTCCAGAAAATCGACCTCGAGACCGGCCATGGTCAAACGGTGCGAGAGTTCTTCAACCGTGAAATTGAAATCGACAAATTCTTTAAGCCAGTTATAAGTAACGATCATGACGGGAGCTCCAACGCTTTGTTATGCAATATACCGACACCAAGAAGGGGGACGTGCCATCAAAATTGTCGTAAAAACCGCTGATCGTTCTCAAAGAAGAGACGCAGATCACTCACGCCGTACTTGAGCATCGCCACCCGTTCCAGTCCCATGCCGAAAGCAAAACCGCTGTAGACTTCCGGATCATAATTGACGGACTTAAAGACTTCCGGATCGATCATGCCGCTGCCGAGGATTTCCAGCCAACCGGAATTCTTGCAAACCCGGCAGCCCTTGCCGCCGCAGATGACACAAGCGATATCGACTTCCGCCGAAGGTTCGGTAAAGGGAAAGAAGGACGGACGAAAGCGGACATTCACCCCCTTACCAAAGAATTGAGCGATAAAGCTGTGAAGAATCCCCTTGAGATCGCCAAAGGTGACATGCTGATCAACCAGGAACCCTTCAATCTGGTGAAACATCGGACTGTGGGTGATATCCGAATCGCGGCGATAGACAGTGCCGGGCGCGATGATCCGGACCGGCGGCTTCTCTTTAAGCATCGTCCGGATCTGCACTGGCGAGGTATGGGTGCGCAGCACGACTTCATCGGAGATATAAAAGGTATCCTGCATGTCGCGGGCAGGGTGATCTTTGGGCATGTTGAGTGCCTCAAAATTATAAAAATCTTTCTCGATCTCCGGCCCTTCGGCTATGCCGAAACCGAGGGAGGTGAAGATTTCGCAAATCTCCTCACTCACCAAGGTTATCGGATGTTTGCTGCCGATAAAGCCGCGCCGACCGGGGAGGGTGACATCGATCCGCTCGGAGGCCAGTTTATGACTGATCTCCGCTGTATTGAGTTCGCTCTGCCGCTGTGCCCGGAATTCTTCGCAGCGCGTCTTGGCGACATTGATCGCCGCACCGAAACGGGGACGTTCGTCGACCGGCAAGGTCCCGGTCAATTTCACCAGTGCGGTAAAATCCCCCCCTTTACCGAGAAAGGCAGCAAATGCGAGTTGCAGCTCATGCTGATTTTTCGCTGCAGCCAGGGCGGCAAGAGTTGCCGCGGCAAGTTGCTCAAGCGAGCTTAAAAGTGCATCGATGTTTTTTTCATTCATGGCATGGACACCATTTCTTCAAGGAATTCAGAGGATTAAGAAGAGATCCCGAAGTGAAGAGCGTTAATCAAAAAAAAAGAGATGAGGGGGAAGAAACCCTCATCTCTTTTGTCCTTGACGGAGCAAATTACTGCAGCTTGGCTTTGGCTTTGGCAACGACCGTGCTGAAAGCTGACGGGTCGACAACAGCCAGTTGAGCAAGGATCTTACGGTCAAGAGCAATTTCCGCCTGCTTGAGGCCGAAGATCAAACGACTATAGGACAGACCATTGTCGCGGGCAGCGGCGTTAATCCGTGCAATCCAAAGAGCCCGGAAATCGCGTTTCTTAACTTTACGATCGCGAAACGCATAATTGAGGGCGCGATCGACTGCCTCTGTGGCACTGCGGAAAAGTTTACTGCGGGCACCGCGGAAACCTTTTGCCAATTTGAGGACTTTGTTGCGGCGTTGCCGCGTCTTAAAACCACCTTTTGCTCTCGGCATCTCTTTCTCCTTAGGTTAAATTTGTCAACGGCCAAAAGCCGTCGCCGGATCTGGAGGGGGAGCCGTATCCCCCCAGTTCACGGGGTGTGAAACAGCTGAGCTTACAGGTAGGGGATGAGCTCTCTGATGTTGCGCTCATCGGCTTTGGAGACGACGGTCGACTGGCGCAGATCACGTTTACGCTTGGTCGATTTCGAAGTCAAAATGTGGCTGGTGAAAGCCTTGTTGCGGCGAATCTTGCCGGTGCCGGTTTTACGGAAACGTTTGGCGGCGCCGCGGTTGGTCTTGATCTTGGGCATGACCCGTCTCTCTTTCTCTCTATTTAAGTGCACGCCTGTTGAAAGGACAGCGCATCACTTTCTGGACTAACTCAATATCAGGCTTTCTTGGTCGGTCCCATGACCATGGTCATGAAACGCCCTGACATGCTGATATGCGATTCAATCACGGCGATATCTTTAAGATCTTCTATCGCCTGTTCCAACTGCCGACGACCGAACTCGGGATGAGTCACTTCGCGGCCGCGGAACATAATGGTAAATTTGACCTTGTTTCCATCTTCGAGGAAACGCCGGGCATTTTTGACCTTGAAATGATAGTCATGCTCTTCGGTCTTCGGCCGCATCTTGACTTCTTTCAGCTCGACCTTGACCGACTTCTTCTTTGCTTCACCGGCTTTTTTGCTCTGCTCGTATTTGAACTTGCCGTAATCCATGATTTTGCAAACCGGCGGCACGGCCGTCGGAGAGACTTCAACCAGGTCAAGACCACGGGCTTCAGCAGCAGCCATCGCCTCGGCCAGACTCAAGATCCCGAGCAAGGTTCCTTCGTCATCAGTGACGCGAACTTCACGAGCGCGAATAGCGCGATTAATATTAACTTCTTGCTTGGCAGCGATGGTGGCACCTCCTAGCGGTATTCCCTGCATTCGTTTGCAACGAAATTTGCAAAAGCGGCAGGCGTCATCGAATCAAGATTAGCTCCGGAGCGATGACGAGGGGCGACGGTATTGTCAGCCATCTCCTTGTCGCCAACCACGAGCATGTAAGGGATCTTCTCAACCTGAGCTTCACGGATTTTAAATCCGAGTTTTTCGTTCCGCAGATCGATCTGCACACGAACACCCGCTTCACGCAGGTATTGAAAGACTTCCTGGGCATAAGCAGATTGATTATCGGTGACGTTAACAATGATCGCCTGTACCGGAGAGATCCAGAGGGGGAAGCTTCCGGCATAATGCTCAATGAGAACACCAATGAAGCGTTCGATCGCACCAAGGATGACCCGATGCACCATGACCGGACGATGTTTCTCGCCGTCACTGCCGATATAATTGAGATCAAAGCGTTCCGGCAGGGTAAAATCGCACTGGATAGTAGCACATTGCCATTTCCTGTCAAGAGCGTCCTTGAGCTTGATATCAATCTTCGGGCCATAAAATGCGCCGTCGCCTTCATTGATCTCAAAATCACGTCCCGAGTCCTTGAGAGCGGAATGAAGAGCATTGGTTGCCAGCTCCCAAGCGTGATCGCTGCCGATCGACTTTTCCGGTCGCGTCGAAAGCTCCATCTCATATTCGAAACCGAAAATCCCCATGACTTCCTGAACAAATTTGAGCACGCCCTTGATCTCGGCGTCCAACTGTTCCGGCATACAGAGGATATGCGCATCGTCCTGGGTAAAGCCGCGCACCCGCAGCAGTCCATGCAGAACGCCGGACTTCTCATGACGATGCACGGTCCCGAGCTCAAAATAGCGCAGGGGCAAATCGCGATAAGAACGCATCTTCGATTTGTAGATGAGCATATGGGCGAGACAGTTCATCGGCTTGACACCGTAGCTCTGCTCATCCACTTCAGTGAAGTACATATTCTCGCGATAATTGTCGAAATGACCTGAGGTCTTCCACAATTCAGTACGGAGAATCTGTGGCCCCACAACAATATCGTAACCCCGCCGCAGATGCTCGCGGCGTTCAAAATCCTCGATGACAGTGCGCAGCATCGCCCCTTTGGGGTGCCAGATCACCAGCCCCGCCCCGGCCTCATCACTAAAGGAGAAGAGATCGAGCTCGCGGCCGAGCTTGCGGTGATCGCGACGCTTGGCTTCTTCGATCCTCTCCAGATAAAGCTTCAACTCTTTCTTGTCGGTAAAAGCCGTGGCATAAAGGCGCTGCAACATGGCATTCTTGTCGTCGCCTCGCCAGTAAGCACCGGCAACACTCAACAACTTGAAGACTTTGAGCAGACCGGTTGTCGGGAGATGCGGACCGCGACAGAGATCGACAAAATCTCCCTGCCGATAAAGGGAAACCTTCTCGTTGGGGAGATCACGGATCAGTTGCACCTTGTACTCTTCGCCCATGGCAGCAAAGAGTGCAATCGCTTCATCCCGATCCATCTCCGAACGGATAATCGGCAGATTGGCCGCAGCCAATTCCGCCATCTTCCCTTCGATCAGCTCGAACTCTTCAGTCGAAAAGGTGTGATTCGGGCTGTAAAAATCGTAATAGAAGCCATTAGCGATGGCCGGACCGATAGTTACCTGCACCTCGGAACCGAACAGGGACTTGACCGCATGCGCCATCAGATGCGAAGCGCTGTGACGATAAATCTCCAGCCCTTCGGGGGATTGCAGAGTGACCAAAACCAGGTGAGCGTCATGCGTAATCGGTGTCGTCAAATCGACAAGCTGACCGTCGATCTTTGCGGCCACTGCCTGGCGTGCCAAACCTTCACTGATAGAACGCGCCAGATCGAGAGCATTACTGCCAACTGCCACTTCTCGTACCGAACCATCCGGCAATGTTACGCGCACCTGCATAATCTCCACCACTCTCCACAAAGTAAAAGAGGCATCCTAAGATGCCTCTGATTCCGGTCAAAGTTGGTAGGCACGGGCGGGATTGAACCGTCGACCCCTACCGTGTCAGGGTAGTGCTCTCCCACTGAGCTACGTGCCTACGTCCGAAATGCTTGGTACTTTTAACAGAGGGTCCCGGTGGTGTCAAGCCCGATTTTTCTTAATCCGCATTTTTTTGTTCTTTTCCCGGCAGAAGGACAAATCGCCTTTTATTGCCGGGGATCCCGGTCGTTTCCTGGCCGCTTCCTTGACCGCTTCTACAATTCAATGTAAAGTCCTGCCATTCTTATCCAGGATCGATCGATGACCTCCCCGCTTCTGACAGTCAGCTCCCTTAAAACCTACTTTTTTACCCCCCGCGGCCTGATCAAGGCGATTGGCGGCATCGATTTTTCGATTGCAGCCGGCCGGACCCTGGCACTGGTCGGAGAGTCGGGCTGCGGCAAATCGATGACCGCTCTGTCGATATTGCGCCTGGTGCCGGAACCGGGAAGGATTGTCGACGGGAAGATCGTTTTTTCCGGAGAAGACCTTCTGCGCTTGCCAACCACAGAAATGCGCCGGATTCGCGGCAACCAGATCGGCATGATCTTTCAGGAACCGATGACGTCACTGAATCCGGTCTTTACTGTCAAGCGCCAGATCGGGGAGGTCCTCGAACTCCATCGCGGCCTGCACGGTCCGGAGCAGGAAGAGGAAGCTGCGGCGCTGTTGCATCAGGTCGGCATCCCCGATCCCCGCAATCGCCTGGCATCCTACCCGCATCAACTCTCCGGCGGAATGCGGCAAAGGGTCATGATCGCCATGGCCCTGGCCGGCCATCCGCAACTGCTGATCGCCGACGAACCAACAACCGCCCTCGACGTCACCATCCAGGCCCAGATCCTCGAACTTCTCAGCGAACTGCGGCGCAGTCGCGGCATGGCCATGCTCCTCATTTCGCACGACCTCGGCGTGGTTGCCGAGACGGCTGACGCCGTGGCGATCATGTATGCTGGACTGATTATGGAAGCAGCCGACGTCGAGATCCTTTTTAATGACCCGCGCCATCCTTATACCCGCGGCCTCCTTGCCTGTATCCCCCGCCTCGGAGAAGCGCGCCAACGCCTGGTGCCGATCCCCGGACAAGTGACCGACAGCAGGGAGAACAGCGACGGCTGTCCCTTTGCTCCGCGTTGCAACGAAGTGATGGAGCAGTGCCGTCATCACCTGCCGCCCTTGCGGGAGGTGGCGCCGCAGCATCAGGTGCGCTGCTGGAAGGCTTTATGAATCCTTTGCTGTCAGTACAGAATCTGACCAAAACCTTTGCAGCCCCCCAGGGGCCTCTCGGCGGCAAAGAGCAACGCTTTCGTGCCGTCGACAATATCAGCTTCGATCTCGCTGCCGGTGAAACGCTCGGGCTGGTCGGCGAATCAGGATGCGGAAAATCGACGACCGGACGCTTGATTCTCCGCCTCCTCGACGCTGACAGCGGTGCCGTCTTCTTCCACGGCGAAGATCTCGTCCCAATGGGAAAGAAGGCCCTGCGCCCGCGGCGCCGCCAGATGCAGATGATCTTTCAGGACCCCTTCTCATCACTCAACCCGCGCTGTAAAATTGGCGACATTGTTGCCGAACCGCTGCTGATTCACGGTCTGGCGACCCCGGCCACCGCCAGAGGGCTCGTCACTGAACTCTTGGCGACCGTCGGCCTCAACAGTGATATCCTTGATCGCTATCCTCACGAATTTTCGGGCGGACAACGGCAACGCATCGGCATCGCCCGCGCCCTGGCGGTGAAACCGGAATTGATCATCGCCGATGAACCGGTCTCCGCCCTCGATCTCTCAATCCAGGCCCAGGTCATTAACCTCCTCGATGATATCCAACAGCAGTTCGGTTTAACTTATCTCTTTATCTCCCACGATCTCTCCGTCGTTGAGCATTTGTGCACCCGCGTGGCGGTCATGTATCTCGGACGGATTGTCGAGATTGCTCCGGCGCTGGAACTTTACCGCGCCCCCTTCCATCCGTATACAGAAGCACTGCTGCAAGCCGTCCCCCGCCCCATCCCCGGCCGGCAGCATAAACGGATCCTTCTGCAAGGAGAAATCCCTTCCCCGTTAGCCCCCCCGTCCGGTTGTCACTTCCATCCCCGCTGTCTCTACGCCCGACCGATGTGCCGGGAACTCAGTCCTGCTCTGAGCGAACATGATCCGGGTCGTTTTGCCGCCTGCCACTTTGCCGGAGAATTCTCCCGCAACCGCGCCTAGCCCCCTTCACTCATTAGCAACCGACCTCTTTGACATTTTGTGCCATTTATGACATTTTCCCTGTCAAAAAAGGCACATCCGACAGGAGCTTATCGATGGCAGGGCCGATTACCACACTGCAAGAACGTTGTCGCAAATGCTATTCCTGCGTCCGCAACTGTCCGGTGAAAGCAATCAAAGTTCATAAGGACCATGCAGAAATCATTGATAGCCGCTGTATCGGTTGCGGCATCTGTGTCCGGGCCTGCTCCCAGCAGGCCAAAGTCATTGCCGACAGCATTCAGACCGTGCAAAGGCTCATGCAAGGGAGTGACGCGATCGTTGCTATTCTTGGCTGTTCTTACCCGGCCTTCTTCAACGATATCCGTCCCGGACAACTCGCCGCCGGCATCAAGGCTCTGGGCTTTTCCGAAGTACACGAAGGCGCCAGCGGCGTCGAACTGATCCGGCAAGCCTACCGTTCCGAGATCGAGAATCAGGGAAAATGCGCTCCCCCTCTCTTTTCGAGTCACTGCCCGGCGATTGTCGATCTGATTGAACGCCACTATCCGCAGCTTTTACGCAACCTGCTCAAGACGGTGTCACCGATGATTGCCGCCGGACGTTTCATCAAAGAGACCCTCGGCGCCCAAACCAAAGTCGTCTATATCAGCTCCTGCATTGCCGGAAAGTTTGAAATTCAAGCCGAACAGGTCAGTGATGCCATCGATGTCGTTCTGACCTACAAAGAGTTGACGCAAATGCTCAAGAACCAAAAGATCGACTTGAGCCGCCTGCCCAGCCAGCCCTTCGCCGGCATCCCCCCCCATAATGAAAGCCGGCTCTTTTCTATCGCCGGGGGCCCCCACAGCGCGTTTGGGGTCAAGAGCGACATGTTTCACCCGGAATTTCTCAGCTCCGAAGGTCCGGAAAATGCCCTGGAAATTATCCGCGACCTGGCAGCGGGAAGAATCACCCCCCGCTTCGTGGATATCCGCTTTTGCACCGGCGGCTGTATCGGCGGCTGTATCGGCGGGCCGGGCAAAAACAACCGCCTGACGACCTTCAGCAAGCGCAACCTCATCTACCAGCACGCACACAGCGAAGTCCCTTATCAGACCGCCAGTCATTACAATAGAGCAGAGCCAAAGATCGTTATCAATCGCACCTTCAGAAACAAGCATAAACGCCTGGAACTGCCGAACGGTGACAGCGTGCGCAACATCCTGCAATCGATCAATAAATTTGTTGAAGGGGACGAATTGAATTGCGGCGCCTGTGGTTACGCCACCTGCCGGGAATATGCCGTTGCGGTCTTTCAGGGATTGGCGGAACAGGAGATGTGCCTTCCCTATGCGGTTAAACGCTTGGAAGAGGATCACTCTACGTTAACGCAAAAATTTGAACTAGTCCAACGCGCCTTGGCGCAGGAAGTCGGATCATCGGCGATCGTCGGTGAAGATCCCCGCACCATCGATATTCTCGGACTTATTCATCAGGTCGCACCGACGCCGACGACCGTGCTGATTCGCGGCGAGAGCGGAACCGGCAAAGAGTTGACCGCACGAGCCATCCATGAAAAGAGCCTGCGCGCCGACAAACCCCTTGTCACCATCAACTGCACGACGATCACCGACAGCCTTTTGGAGAGCGAGCTCTTCGGTCACAAAAAAGGGGCCTTTACCGGCGCCATTGGTGACAAAAAAGGGCTCTTCGAAGCCGCGAACGGCGGCACCATCTTTCTCGATGAAATCGGCGACATTACCCCAAAACTGCAAGCGGAACTTTTGCGCGTTCTCGACAACGGTGAAATTCGCCCGGTCGGGGGGAATGCCCCGATCAAAGTGGATGTCCGCCTGATTGCCGCGACCAATAAAGACCTGGAAACAGGCATCCGCGAAGGCTGGTTTCGCGAAGATCTCTTTTATCGCCTCAATGTCTTTACCATCTCCCAGCCACCGCTGCGCAGTCGTCTCGAATCCCTGCCGGCCCTGGTGGAGAATTTTCGGGCCCGGGCCAGTCGCCGTCTCAACAAACCGATCAAAGGGATCGATGAGCGAGCACTGCGGGCGTTGATGCGCTATCCCTGGCCGGGCAATATTCGCGAACTGCAAAACATCATTGAACGCGCCTCGGTCCTTGCCCAGGACAGCGTCATCCGCCTGGAGAATCTCCCGGTCGTCTTCACAGAACTCTCCATGAGCGAAGGGCGCACCGAGACCGATCAGACAACGCCGAGCTTTCGCTCACAACGTGACAAACATATTGGTCAAATGGAGAAGAATCTCCTCATCCATTTTCTCCGGGAAGCCGGAGGAAATGTATCGGCGGCGGCAATTCAGGCCGGAATCCCCCGCCGCACCTTTTATCGCCTCCTCGATCGCAACGGTTTAAGTGGCAAGGAATTCAATAAAAACAGGGCGGAACAACTTTAGTGCCAAAATTGACACACATCATCGCGATACTGTGTCAAAAGTGACACAGTCATTAGGGCGCCAAAACTGAACTTTTGCGCATAATGTCACGCAATCATGTGCCACAACTGACACAATTAACACATTCCACCTTCCCCTACAGAGTCAATCCACCTTCGCCACAAAAATAACGTCACAATAACAGCTACTTAAAAAAATGGCACGGCCATTGCTATAATGAAAACTATGAACGGGGAAAAAGACTTGGTTTACCACCGACATCCACCCCCCTTTGCGCCGTCCGGTTCTCTCTCCCCGGACGGCGCTTTTTTTATTTTTTCCTGTCATCCCTCTAAAGTTCACGATAAAATAAAGAACATTTCATAGACCGTCAGGATTGCACATGCCCATTAACAAAACTGAAAATTTCGGTATCAGTACCCTTGAGGATATCAGCGCCCTGATTCTGCAATCCCACGATCTCGAAGAGACTCTGGGGAACATTGTCGCTCTCGTTGCCAAGCGCATGGGGACGGAGGTCTGCTCCATCTACCTCTTTGACGACGACGGCGACACCTTACGGTTGCGGGCATCGAAAGGTCTTTCCCCCCGCTCGGTCGGCAAGGTCTCGATGAAACTCGGCGAGGGCTTAACCGGTCTGGCCGTCGAAGAACGGCGGGTGGTCTCCATTCCGGAACCCCACAATCATCCGCGTTATCGCTACTTTAAAGAGACCGGGGAGGAGCGCTATCACTCTTTTCTCGGCATCCCTCTCTTTGACCGGAAAAATCCCATCGGCGTCATCGTCATCCAGACAAAAGAACCCCGCACCTTTATCAACGAAGAGATCAGCGCCCTCTCCACCATTGCCTTTCAAATCGCTTCGATCGTTATCAATGCCCGACTCCTTGAATCGATCGGCCAGAAAGAGGAAGAGTCGCGCCATGTCGCCCTGGAGCTGGAGAAGGCGCGATCGACATTTCTCAACAACAAGAAGAAAAAAAAGGGGAAAGAGTCGCAGTCGATCCTGCGCGGGACAGTCGCTTACCCGGGACTGGCGACGGGATCGGCACATGTTCTCGATGAACGCCTCGGATTTACCGATCTTCTCGATGATGAATGGACTGACCCGGATTTTGAACTCAAACGCCTGGAAAGTGCGCTCGAAAAGACCCGGATCGAGACCATCTATCTGGAAAAGCAGGTCGCCGAACGCCTCTCCGAAGATGATGCCGCAATCTTTCACACCCACCTGATGATCCTGGAGGATCGTGGTTTCATTGAAAAATTGCGCCGCGAAATTGAGCAGGGGTGCAGTGCCCAACATGCCTTAAAGACCGTTGCCGGAGAATATATCGAAGCCTTTTCCCACATGGAGGACTCTTACCTGCGCGAGCGGGCCGTCGACATGGAAGATATCGCCCGTCGCCTCCATGCCAACATCCTCGGCAACGAGCACCAACCCTTACAACTCAAGCATGCCGGCGTCCTGGTCGCCCGCAGCCTGCTCCCTTCTGACATGGCCACCCTCGACCACAGCAAGGTGCGCGGCATTGTCACGGAAGTCGGCGAGATGAACTCGCATGCGGTTATCATGGCGAAATCCCTCGGCATTCCCGCCCTGGTCGGAGTCTTCGGCGTTGTGCAGGCGATTCGTCCTGACGACCACCTCATCCTCGATGCCAATTCCGGATGCCTGTATATCAATCCGCCCCGCCACATCGTCACGGAATATCTGCGCATTGAACGGGATCGGGACAAAGAGGAAGAATCTCTGGAAGGGTTCCGCGACCAACTGGCGGTAACCAGCGACGGCGAACGCGTCTGCCTGCGCGCCAACGTCGGTCTGGTCAGCGACATCGGTATAGCTGTGCGCAATGGCGCCGAAGGCATCGGCCTGTACCGCACAGAATTCCCTTACATGACCCGCAACTCTTTCCCGTCCCGACACGATCAATACCTCCTTTACCGGCGCATGGTTGAAGGCTTTGCCGGCCAACCGGTGACGATCCGGACCCTCGATATCGGCGGCGACAAGGCTTTGCCCTACTTCCCCCTCCCCAAAGAGGATAACCCCTTTATGGGCTGGCGCTCGGTGCGCGTCTCCCTTGACTATCAAGATATTTTTCGCACCCAGATCGAAGCGATCTTGATGGCGGCGGTGCATGGCAACGTCAAGCTCCTCTTTCCGATGATCAGCGGTGTCGAGGAGATCTTGTCCTGCCGGAAGATTGTCGAAGAAGCGGCCGAAAATTTAAGGCGCGAGGGGATTCCTTTTTCCGAGACCGTCCCGGCTGGAATCATGATCGAAGTTCCGGCAGCGGTGCAATTAGTCGGCATGTTGGCAAAGCATGTTGACTTTTTTGCCCTCGGCACTAACGATCTGGTGCAATACATGCTCGCCGCCGACCGCAACAATCCTTTGGTGAAAAACTATTATGATCCCTTTCACCCTGCCGTCCTGCACGCCCTGCGGCATGTGGCCGACGTCGCCCGCACTCATAACAAAGGGCTCTGTATCTGCGGTGAAATGGCGACCGACCCGCAAGCCCTGCTCTTTTTGATCGGCATCGGTGTCCGCGAAATGTCGATGGCAGCACCCTACATTCCCAAAGTCAAACAGATCCTGTCCACCCTCAACACCAGCGCGACCCGGAAGATCGCCAAAGAGATCTTGACCCTGGAAAACAGCAGTGAAATTCGTCAGCATCTCGGTGCCGCTCTCATGCGCAGCAAGAAGACCACGCGATAATGCAAAGAACGCCCGAATCCTTCTTCACACTTAAACACCTGCGTGCGGCCCTTGCCAGCTATCAACCCCGCCTGACTGATCGCAGCACCTGGCCCGGACACACGCACGCCTCCGTGGCCCTGCTCTTAAGAGAAGGCCGATGCGGAGTCGAGATCCTCTTTATTTTGCGGGCCGAGTTCCATGGTGATCCCTGGTCGGGAAATATCGCCTTTCCCGGAGGGCACATCGAAGCTGACGACGAAACGGTGCGAGCCGCGGCCGAGCGGGAAACGCTCGAAGAGATCGGTATTGACCTGCAGCAGGAAGAGTTTCTCGGACGCCTTGATGATGTCGCCGGGGCCCATTTACCGGTGATCGTGTCCTGTTTTTCTTATCGCGTCGCCACATCCACCCCGCTCTTCCCCAACCGGGAGATCAACGAAACCTTCTGGGTGCCGCTAACGGACCTTGCCAACCCAAATCGCCAGCGTTTGCATTACGTCATGTTTCGCGGCGAGCAACTCGAACGCCCTGCCATCGATCTCCTTGGCCCAGGTCGCACCGTCCTTTGGGGGATCACTTATCGTTTGGTGAGCCACTTCATGCAATTAACCGGTGCCCCCCTGCCGCCGACGCCGATCCCCTGATGCGCCCTCTCCGCTCCTATCTGCAGGATATCGAATTTGTCGAGATCTCCTTCCACTACCAATTGGAGACTCCGCGAATTTTGCCACTATTCCCTGAATTGCTGCTGCGTTCGACGCTGCATCAGACCGGGTTGGAAGTGCTCGACCCGGAACCCTTTGAACGTCTCTTCACACCGCCCCTGCCGGACGATCCGACGGCACTGCGGCGCTACCAGCGCCCCGCCCCACCCTTTGCCTTTTGTCCTCAATCAGCCAACCCGACAATGACAGCAACGGATCGCGGGATCATCTCCTGCCACCTCTTTGGCGCCGGAATTGAACTCCTCGATCCATTGGTCAAGACCATGGCCGAAATACACCCCTTCCTACTTGCCAACCGCCAACGCCAGGGCCAACTTATAACGGTTTCAGCGACTGACGCAGCTGGTAATGTTATCACTATCTGGCAAAAGGGGATGGGGAAATGCATCGAACCGCCGCGCATCACCGCCGCCTGGCGCTTCGATTCTTTGCCCGCATCGACCACCGAATGGTGTCTGGAATTCTTCACCCCGGCGCGGCTCCTGACGCAGAAGAAACCCCTTTTCCGCCCGGCCTTTCATCACATTCTCCCTTTTATTCTGCGCCGCGTTACGGCACTCTGTTATTTCTGTAATCACATTGAAATCACCGGAGCAACAGAGTTGCTGGAATTGAGCGCAGAGATCAAGGAAGAAGCGGGTGAGTGGCGCTGGCACGATTGGCGCAGCCATCCGGGCGGCGGGATTCTGAGCGAACTCGGCGGGGTCTGTGGTCAATTGCGGCTTAAAGGGGAACTGCCCGATGACCTGATTGACCTGCTCCGCCTCGGGTCATTGATGAATATCGGTAAAGGGGCGGCTTACGGCGCCGGCGCTTACCGGTTGACTCCGCTGCCTCCCGCATAAAAAATCGGCTTCCCATAAAAACGGTCGCGTCTCCCTGATGGAAACGCGACCGTTTTTATCTTTACTCTTCGAAAGAAGCTCAAAGGGTTGCGAGATAATCCTGCAACGGCTTGACCCGCAGTTCCTGCGTCTTCAAAGCGGCAATGGCGTCGGCAATCGCGCTGGCGCCGGAGATGGTAGTGTCGTAAGCAATCCCCTGCATCAAAGCTTCGCGGCGGATCGAGTAAGAATCGATCACCGCCTGCGCCCCGTGTGTGGTGTTGATCACCAACTGCACCTCACCATTTTTCAGAGCATCGACGATATGCGGGCGCCCCTGCAGAACCTTGTTGATGCGCTGGACATTCAGCCCCTTCTCGATCAAAAAAGCCGCCGTACCATCCGTAGCGATCAGCCCAAAACCACAGGCCTGTAACTTCTTTGCCGGCTCAAGGATGCACTTCTTATCGATGTCGCGCACGCTGATAAAGACATTCCCCTTCACGGGGAGTTTGACATTAGCGCCGAGTTGCGCCTTGGCAAAGGCTTCGGCAAAGGTATCGCCGATCCCCATGACCTCTCCGGTCGATTTCATCTCCGGTCCGAGGATGGTATCGACACCGGGGAATTTGGCAAAGGGGAAGACCGCTTCCTTGACCGAATAGTAGGACGGCACAATGTCGCCAAAGACTCCTAACTCCTTGAGACTCTTGCCGGCCATCACCCGCGCCGCGATCTTGGCAAGGGGGCGACCCGTGGCTTTGGAGACGAAAGGGGCGGTGCGGGAGGCACGAGGATTGACTTCGAGGATGTAGATTTTTCCGTCCTTGAGGGCATATTGCACGTTCATCAACCCTTTGACGTTCAGTTCCAACGCCATCATCACCGTTTGCCGGCGAATTTCCTCGATAACTTCCGGGGAGAGGGTATAAGGCGGGAGAGAACAGGCCGAATCACCGGAGTGAATCCCCGCTTCTTCGATATGCTCCATGATCCCGCCGATCACCACCTCGGTGCCGTCACAAAGGGCATCGACATCGATCTCGATCGCTTCATTGAGAAACTTGTCGATGAGGATGGGGTGCTCCGGCGAGGCCAGTACCGCGGTCGTCATGTAGCGGCGCAGATTCTCGACGTCGTAGACGATCTCCATGGCGCGACCGCCGAGGACGTAGGAAGGACGGACGACGACCGGGTAGCCGATGCGGTTGGCCACGACTTCCGCTTCTTCAAAAGAGCGGGCCGTGCCGTTCTCCGGCTGCAATAGCCCGAGTTTGTGCAACATCTCCTGGAAGCGCTCGCGGTCTTCCGCCCGGTCGATGGCGTCCGGCGAAGTGCCGATGATCGGCACCCCGGCCTGCTCCAGGGCGACCGCCAGTTTGAGTGGCGTCTGACCGCCAAACTGGACGATCACCCCGATCGGCTTCTCGACGTGGACGATCTCCAACACATCTTCGAGGGTGAGCGGTTCGAAATAGAGACGATCCGAGGTGTCGTAGTCGGTGGAGACGGTTTCGGGGTTGCAGTTGACCATGATCGTCTCAAAACCATCCTCGGCGAGGGCAAAGACCCCGTGCACGCAGCAGTAATCGAACTCAATCCCCTGGCCGATACGGTTCGGTCCGCCGCCGAGGATCATGATCTTCTTGCGGTCGGTCGGAGCGGCTTCACACTCTTCTTCGTAGGTCGAGTAGAGGTAGGGCGTATAAGCGACAAACTCGGCGCCGCAGGTGTCGACCCGCTTGTAGACAGGACGGATCTTGAGGCCATGGCGCAAAGCGCGGACTTCGTCTTCGCTTTTGCCCCACAACTTGCCGAGCATCTTGTCGGAGAAACCGTACTGTTTGGCTTCCAAAAGACTCTCGACGGACATTCCCGCGCAGCCCGCTTCCTTGAGTTCTTCTTCCTTCTCAATAATCTGACGGATGTTATGCACAAACCAGGGATCGAAGGCAGTGATTTTGTGAATCTCGTCAACACTCATGCCGGTACGCAGGGCGTCGGCCAGATACCAGATGCGGTCGGCATTCGGCACCCGCAGCTTGTCGAGGAGGAGTTGCCGTTCGTTCTCGGAGAGGGCACGGCGGACATCGGCGCTAAGATCGAAGAATTTTGAGTCGAAACCGCAGACGCCGACTTCCAGGGCGCGCAACGACTTCTGCAACGACTCCTTGAAGGTGCGACCGATCGCCATAACCTCGCCGACCGACTTCATCTGCGTCGTTAGAGTGGCATCGGCGGCCGGAAACTTCTCAAAGGTAAAGCGCGGCACCTTGGTGACGACATAGTCGATGGTCGGCTCGAAACAGGCCGGGGTCTCGCGGGTAATATCGTTACGGATCTCGTCGAGACGGTAGCCGACGGCAAGTTTGGCGGCAATCTTGGCGATGGGGAATCCGGTCGCCTTGGAGGCCAATGCCGAGGAGCGGGAGACGCGCGGGTTCATCTCGATAACGACGAGGCGGCCGTCGCGGGGATTGACCCCAAACTGGATATTGGAGCCGCCGGTATCGACGCCGATCTCGCGGATGATCTTGAGGGACGCATCGCGGAGGATCTGGTATTCCTTGTCGGTGAGGGTCTGCGCCGGGGCAACGGTGATCGAATCGCCGGTATGGACCCCCATCGGATCGAAGTTTTCGATCGAGCAGATGATGACGACGTTGTCGGCGGTGTCGCGCATGACTTCGAGCTCGTACTCTTTCCAACCGATGACCGACTCTTCAACGAGAATCTCGTCGGTCGGCGACGATTCGATGCCGAAGAGCGCCATGCGCTCGTACTCTTCCATGTTGTAGGCAATGCCGCCACCGGTGCCACCAAGGGTGAAGGAAGGACGAATGATCGCCGGGAAACCGATACTTTTGATCACCTCCAGCGCCTCGACGCGGTTATGGGCGAGACCGGATTTCGGTACAGTCAGGCCGATCTTCTCCATGGCCTGCTTGAAGAGGGTGCGATCTTCCGCCTTCTTGATCGCCGGCAGCTTGGCGCCGATCAGTTCGACTCCGAACTTTTCGAGAATCCCGGCCTCAGCCACCGCCACCGCGGTGTTGAGGGCAGTCTGACCGCCGAGGGTCGGCAGAATGGCATCCGGACGTTCCTTCTCGATGATCTTGGCAAGGATCTCCGGCGTCACCGGCTCGATGTAGGTGCGGTCGGCAAAGTCCGGGTCAGTCATGATCGTCGCCGGGTTGCTGTTGAGGAGGATGACTTCAAAGCCCTCTTCCTTCAGCGCCTTGCACGCCTGGGTGCCGGAGTAATCGAATTCGCACGCCTGGCCGATAACGATGGGACCGGCGCCGATAATGAGAATTTTGTGAATGTCGGTTCTTTTGGGCATTACGTTGAACTCCTTGGTTTATGTCGAACGTCTGTTGCGATTATCGTAGGAGCGGGCTCCAGTCCGCGAAGTGTCTAAATTTGTTAGTTAGTCCATGCGAAGTCGACGTTGGAGAGGGGAAAAAACAACATTCCTGAACCAAGTGCTGAAAAAGAATGCATATGTGAGGCAGATAAATGCGATGGTTATAAGTACGACCTTGTGGCCATCAAATCCAACAGCATTGTCTATTAAAACTAAATTTGAAACTATTGTGGCCGCATAAACCGTATATAACGCATTCATCGACTTATCACCGCGTCTTGTTTCTGCCAGCAATGGAGCTTTACGGTTAAGCTTGCGAATGCGCAAGTCTTGGTACACTGCATAAAAAGCAAATAGCAATAATACTGCCTGCACTATGAAAATCATAACAATGTCAGAATTCAGGAGCATTGACTTACAAAAACACATAAATCCTCGTAGATTGAGCAAAATCCAACCATATCGCAGGCTG
>JACUTW010000108.1 GCA_014859605.1 Desulfuromonadales bacterium
AACAGCAGCTGTAGGAGAAAACAGCCGCATCATATTGTTTCCGGATAAACACCCCTTTGTTTTTAATCCTGGCTGTTTTTGACCTGCGACATATTTTTTAAATTCTGACCGGTTATTATCCTCCACGGGCACTTAAGTTTGATGTTGCGGCCCGGATTCTCTGCCATCCCCTTAAATTGAGAACAGAGGTTAAATATGCTGAAAAATATTTTGTCGCCATCCCCTTTTGGCGGCCGACTTTTTATCCAGACCCTGTTTTTGGCTTGGTCTCTATTTATCGGTCTGCAGTTCAGTCTGTTTGTCCGGCACTTTGAAACCTCGGGTGCCATGCCGTACTACAGCCGTCCCGCAGGCGTGGAGGGGTTTTTACCGATTGGTGCGCTGGTCAGCCTGAAGGGGTGGCTGCTGGGTGGGGGGCTCGATGCTGTTCACCCGGCGGCACTGGTGCTGTTTGTCACTTTTCTGGCGATGGCGCTGTTGGCGCGTAAAAGTTTCTGTTCCTTTCTCTGTCCGGTCGGCACCCTGTCGGAATGGAGCTGGAAGCTCGGCGAGCGTCTGTTCGGCCGCAATTTCCGCGTCTGGCGTCCGCTCGATCTATTGCTGCAATCGCTGAAATATCTGCTCCTCTTCTTCTTTGTCAAGATCATCCTGATCGATATGCCGCTGCCGGCGATCAAACAGTTTCTGGCCGGAGATTACTGGGCGATGGCCGACGTAAAGATGTTGCAGTTCTTTACCAATCTCTCTTTTCTCAGCGGCGGGATTGTTATTCTCCTCACTCTGCTCTCACTCTGCTATAAAAATGTCTGGTGCCGCTATCTTTGCCCTTACGGCGCCCTGCTCGGACTCTTCTCCGTCCTCAGTCCGGTACGGATCCGACGCGATTCGACGTGTTGCACGGCCTGTGGCAACTGTAGTCGAGCCTGTCCGTCCCGCATCGATGTGCAGAACAAACTGACGGTCGTCTCGCCGGAGTGTACCGGCTGCATGACCTGCATACAGAACTGTCCGGAATCGAACACGCTGCAGATGTCGATCGGGCAAAAGGTGCTCCCTGGTTGGAGCTTTGTGCTTCTGGTCACCGGCCTGTTTGCCTCCGGGGTGCTGATCGGGATGTTGAGTGGGCATTGGGAGACGAGTCTTACCTACAGCGACTATCAGCGGCTTATCCCCTGGCTGCGCCATATCGGGCATTAAAGGTGATTTGATCGATCTGAGGGGCTCGGGGAAATGTTCGAAGAATGTATTTGTTGGAGGGGGGCATGGCAAGCATTGCCAGAATCGTAGCGTCCGGTTTACCACATCATGTGAAACAGCGCGCAACCGACGGAATGCGTCCCCTGCTCTAATCTCGAAGCTGATTTTCCCAACAATAATTGGTGTAAGTTTGCTGGCAAACCAGCCCACATAGCATTAAAATAAATAGCGCCCGAGGATTCTTATGGGTTACCGTTTTCTGCTCCCCGCCCTCTTTGCCTTGCTTCTTCTCCCTCTGACAACCGTGAACGCCCAGGGCCGACCGCCCGCAGGGGACTGGCAGGTCAGTATCGGCGCGATCGGTCTTTACCTGCCGAAGTATACAGGCTCCGACGAGTACGAATTTCGCCCCTTTCCTTCTCTCGACGTCACCTGGCGCGACCGGATCTTTCTCAACGCCCGGCAGGGGCTCGGTGCCTATCTCTATCGTGACACAAAACTACACTTCGGCGCCTCGGTCGGCTACAGCTTCGGTCGTGATCAAAACGATTCGGTTGACCTGGATGGCCTCGGTGATATCGACGGCGGGGCCAGTGCCAACCTGTTCGCCCGCTGGAACCTCGGAAAAATTTCGTTTGACGCCCGCTACGAACAGCAGATATCGGGCGCAGACACGGGAGCCCAAATTCATGCCAGCGTTGGCTACACTCATCGTCCTGGGCCGACTATGCTGCGCCCGGCTCTGACGGTCAATTGGGGCAGCGATGCCTACATGCAGGATTATTTCGGTATCAACCCGAAGCAAGCTGCGAATTCCGGCCTGCCGACCTATACTGCCGAGGCGGGCTTCAAGAGCGTGGGGGGGAGGCTCACGATTGTTCATCCCCTCGACCGCGCCTGGGCCGTTACACTGCTCGCAAACTACGACCTGTTACTCGGCGACGCCGCCGACAGCCCTCTGGTCAAGGCCGAGAACCAATGTTTTGCTGCACTCGGGATCGTTTACGCCTTTTAGGGGATAATTGAAGGAGTCAGGATGGCTATCTGGCTGATAGTCGTTCTTTTCGGTGTTGCTGCGCCTATACTTTCACGCGGGGCTGAGTCCTTTGCTGTTGATGCGTTATCGTTGGTTTCAGGATGGAAAAGACGAAGGGGGAGGGATAACGGGATTTTCTTCTACGACCAAAAGGGCCACTCGTGGGTGCCCCTTTTGGTCCATATTAACGCTCGGGAAGATGTGGTTACAACATCTGTCCTCGTCAGTTGTTCTCTGCTCGCCCCGGAATCTTTTTGCTGCGATCAGGTGAGATCGAAGCGATCAAGATTCATCACCTTGTCCCACGCCTTTATAAAATCGTTCACAAACTTCTCCTGCGAGTCTTCGCAGCCATAAACCTCAGAGACCGCCCGGAGCTGGGAATTGGAGCCGAAGAGAAGGTCGATCCTGGTGCCGACCCACTTCAGTGCGCCGCTCTTGCGATCTCGCCCTTCGAACTCATCACCATCTTTCGAGGACGGCTGCCAGACCGTCTCCATGTCGAGCAGGTTGACGAAGAAGTCGTTGGTCAGCGTCTCCGGGCTGTTGGTAAAAACGCCGTGCCGGGTCTGCCCGACGTTGGTATTCAGCACACGCAGGCCGCCAACCAGAACCGTCATCTCCGGAGCCGTCAACGTCAGCAGTTGTGCCCGGTCGATCAACAGTTCCTCAGCCGATACGCTGAATTTGCGTTTGAGGTAGTTGCGGAATCCGTCGGCAACCGGCTCAAGCGGAGCAAAGGCCTCTACGTCGGTCTGCTCCTGCGATGCATCCGTGCGTCCTGGCGTGAACGGGACAGTCACCGTGTGGCCAGCATTCTTCGCTGCTTGTTCAACCGCTGCGCAGCCGCCAAGCACAATCAAATCGGCGAGCGAGATCTGCTTCCCGCCTGATTGCGCGTTGTTGAATTCCGCCTGAATCCCCGCAACTGTCTGCAGTACGGTTTTCAGTTGGTCCGGCTGGTTTACAGACCAGTCCTTCTGCGGGGCGAGTCGGATGCGCGCCCCATTGGCCCCGCCGCGCTTGTCGGAGCCACGGAACGTGGATGCTGACGCCCAGGCGGTCGTGACCAGCTGCGACAGAGAGAGTCCTGAATCGAGGAGCGTCTTCTTAAGAGCGGCGATGTCCTGCTCATCAATCAATAGATGTGTGACTGCGGGGACCGGGTCTTGCCAGATCAGCTCTTCTGTTGGCACTTCCGCGCCGAGGTAACGCGCTCGCGGCCCCATGTCGCGGTGGGTCAGCTTGAACCAGGCGCGGGCGAAGGCGTCGGCAAACTTCTCAGGGTTCGCCAGATAGTGTCGCGCGATCGGTTGGTAGATCGGGTCGTAGCGAAGAGAGAGGTCTGCCGTGGTCATCATCGGCCGGTGCTTCTTTTTCGGGTCGAAGGCGTCCACGATCATGTCCTCATCATCCACGTCTTTAGCCAGCCATTGATTAGCGCCAGCCGGGCTCTTGACCAGCTCCCACTCGTATTTGAACAACACCTTCAGATAACCCATGTCCCACTTGATCGGGTTCGGCTTCCAGGCCCCTTCGATGCCGCTGCTGATCGTATCGCCCCCCTTGCCGCTGCGAAAGCTGCTCTTCCAGCCGAGCCCTTGCTGTTCGATCGGAGCGGCCTCCGGGGCCGGACCGACATGCGAAGCAGGACCGGCGCCATGGCATTTACCGAAGGAGTGGCCGCCTGCGACCAGGGCGACAGTCTCTTCATCGTTCATCGCCATACGCGCGAAAGTTTCGCGTACGTCGATCCCCGATTTGACCGGATCCGGTTCGCCATTCGGCCCTTCCGGATTGACATAGATCAGCCCCATCTGCACGGCGGCGAGGGGATTGTCGAGCTCCCGGTCCCCCGTATAACGATCATCCCCCAGCCACTCATCCTCGGAGCCCCAGTAGATATCCTCTTCCGGCTCCCAGATATCTTCGCGCCCGCCAGCAAAGCCGAAGGTTTTGAAGCCCATCGACTCCAGCGCACAGTTGCCAGCGAGAATCAGCAGATCGGCCCAGGAAATTTTCCGGCCATATTTCTGCTTGATCGGCCACAATAGCCGCCGCGCCTTGTCGAGGTTGACGTTGTCGGGCCAGCTGTTCAGCGGTGCAAAACGCTGGCTGCCGGATCCGCCGCCGCCACGACCGTCGCCGATACGATAGGTACCGGCGCTGTGCCACGCCATCCGGATAAAGAGCCCGCCGTAGTGACCGTAGTCGGCCGGCCACCAGTCCTGCGAATCGGTCATCAGTGCGTAGAGATCTTGCTTCAGGGCATCAAGGTCGATGCTCTGGAACGCTTCTGCGTAGTTGAAATTCTCCCCCAGCGGATTGGACAGCGAGGAATGTTGATGCAGGATATGAAGGTTGAGTTGATTCGGCCACCAGTCCCGGTTCGAAGTCCCACCGCCGGCAACCTGCCTGCTGGTTTTGCCCGTGACCGGGCACTTGCTCTCGTTATCCATAAAGTTGCCTCCCGTGCATTGTGAACGCAGCACTGCGCCCAAGGTTCTGCTCATGCATAAAATATACAGATGAATTTGTACGAAAGAAGCTGTTTTTTCAAGCCATGAGAATATCATGCTTTGCCCGAGTGTCAATAAAGGCTGGGATAGTGATGAACGTTGTAAGGTTGATATCACGGGTGTACAGTGGAGCGAAGATTCGACTTCATTCAGACCTTTTTGATTGGTGAGTGTCGCCGACCGACCGGCACAACAACCGGACAGGACTATTTTTTTATGTTACGTCTCGGCCTTTGCTGCCTGTTCAAACAGTCTCCCATTCATTTCAGGAGCACAACGGCGACGTTTGTTAAAAAACTTGCCCCCTCTTTGCGTCTCGATCGACTCAGTGACATTTGCCTCGCCAACGCCCGCTCTCTGCTCGCGGCAGTTGAAGAGGTGCACCGCCTCGGTATCGGTGCATTCCGGGTTTCGTCACCCTTGCTGCCGCTCTACACTCATCCTGACGTCGGCTATCGGCTTGAAGAGCTGCCGCAGGGTGAGGCGATCGTCGAATCCTTGGGTGCGGTCAAAGAACTCAAGGAGAGGTACCGGCTCCGGTTCAGTCTCCACCCGGATCAGTTTACACTCCTCTCCAGCCCCCGGCCGGAGGTGACGGCCGCGGCTCTTAAGGATCTTGAATACCAGGCAATGCTGGCAGCTTTGATCGGGGCCGATACGATCAATATTCATGGCGGCGGGGTCTACGGCGATAAAGTGAGCGCCCTCGCGCGGCTGGTCGAGCAGGTCTCTGCGCTGCCTGAACCGATCCGCAGTCGCCTGAGCCTGGAAAACGACGATAAGAGCTATACAGTCAAAGATCTGTTGCCGATCTGCGCAGAACTCGCGATCCCTCTGGTTTATGATGTTCACCATCATCGTTGCAACCCCGACGGTTTATCGATCGCTGAGGCAACACAAGCCTGTTTGAAAACGTGGCAGCATGTCGGACGCGAAGCTTATTTCCACATCTCCTCTCCCCGGGACGGTTGGGAGGGGAAATCGGGGCCGCATGCCGATTTTATCGATTTGACAGATTTTCCTGATGAGTGGAGCGGGCTCGATGTCACCATCGACGTTGAAGCTAAGGCAAAAGAACTGGCGGTGGTTAAGCTGCGCCAGGAGCTTGGCTTGCCAAAGTGGCAGTTCCTGGATCGCTAACGCCACCTCCAAGCTTGGGTGCTGTCTGAATATTGCGTTCAATTGAGCCCTCTGTGACTCCTGTAGGTGACGATTGAAACCCAGCTTCTGTCGCCACTAATTTCACGCCTGTTGAAATTGATTGCAGTCAACTGGAGTCTCTCAATGCATGCGCTGCTTGAACTGGATGAATATTTTGTTGATAAATTTTTCTTTGCGGCCAACGAGTCTTACGACGGTAAAGACCGGCATGAGGCAAGTATTGACGTTGATTTTGCCGTTACTCGATCATCCGATGGCCAGCCGCGATTTGAAGTCAGATTATTTGTCGAGGTGAATAATAAAGAGGATTTTTTCTCAAAAGCGCCATACCGCATGGACTTTCGTGTGACAGTCTATTTCCATTTCCCCGAAGGGACTGATGAGAATGATATCAATAAATTAATTGTACCAAATGGCCTTTCCATCCTTTATGGAGTTGCTCGTGACATCGTCTCGCGACAGACAGAAGTTGGTCGCTTCGGGCGTTTTATGCAGCATCGATGAACTTCATTAAGCTCATTCAGGAGCAAATCAAGAAGGAATAGACTACTGCTAATGATGCGGGCATGGCTGACTTAAGTGAAAAACAATAAGGAAAAGGGGCTCAGGAAAAAACAGGGACATTTGCAAAGCTTGAATTGATTCGCATTTTCCGGGTCGGCTGGAAAAATACCTCAGCCT
>JACUTW010000021.1 GCA_014859605.1 Desulfuromonadales bacterium
CGCTGCTCCTCTTCTTCGCCTTGGTGCTGGGGGCGACGACATCCGTGCAGGCGGCAGGGGTTATGTGTTCGCAGTTCACATTGACAGGTGTCAATCCACTGACAGGTGTTAATGCGTATGAGGTTGATGGTTATAACCCCGTTCACCGTAGTCTGATTGAATCTGCCTCCACGTTCGGGATTGATGCGAATTGCACAATAAAGAATTTTCCTGAGTCTGCTGGCGGGTTTCCAATCACGACGATAAATTATCAATTCTGGGGGAACTCAACATTTTATATTGTCTTCGACAATATTTACTATCCCGGTAACATGTCGTGTAATAACCCCTCTCAAGCCACCTTTTGGATTTACTGGGCGCCCGGCGGGTATAACAAAATCAGTGCTGCCTGTCAGCAATTTATGGTGCCTGTCGATGCAGTTATCAAGCAGAATCCCCCGGCCCAGACCACAGCCAGGATTGGTATTCCTTTTGTTTACACGATCAAGGCGCCGGTCATGGGGAAGTTGGACGCCTCGGGAGTCTTCCAATATCTGACCAACGCTGACACCCACAATTTAGAGAATGTCGTTATTGCCGACGACCTTAGTAAGACCGGTGCTGCACTTAGCTATCTGAGCAATGCCGCCTACTTGGTGAATCCGAATACCGGCACCAGGACGCAGCTAAACGAAGGTTCCCCATTAGTATTGGGGGCAAGTTCTGCTTGGCTGAGCGATCACCCTGATGTTTCGTCGGATTCTACGAAACATCTTGTCTTTTCGTACGAAAATAATCCTACGGTCCTCGGTTTGATTCCGGCCGGGTATAACCTCGAGATCGACCTCACAGTGGTCCTCGACTCAGATACGAGTGTGAATAAGACCGGGGTGCAATTTAGCAACATTGCTGAGATGTGGTTCAATAAAACGATTAATTCTACCTACATGTCGGATCTGCACGCATGGCTCGGCACCACACTGCCAATGTCCGTCATCGAGCCCAATCTGGTGGTCGACAAGACGAGCACGGTGACGAACCTGAACCTAGGTGTGGAGGCGCCCTACAAGATCGATGTCGCGAACCTCGGCGGCGGCACGGCCTATAACGCCACGATTACCGACAATCTTCCCGCCGGCATGTGTCAGTATCCCCCTTCCACTGTTACTGCCCAAATCTTTGCTGCGGACGGTACCACCCCGGTCTCCTCCCTACTAACTCGGAATACTGACTACTCGCTCAACTGGTCCGGTCCGACTGCGTCTGCGTGTCAGCTTACCTTGACCATGCTGAACACAGCGGCAGCCAAAATCGCGCCCACTCAGCGCTTAATCATTAACTACAAGGCCCAGCTCGACGTGGGGACCGCCTCTGGCCTGTCGTTTCCCAATGTTGCCGGCGCCACCAGTTGGTTCAATGCTGAAAGCAGCAATACCACCCGCTTCGAATATGTAAAACCACTAAACAACGGCACGCCCGGCACGTTAGATTCTCAGGACGTCTACACCGTCACCTCTGCGGTGGCCGGCTACTACTTTCTAAAATCGGTCGAGGACTTGACCACCGGCACTTCGTCGGCTACCGCGGCTTTTCCGGGTGACAAGCTGCGCTACACACTGCAGCTCCAGAACTTCACCCTTCCCGCGCTCGGCAACATAACGATCACCGACGACCTGGGACTGAACGCCGTCGGGGCCATCTGGCCGGGTTCGCTCGTTCTTGTGAGCGAGAATCTTCCTATTACTGCCATGCTGGATGTCGATCCCATTGGTGGTACAAATGGGGCCGGAGCTATTACCATCAGCGGCCTGAATCTAGGGACAAACCAACAATACCAAATCCAGTTCGATGTCACCCTGAACTCGTCCCTCACGAGTGGCATTAACGTTTCCAACCAAGCGTTTATCTCCGGTACTGTTCTCGATGAATTCGGCAACCCCACCTCTATTAGTTATACCAATGCCCCTAGCGATGACCCGTACACTATCGGTCCGAAGCTGCTCAGTAATATAGACGTGGGTGATGTCACCAAAGTGACGATTCAGGCTCCCGGCCCGTTGGCAAAGGAAAACCCCGCTGGTAAAACAACCGTCATGATCGGTGAGCAGTTCAAGTACACCATCAGCGTGCCTGCTGTCCCGGTTGACGTGGCCCTCTACGATGTGCAGATCAAGGATACTTTGCCCGAGAACCTGGGCTTGGTCAGCGCCACTGCCCACCTCGTTTCGGGGACGCAATCCTGGACGCTCACAAAGGTAGACGATGGCGCCGATATCATCCTGAAAGAGATGATTACCGGCCTTGATATCCCTGCCAAAGATCAGGTGATAGTCGAGATTACAGTAGAGCTGAAGAACATCGACTTCAACACGGACGGCAAGGTCTTCAGCAACAGGGCGTCGTACCTCTACAACAAGGTCAATGGCGTTAATACGACCGAAGGGATTGGCGGCGAGGATACGACTGACATTTTGACCGTGGTCGAGCCGGAACTGACTGTCACTAAGGCCGTGAGCTTTGTCACCCCGGCGGGGAAAACCCCGGCCGACCCAGCCATGGTCGGCGACGTCCTCAAATATACGGTCACTATTGACAACAGTGGTGGTGATTCCTTCGCATATGACACCAATATTGTAGACACTCTGCCGTCGTCAGTTGTTCTCGTCCCCAATTCCGCCACCGCGCAGATCAATGGCACAGGGGTCACGGGTTTTGTCGTGGAGCCAACCAGTCTGACTGGCGGTGCCCTGGTCTGGGGGCGTGAGAACGGTGACGGCAATCTTGACATCCCTGCCGGAGAGTCCCTGGTGCTGACCTATCAGGTGACGGTGGTGGACACCTCCGCTGGCCCCATCACGAACAGCGTTTATGTAGATTGGACCTCGCTCGACGAAGTGCACACGGGAGAGCGCACCGGTGAAGGTTGCGGAACGACAGGTACAACGTCTCCGAATCTCTATTGCGTCGGTACAGTCTCTGCCATCCCCGTCTACACGGCTGACAACACCTTCATCACCAAATCGGTTTACGCAGATTCCTACACAGACGATACCTCCACCACGCCGCATATCGTGCGCGTCGGCGACACCGTCACCTATGATCTGACGCTGAACCTGCAGGAATACACCACCCGGAATGTCGTGGTTGTGGATGCGCTGCCCGCGGGCATGGTCTACGACACTCAGGTAAGCATCACCCCGACCTCCGGCATTAGTTCCTCTACTACTAGCGTTCTGCCGGTGTTTGACGCTACTGACGGCACCTTGCGTTGGGAGTTCGATAACATCATCAACACGCCGAGCAACGACAATACGCCAATCGACACCTTGGTGATCCGTTATGTCGCGAAGGTTGTGACCGATGCGCCGACCGTGGGGGTGGATTTCAACTCTTCCAATCTGCTCGTCAATACGGCGAAGCTTTCCTACCTGGGGGGTAATTCCGACAGTCTTGACCCATTGGTCCACGCCAGGCTGAACACACTGGCGACGACGATAGAGGTCCGCCAGCCGGTTATGTCCGATCTCACCAAGCTGGACTACGGCACCGGTCGCATCGGCACCGGCTCTTCAACCGATCCCTACCAGGTGGACATAGTCAACGACACCATGAAGTTCCGGTTGCAGACGTGCAACACTGCCGGCCTTGCGCCCGCCTATAATCTGCTCATCACCGATCAGCTGCCTGTGGAGCTAGCTGCGGCGCCGCTCGTCGGGTGGCCGGTGGTAAAGATTGGCGCAGGTACCAATCCGGCCACCGCCGTTCCCGTACCGAGCACGGATTACAGTTACACGCTGAGCGGCGGGCAGATGAGCTTTGCGTTCATCGATGCCCGGCCGATCAATCCGGGCGAGTGCGTGTTCGTCGAATACGATATCGGCTTCGACAATGACATCGCGCCCGATACGACTTGGAACAACAGCGCCCAGGTACAGAAGTATTACTCTCTGCCGGCGAAATCCGGTCGCGAATATGTGCCGACCGTCCCGCCCGCCACAGTCTACATGACGAACGTCCTGGCCCTGAACGTCCCGACCAAGACCATTGCCTTGCCCGTTGCGCCAACGACCACGGTGACTATTGGTGAAGAGGTGCAGTACACCATTACCGTGCCTGGCACGCCGGTCAACGCAATCCTGACCGATGTAGCCGTCAACGACATCCTCGATCCGGCGCTGGTTTACCTGAATGCAGCTGTCGCCGGCACTTTCGTTCTGACTGACACCACGGCACCGGGTAGCCAGAACGTGAATCTCACCATCGACAGCATCCCGGCTGGCCAGCAGGCGGTAATAACGCTGCGCGCACGGGTCGCCAACGACGCTACGACCGACGCTGGGGACGTCTTTACCAATAAGGCATCGTATACCTATAACGGGACGACCTTGGAGAGCCTGCCGACGGCTCCACTGACCATCGTCGAGCCTGCCGTCACCGTGGTCAAGAGCGTGAGCCCGCCGACACCCCCCACGGCTGGTGACATTCTGACCTACAGCGTGCAATTGACGGCGTCCGACAGCGCCAACGCCTACGATCTGGAGCTGGGGGATGAGCTGGGTGCAGGGCTTGAGTATGTTGATGGCAGTACAGGCATCGTTGGTTCCCCTGGCACCCTGAGCACCAGCGGATCGACGCTGACCGGGACTGGCATCGTTATCCCGAAGGGGAGTACGGTTACCGTCACCTACCAGGTCCTGGTGCAGAACAGCGTCGTGGCCAGCCAGACGCTGACCAACAGCGTAATCGCCCGCTGGACCAGCCTCTCCGGCCAAAGTGACTTCGAGCGCACCGGCGCCGACGGCGTCGGCGGGCTGAACGATTACGTAGCCACCGGCACCTTCAGCCTGACGACCCCCGCCGATGCGACCACCCTGACCAAGTCGCGCCTGCGCGACACTTACAGTGCCGACGCCAACGTCCGGGTCGGCGACTTGGTCGAATTTGAGCTGCGCCTCGGTTTGCAGGAAGGCTCGCACTTCGGACTGCTGCTGAATGACACCTTGCCCGCGGGCATGGCATTCGCGGGTATGCTTAGCGCCAATTACTTCGGTACGGCAGTGACGGCCCCTGAACCTGTACAGAGCGGTCAGACTCTGACCTGGAATCTGGGCGATGTGGTCAATGCGACCGCCGATAACGATCCGAACAACGACTATCAGGTGATCGTCTATCGCGCCCGCGTGCTCAACAGCCTGGCGCAGGCGGACAGCACGCCACGGACCAACACGGCGACCCTCGATTACACCCTCGGTGGCACGTCCGCCCCGCAGTTGACAGCCCGCGAGACCATCACCGTGCTGCAGCCGATGCTGACGGTGAACAAACTCGCTGCCCCGGCCGGCGGCGCCACGGTCATTGCCGCCAACGAGGTCATCACCTATACCGTCGAGATCCAGAACAGCGGCGCGGCGCCGGCCTATGACACCGTGCTGGTGGATACCCTGCCGGTTGGCCTGCGCCAGGGCGGAGTGACCACCACCTCCATCACACTGGTCGGCACCAGCACCAGCCGGCCGAACCTGGCTCCGGTCTACGACCCTGCCACCGGTGTGGCCACCTGGGACTTCGATTCCGGAGGTGCCGACACCTACACCATCCCGGCCGGCGAGACCCTGCGCGTGGTCTACACGGTCACCGCCGACCCGAACCTCGGTCCCGGCCTGACCCTGACCAACACCGCCCAGGTCACCCGCTATTACTCCTTCGACGACGAGGCGGTGCCAGTTAACGGCAGCGTCGGCGATCGCAAGCTCTATGGCCCGACCAACGAGGCAGAGCAGACCCTGACCACGCCGTTGCCAGGCGCGTTGCTGAAGGAGAATCCGGCGAACGCGACGGCCACCATCGGTCAGGAGTTCACCTACACCATTACCGTACCCGCTATCCCGCAGCCGACCGCCTTGCATGATGTCCGCATTTATGACGACCTTGCGGCAATCAACGCCGACCTGACCCTGATGGGGATCGAAAAAGTCACCGGTTCCTCGACCATCAATACCGGTACATGGACCCTCGTCAATACCGGTACTCCAACCAGTCTGATCATCGAAGACACGATAACCGGCATCGAGATCCCGGCCAACGAACAGATCGTGATCGGCGTGACGGTGCGCCTGAACAATGTCGCCAAAAACAGTGCGGGTCTGACCTTCAGCAATACCGCCTCGTACACCTACAACCAGATCGACGGCGATACCAGCACGGTGATGCAGGGAGGCAGCAGCACCACCCCCGCAATGACCGTGGTCGAGCCTTCCGTCACCGTGGTCAAGAGCGTGAGCCCGGCGACACCACCCACCGCCGGTGACATTCTGACCTACAGCGTGGAGTTGATGGCGTCCGACAGCGCCAACGCCTACGATCTTGAGTTGGTGGATGAGCTGGGTGCAGGGCTTGAGTATGTCGATGGCAGTACAGGCATCGTTGGTTCCCCTGGCACCCTGAGCACCAGCGGATCGACGCTGACCGGGACTGGCATCGTTATCCCGAAGGGGAGTACGGTTACCGTCACCTACCAGGTCCTGGTGCAGAACAGCGTCGTGGCCAGCCAGACGCTGACCAACAGCGTAATCGCCCGCTGGACCAGCCTCTCCGGCCAAAGTGACTTCGAGCGCACCGGCGCCGACGGCGTCGGCGGGCTGAACGATTACGTAGCCACCGGCACCTTCAGCCTGACGACCCCCGCCGATGCGACCACCCTGACCAAGTCGCGCCTGCGCGACACTTACAGTGCCGACGCCAACGTCCGGGTCGGCGACTTGGTCGAATTTGAGCTGCGCCTCGGTTTGCAGGAAGGCTCGCACTTCGGACTGCTGCTGAATGACACCTTGCCCGCGGGCATGGCATTCGCGGGTATGCTTAGCGCCAATTACTTCGGTACGGCAGTGACGGCCCCTGAACCTGTACAGAGCGGTCAGACTCTGACCTGGAATCTGGGCGATGTGGTCAATGCGACCGCCGATAACGATCCGAACAACGACTATCAGGTGATCGTCTATCGCGCCCGCGTGCTCAACAGCCTGGCGCAGGCGGACAGCACGCCACGGACCAACACGGCGACCCTCGATTACACCCTCGGTGGCACGTCCGCCCCGCAGTTGACAGCCCGCGAGACCATCACCGTGCTGCAGCCGATGCTGACGGTGAACAAACTCGCTGCCCCGGCCGGCGGCGCCACGGTCATTGCCGCCAACGAGGTCATCACCTATACCGTCGAGATCCAGAACAGCGGCGCGGCGCCGGCCTATGACACCGTGCTGGTGGATACCCTGCCGGTTGGCCTGCGCCAGGGCGGAGTGACCACCACCTCCATCACACTGGTCGGCACCAGCACCAGCCGGCCGAACCTGGCTCCGGTCTACGACCCTGCCACCGGTGTGGCCACCTGGGACTTCGATTCCGGAGGTGCCGACACCTACACCATCCCGGCCGGCGAGACCCTGCGCGTGGTCTACACGGTCACCGCCGACCCGAACCTCGGTCCCGGCCTGACCCTGACCAACACCGCCCAGGTCACCCGCTATTACTCCTTCGACGACGAGGCGGTGCCAGTTAACGGCAGCGTCGGCGATCGCAAGCTCTATGGCCCGACCAACGAGGCAGAGCAGACCCTGACCACGCCGTTGCCAGGCGCGTTGCTGAAGGAGAATCCGGCGAACGCGACGGCCACCATCGGTCAGGAGTTCACCTACACCATTACCGTACCCGCTATCCCGCAGCCGACCGCCTTGCATGATGTCCGCATTTATGACGACCTTGCGGCAATCAACGCCGACCTGACCCTGATGGGGATCGAAAAAGTCACCGGTTCCTCGACCATCAATACCGGTACATGGACCCTCGTCAATACCGGTACTCCAACCAGTCTGATCATCGAAGACACGATAACCGGCATCGAGATCCCGGCCAACGAACAGATCGTGATCGGCGTGACGGTGCGCCTGAACAATGTCGCCAAAAACAGTGCGGGTCTGACCTTCAGCAATACCGCCTCGTACACCTACAACCAGATCGACGGCAATCCCAGCACGGTGATGGATGGGGGCAGTAGCACCACCCCCTTGATGACTGTGGTCGAGCCGTCCGTCACGGTGGCAAAGAGCGTCAGCCCGATGACACCACCGACTGCGGGCGACATTTTGACCTACAGCGTGCAATTGACGGGTACCTACACCTCGAGCGCCTACGATCTGGTGTTGGTGGGTGATCTGGGCTCGGGGCTTGAGTACGTTGCTAACAGCACAATCATCGTTGGTTCCTCTGGCACTCAGAGTACTAGCGGATCGACGCTGACCTGGGCTGGTATCGACATTCCAAAGGGAGGCACGGTCACCGTCACCTACCAGGTGCTGGTACAGAACAGTGTCGTGGCTAACCAGACACTGACCAACAGCGTGACCGCCCGCTGGACCAGTCTTGCCGGCCTAAGCGATTACGAGCGCACCGGCGCCGACGGCATTGACGGACTAAATAATTATTTCGCCGAAGCCGCCGCGCCGCCGCTCACGGTACCAATCCCGACCCTGACCTTACAGAAAATTGTAACCAAGCTCTCCGGGACGACGGAGGTAACCGCGGCGACCGCGAACCCCGGCGATCGCTTGCGCTACACTCTCACCATTCAAAATCCGACGGCTATTCAGCTGGTCAATTTCTCCCTGCTCGAT
This sequence comes from Desulfuromonadales bacterium, assembly GCA_014859605.1. Lineage (GTDB taxonomy): Bacteria > Desulfobacterota > Desulfuromonadia > Desulfuromonadales > UBA2197 > UBA2197. The sequence goes on from JACUTW010000021.1 coordinate 8,646, forward strand.
CTCCTTGAGCGTTTGCATGCAACACCGATGTTCCAGCCGGGAACAATCGTGCTTGATCCCGCTCTGCCGCTGCCGACCGGAGCCACTGCTGTAATCGGTGCTGACACCCTGAGCATCACCGGCCTGAATATCGCCCCGAACGAGACTCTGACGATCGCCTTCGAAACTCTCCTCAGGACGGATCTCAAGAGCGGCACCGTCGTCTTGAACCAGGCGGAGCTGCAGGGCCCCTGGCCGGCGCCGATCAAGAGCGACGACCCGAATGTGCCGGGCGCTGAAAACCCGACGCAGACTGTCATCCCGGCGAATGGTGTTGTCTACGATGCGGAGGAGCGCAAGCCGTTGGCGGGAATGACCCTCACCATGCAACTGGCCGCAACCGGGATCGCCTTGCCCGTGAGCTGTTTTGTCGATCCCTCACAGCAGAACCAGGTGACGCCGGCGAACGGGGAATACAAATTCGATCTGAAGTTCAACGCGACAGATTGTCCCGAGGGTGCCGACTATCTCATCGCGGTCACGGCCGTGACCGGGGAATACGAGGCCGAGCCGTCGTTGATCCTTCTGCCGGCCACTCCGGATCCCTATTCGGTGCCGGTCTGTTCCGCTGACGCCCTCCCTGCCACACCGCAATGCGAGGCGCACATCTCCACCACCACGCCGACCGGGGCGGACACCACCTACTACCTGCGCCTCACCTTGGATGCGAATTCCAACCAACTCTTCAACAACCATATTCCCGTCGATCCGAAGATCGAGGAAAAGATCTACATCACCAAGAAGAGCCCCCTGCTCAACGTCACGCGCGGCCAGCTCGTCCCCTACACGATTACCTTCAAGAACACTCTGCGCAGTGTCTTGCCCGCATTGGGGATCGTCGACCTGCTGCCGCCCGGCTTCAAGTATGTCGCAGGTTCCAGCCGTTATGACGCAGCTCCCCTGGAACCGGTCATCAACGGCCGGCAGCTGCGCTGGGATAATCTCGACATCGGTTATAAGCAGGAGCATACCATCAAGCTGCTGCTGGTGGTGGGGGCCGGTGTCACCGAAGGCGAATACGTCAATCAGGCCTATGTCCTCAATATCACCAGCGGCGACCCGTTCTCCGAGATCGCCACCTCAACCGTGCGGGTCATCCCCGATCCGGACTTCGACTGCACCGACGTGATCGGCAAGGTCTTCGACGACCGCGACCTGAACGGCGAACAGGACCCGGACGAGGACGGTTTGGCCGGGGTGCGGGTGGTTTCGGCCCGTGGCCTGATCGCCACGACCGACGAAGACGGCCGTTTCCACATCACCTGTGCGGTGGTTCCGGAGGAGACGCGCGGCAGCAACTTCATTTTGAAGCTGGACGATCGCAGCCTCCCCACCGGTTATCGCGTGACCAGCGAGAATCCTCTGGTGCAGCGCGCCACCCGCGGCAAGATGCTGCGCTACAACTTTGGCGCCACCATCCATCGGGTGGTCGGTATCGATATCGCCGAGGGGGTCTTCGAACCGAACAGCACGGTGCTGCGGTTGCAGTGGGCGCCGAAGATCCCTCAGTTGATGGCGGAGTTACGGAAGGCGCCGGCGGTGTTGCGTCTCTCTTATCTGGCGGATATTGAGCGCGAAGGACTGGTGCAGGATCGACTTGAAGCCTTGAAGAATGAGGTCATCAAACATTGGGCACTGACCAATGGAGGATATCGTTTGAATATCGAAACCGAAGTGTTCTGGCGCCGCGGTGGCCCGCCGTAAAGGAGTCACCTCCTTTGGGAATGCCCTTTTCCTCTTACATAGATGGAATCAATGTTGAAGCCTAGTGCCACCCTCATATTTTTATTGGTTGTCTCCGCCGCTACTCCGCTGCGCGCTGCGACTGTTGCCCCGCTTGGCGCGGTCCGGGAAACAGCGACGCGCGGCGAGGCCGTCGAGATGCACCTGCCGGTGGAGCAGACCTTCATCCCCTGGATTCACGATCCTGCCACCTTCGCCGAGGCGCAGGGAGATCGAGTTGAAATGCGGGAGGTTGCTGAACGGGACGTCAAGACGATCAAGCTCGAAAATGTGGTCTCGCCCATCCGCTTCCGCCAAGGCGAGGCGGATATCCCTGCAGACTATCTGGTGCAACTGCGCGATGTCCTCAACAATATGCGCGATCGCGTCAATGTGCGCCTGCACTTTGTTGGCCACTCCGATTCGCAGCGTCTGAGCGCCGCCCTGGCGGAGCGTTATGGCGACAACACCGGACTCTCGCGTGAGCGGGCCGGCACCACCGCCGAATACTTCCAGCTCGCCCTCGGCCTCCCCCCGGAAGCAATCTCCTACGAAGGTTTCGGCGAGAGTCAGCCCGTTGCCAGCAACCTGACCGATGCCGGACGGCAACTGAACCGGCGGGTCGAAGTGCAGGTCTGGTATGACGAAATCACCGAAAAAATGGTCGAGAAAGAGGTGGTGGTCACCCAGGAGGTCAATCGCCTCAAGGTCTGCCGCATCGAGACTGTCTGCAAGTTGCGTTACAAGGATGGTCATTCCCACCGCGCCCGGGTCAAGAATCTGATCACCCCCCTGCTGTACGAAGAAGGGATGCTGGAAGTGCCGCCGGAATTCCTGACTCAGGTCCGGCAGGCGTTGAAAAACCTCCGCGGCAAGGACAATGTCGTGGTCCGCTTCATCGCCTATACCGACAATACCCCGCTGCAGGGACGGGACGAGCGCATCTACGGTAACCATCTCGGCCTCTCCAAAGCTGTCGCCCGACGGGTTTCTTTGGCGGTGCAGGAGAGTCTGGGGTTACCGACTTCCGCCATCGAGAGCGAAGGCCGGGGGGCGACGCATCCGGCGGCCTCCAATGCGACCGAACAGGGCCGGGCGCTCAACCGGCGCATCGAGGTGGAGTTCTGGCATGACGACTCCCTCCAGGAACTCCCGGATGAGCCGCAGTTGTGTCCGGATGCGGCGGGGGCCGAAACCGTCACCCGTATCTACGATCCGCCGTCGGGACCCATCCAGCCGATCCTCTTCGAGAAAGGTCAACCGGTGTTGCCCGCCGGCTATGTCGAGCGTTTGCAGCAGGTCATGGCCGAGATCGGCGACCAGTCCCATGTCCGCTTGCGATTTGTCGGCTATACCAGTAACCAGCGCCTCGATCGGCGGACGGCCGACGTCTACGGGGATGACATCGGACTCTCGACGGCCCGGGCCCGCCGGTCCATGGAAGCGGTTGTGCAGCAACTGGGTTTGACGGAGCAGCAGGTGGAGTTTGAAGGCCGGGGCTATGTCCAGTCCGACGATGTGATCAATGCCGGCTTCATCGAGTCGGATACCTCCCGCGTGCAAGTTCAGGGGGTCTATGACGAACTGGTCACGGTCGATGACTACGAGGGAGTTGAGGTCACCCGCCTGACCCGTGAGGTATCGCCTGCCAATCCCTTTGGCTTGAACTTGATGCGCATTACCGTCGACGGCAAGCCGGTGGACGACCCGGGCATGTCGATCCCGGACGTGCAGCGCTGTATCGATGTGGCTCTCGAAAAAGCCAGCCTGCAGTTCAAGCATGACAAGCTGAAACTGGATCCGCGCCTCAACGTGACCGCCTGGCCGCGTACCATCCGCTATCAGGATCTCGAAGAGACCGAGTTTGTCGAGAACCTGGTAAGCTTCCGCCTCTATAGCAACTACCGTAGCTTTATCGCGCGGGCCGAGGTCAGGGTTTTCGATGCAGAGCAGTCGGTGCGCGATCTCCCCGTTGCCGTCGTCGCTCTGGATGTCGATGGCCAGGCGCAATGGCAACCGACCTTCGACACCTATGCCGCGCCGGGGCGCACACTGAAATACCTGGTGCGCGTCTACGACCGCAAGGGGCAATTCGACGAGACGGAAACCCAGCCCCTCTGGGTGGTTGACCAGATCGATCCAAACCTTGCCGCGGCCGACTCCCGGCGTGAACTGTTGGCCGGCTACGGGGAGAGTCGCATCGCCCGCCGCAACATCCCCCTGCACGGTGGTTCGGTGCAGGCGCAGGGCGCGGCCATCCCTGCCGGCTACAGTGTCTGGCTGGCCGGTTATGCCGTCCCCGTCGACGACAAAGGGAGTTTCGTCGCCGAGGAGATCCTGCCGGATGGCATTCATACCGTCGAAGTTGCCGTTCTCGACAAGGCCGGCAATGGCGAACTCTTCCTGCGCGACTTTGCGCAGAACCAGAGCGACTGGTTCTATGTGGGGATCGCTGATCTCACTTTGTCGGCCAATAAGACCAATGGCCCCGCGAAACTGCTGGCTCCGGACAAACCGCAATACAGTGAGGACCTCAGTGCCCAGGGGCGCCTGGCCTTCTATACCAAGGGCAAGTTCGGAGAGGGGTGGGGGTTGACGGCGAGTGCCGATACCCGCGAGGGGCCGTTGGGCGACATCTTCAGCAATTTCATGGACAAATCTCCCGATGCACTCTTCCGCCGGATCGACCCGGATGTCTACATGCCGACCTACGGTGATGACAGCACGGTGGTGGAAGATGCCCCGACCATGGGCAAGTTCTACGCCCGATTGACCAAGGACAGAAGTTACGGACTCTGGGGCAATTTCAAGATCGACTATACCGATAATACGTTGGCGCATGTGGATCGTGGGCTGTACGGGGCGAATCTGCATTATCAGACGCAAAACGCCACCAGTTTCGGCGAGGCGCGCTTCCTGCTCGACGGTTTCGCCGCTGAACCGGGGACCGTAGGGGCGCGGGACGAGTTCCGCGGAACGAGCGGTTCCCTCTACTTCCTGCGCCAACGGGATATCCTGGCCGGTTCCGAGCGCCTGCGCATCGAAGTGCGCGACAAGGACTCCAATATGGTGCTCGGGGTGAAAAACCTGACCCCGGTCCTTGATTACGACATCGATTACTTGCAGGGACGGCTGCTGTTGGCAGAGCCTCTCTCCGGAACCGCGGACGACAACCTGCTGGTGCAGAGCGGCTCGTTCAGTGGTCACCCGGTCTTTCTGGTGGCGCGCTACGAATACAGCCCTGACTTTGAGGAACTCGACACCTTGGCCACCGGCGGCCGCGGCCATTACTGGTTCAACGATTATGTCAAGGTCGGCCTGACGGCCAGCAGTTTTGACGAAGGCGAGACCGAGCATACTTTGCAGGCCGCCGATGTGACCATTCGCAAGAACTCGGAGTCCTGGTTGAAAATGGAGGCAAGCCGCAGCGAAGGCCCTGGTTTGCTGGCCGCGACCTCCGTCGACGGCGGCTTCCTCTTCGGTACGCCTGATCCCTTGGACAGCCCGCAGGTCGCGGCGCTGGCAACGCGCGTCGATGCCAGCGTTGGGCTGCAAGACTTCTTTGAAGGCCAAAAAGGGCGCTTCACCTTGTACTGGCAGGACCTGGAAGCAGGCTACTCGGCGCCGGGCCTGACCACGGATCGGGACACCAGCCATTATGGAGGGACAGTGACGGTGCCGCTCTCCGACCGCTTGGGGCTGCGTCTCAAGAGTGATAAGCGTCGCCAGCGTGACGCCCTTGCGACTGAGGCGCACGAGGTCAACGTCGATTTCCAACGTGCCGAGAATTGGACCCTGAGTTCGGGGGTGCGCTATGATCGTCGCAAGGATCAGTCGCCGGTCCCCCCCCCGACCCAGGAGGAAGGCGAACGTACCGATATGGTGGTGCAGGTGCTGTACGATTCCCTGGTCCGCTGGAACAGCTACGGTTTTGTGCAGGAGTCCCTGGCCACCACCCGCAACCGCGAGGGTAATTTCCGCGTCGGTGCCGGTGGTAGTTATCGGCTGACAGACCGCTTCAAGATGAATGGTGAGGTTTCCGAAGGGGAGCAGGGGACGGGGGGACGGGTCGGCACCGAGTACCTCTATTCGGATCGGACCAATCTCTATCTCAACTATGCTCTTGAAAACGAACGCTCGGACAACGGTCTGCGTGCCCGCAAAGGGTCCATGGCTTCCGGGTTCCGCACCCGTTATTCCGACAGCGCCAGCATCTACCTCGAAGAGCGCTATACCCATGGCGAGGTGCCGACCGGACTGATGCATGCGACCGGTGTCGACCTTTCCCCCAGCGACCGCATCAATCTCGGGGCGAAGCTCGATTTCGGCACCCTCAAGGATCACCAGACCGGTGCCGAGCTCAAAAGGACCGCGGTGAGCGTCAGTGCCGGCTACGGCTTTGACCGGCTGAAGCTCGCTACGGCGGTGGAATATCGCGTCGACGAGACCGAACACCTCGGAGCGGACTATTCCTTTGCCAGCACCTCCAAACGGACGACCTGGCTGACGAAAAACAGCCTCCGCTACCAGCTCTCCCCGGACTGGCGTCTCATCGGCAAGCTTAACTATGCCCACAGTAAAAGCTCGCTGGGACAGTTTTACGACGGAAACTACACCGAAGCGGTCATGGGTTATGCCTATCGCCCGGTGCGTCATGACCGTCTGAATGCGCTGCTCAAGTACACCTATTTCTATAATGTCCCCGGCGCCGAGGAGACCATCGTCCGGACCCCGGAGGGCGCACTCGTCGAGAGGTCTTCCCGTTCCGGTTTACTCCAGCGCAGCCACATCGTGTCCGGGGATGTTATGTACGACCTGACGTCCCGCTGGACCGTCGGAGCAAAGTATGCCTACCGCCAGGGCGAGGTGAGCCTCGACCCGGTCAACCGGGAGTTCTTCGCCAGCCGCGCCCACCTGTCAGTGTTGCGCGCCGATTGGAATTTCCTGCCGCACTGGGACGCCTTGCTTGAGGGGCGGCGGCTCGACTTGCCCGATGCCCAGGACCGTCTCGACGGAGCGTTGCTCGGTCTCTACCGTCGGGTCGGCAATCACATCAAGGTCGGGGCCGGCTACAACTTCAGCAATTTTTCAGATGATCTCACCAACCTTGACTATCGGCACCAGGGGTTGTTCATCAATATCATCGGGAAAATGTAAATGTTTTTTATTCAACAACACACTCACAACAGGTGGCAGCCATGCTTAACACTTTAAAAGGTTTCATTCTCGCTATTGCGATGCTGATGCTGGCCTTTTCTGCTTCTTTGGCGGAAGTCTTTGAAGTTTCCAAGGAACAGATCAAGGGTCTGGATGAGCAGGTACAGGAGATCAAGACCGATGTTCTCGGGATCGCGGCGCAGTTGAGCCTGCTCGAAGAGAAGCTGCTCTATCCCTCCAATACCCAGGTAAGCGTCTTTGTCTCGGTCGCGAGCGGGGAGAAGTTTCGCCTCGATTCGATGGAGATCCAGTTAGGCGGCGCGCCGGTGACCCATCACCTCTATACATTCAAGGAGCTCGAAGCGTTGCAGAAGGGTGGCGTGCAGCGCATCTATACCGGCAACGTCAAATCGGGTGAGCACGAACTGCAGGTTCTCCTCGCCGGCAAAACCACGGGCGGCTCCGATTTTCGCCGGGAGGAAAGCTTTAAATTCAGCAAGGACGTAGGCCCCAAGATGGTAGAAATTCACCTGGCCGGTTCCGGAGCTCAAACCATCACCCTTAAAGATTGGTAATCATGTCCAGATTCCTTCTCTTGCTGGCTTCCCTGTTGTTCGTAGCGCCTGCGCTGGCGGCCAGCACAGCTACGCCAAAAGACCTGAAGGATCTCTATTTCGGAGAGGCCCTCTATTACGCCTACCAGGAGGACTGGTTCGAGGCCATTGCCCGGCTCGACACTGAACTCGGGCAGTATCGCGGCCTTGATGAGCCTGCTCTCAATACCCTTTTCTTTCATGTCGATCAGGCCGAGTTTGATGTCGGGGACTTTGAACTGGCTTATCGGATGCACTACAAGGCCGGTCGGGCGATTACTGCGGTCATTGAGGGGAATGTCGAGGAGTCGATACGTAACGAGGCTATTTTCCGCCTGGCCAGGATCTACTTCCAGAAAGACCAGCCGGAAAATGCCTTGCGGACCGTCGAGCGGATTCGCGGCGCTGTTCCGGCCAGGATTCGCGAGGATCTGGCGTTCTTGCGTGCCCACATTGATATGGCCAATGGTCGTAATGTCGAGGCCATTCGCATCCTGAAAGACCTGCAAGGCGAAAAAAAACTGCAAGGATTCAGTTCCTATAATCTCGGGATCGCCCTGCTGCGCAACGGCAACGAGCAGAACGGCCGGGAGTATCTCGATCGGACCGGCCAGCTCCTCAGTGAAATCCCGTCCACCTTGGCGATCAAGGACAAATCGAATCTGGTTTTGGGCTACAAACTGCTGGAAGAGAAGAAGCACGAGGGGGCCAAGCTGGTCCTTGATCGGGTGCGTTTAACCGGTCCGTTTTCGAATCGGGCCCTGCTCGGCTCGGGTTGGGCCGACGCTTTTGAGGGGAACTTCGAGAGGGCACTGGTCCCCTGGAGTGTGCTGGTAACACGCGAAGTGACTGATCCGGCGGTGCAGGAAGCCTTGCTGGCGGTGCCGTATGCCTATGGAAAACTCAATGTCCATGGTCGGGCGGCGTTGCTCTATGGCAATGCTCTGGAAGCCTTCGGCGCTGAAATCGACAAGCTCACCGCCTCGATCAAGAGTATCCGGGAAGGAAACTTTCTGCGTGCGCTGGTGCGGGAAGAACTGAAGCAGGATGCCAACTGGGTGGTCAAGTTGCGGGAACTGCCGGATACCCCCGAGACCTACTACCTCCTCGAATTGATGGCCTCGCACGATTTCCAGGAATCCTTCAAGAACTACTTTGACCTGGAGGCGTTACTGAAAAAGCTGTCGGCCTGGCAGGGTGCCCTTGATGCTTACGAGGATCTGATCCAGCAACGCCGCGCTTATTACCAGCCCCTCCTCCCGGAAATCGACCGCGAATTCCGGCTTTTGGACTCGCAGATGCGGCTGCGGCTGGAGCAGCGGGACCGGATCGAACAACGCCTGCAGAACATGCTGGTCGCGCCGCGTCCCGATTATCTGGCCACGGCCGGGGAGCGGATCATCAGCGAGCAACTGGCGCAACTGGAGCAGCGGCTCCTCGCCAGCAATGCCGTTATTTCCCCCGAAATCCGCGACCGGATCAAGCGACTGCGGGGGGTGCTGCACTGGAACATCCATACGGAATATGACCAACGTTTTACCGATGCGCACAAGAATCTTCGCGAGCTGAACCATGAGGTGGATTTGCTCAATCGGCAGTATACCTCCTTTGTCCGCACCCGTCAGGCCGCCACCCAGAGCTATGAAGGATATGACGAGATGATCCGCCGCCAGCGCCTGCAGATTGAGACCGCCCTGGAAAAAACGCGCGTGCTGATGGCGCGGCAGGGGCACATGCTTGAGATTATGGCGGTGAATGAACTCAGCAAACGCCGTGACCGCCTGGATGAATTCCAGGTCAAGGCGCGTTTTGCCTTGGCGGATAGCTACGATCGGGCCAGTAAGGCTCAAATCCAGAAGAGTGCCGAACAATGAGAAGATCGAATTGGCTGTGCTGGAGTGCCCTCGCGCTACCGCTGCTCCTGAGCGCCTGTCAGTCGGGGAGCAGCAAGGACACGATTGCCAAGCTGCGGCACATGCACATCGAAATCAAGGAAGAAAAGATCGAAGGCGGTCTCGAAAAAGCCATGGAAGGATACCGGCGTTTTCTCGAAGAGACGCCGGCCTCGGCTATGACGCCAGAGGCGATTCGGCGCCTGGCTGACCTGAAGGTCGAAAGGGAATATGGTCTCCTTTCCGGCGCGACCGTGGCCGAGCGCCGGGCCACCGCCACGGCTTTGCCGCCTCCGGAAAAGGCTGCCCGCCCGGTGGGGCCGCCGGCTTCCTCGGTTCCGGCGCTGGCGACTGAACCGGTGACAGGTGAATCGACGGCCGATTTCGAGAAAAGGACAGCGCAGAGCCAGTTGCCAGGGCCGGCGACGGAAGGCGCTGGTGATGATGCGGATGACCTGGAGCGGGTCGGGACGGTCGAGGCCATCGAGCTCTACAAGAAGCTGCTGAACGATTATCCCGAATACGCGCGCAACGATCAGGTGCTGTATCAGATGTCCCGCGCCTATGAAGAACTCGGCCGGGTCGAAGAGGCCATGGAGGTCATGAACCGGTTGGTGCAAGACTACCCCCGGTCCCGTTATATCGATGAAGTGCAGTTCCGCCGCGCCGAATATTTCTTCACCCGCCGGCGTTATCTCGATGCTGAGGAGGCCTACGGCAGCATCGTCACCATCGGTGTTACCTCCTCCTATTATCAACTCGCCCTCTACAAGCTTGGTTGGACCTTTTACAAGCAGGAACTCTACGACGAGGCCTTGCACCGTTTCATCGCCCTGCTCGATTACAAGGTGTCGGTGGGCTACGACTTTGCTCAGACCGCGGACGAACCGGAACGTAAACGTGTCGATGATACCTTCCGGATCATCAGTCTGAGTTTTTCCAACCTCGGCGGTGCCGACTCGGTGGTCGAGTACTTCAACCTCCACGGCAAGCGCAGTTACGAGGACGGCGTCTACAGCAACCTCGGGGAATTTTACTTCGACAAGCGCCGCTACAGTGACGCCGCTGCCACCTACAACGCCTTTGTCAGCCGCAATCCGTTTCACAAGGTGGCGCCGCAATTTGCCATGCGGGTGATCGAAATTCATCTCGCCGGGGCCTTCCCCAGCCTGGTCATCGATGCGAAAAAACAATTTGCCACCAACTACGGACTCAAGGCTGAATACTGGCAGCATTTCGAACCGAGCACCCGTCCGGAAGTGCTGGCCTGGCTGAAAACGAACCTCACCGACCTGGCCAATCATTATCACGCGCTGTATCAGAGTCCGCAGCAGATCAAGGATAAAAAGACCAACTTCGGTGAAGCGCTGCACTGGTATCGGGAATTCCTCACCTCCTTCCCGATGGATCCGGAGTCGCCGGCGATTAATTATATGTTGGCAGACCTCTTTCTGGAAAATCGCTCTTTTGATCTGGCGGCGGTGGAATACGAGAAGACCGCTTATGACTACCCGCGCCACGAGAAGTCTGCGCAGGCCGGCTACGCGGCAATTTTCGCCTATCGCGAACACCTCGCCGGAGTTGCCGTGGCGGCGAAGGATCAGGTGAAGCGGGAAGTGGTACGAAGTTCGCTGAAGTTTGCCGACACCTATCCGGAGCATGAAAAGGCGGCGATGATTCTGGGGGCAGCGGCGGATGATCTCTACGACCTGCAGGATTACGAGCCGGCGGTGGCCGTAGCCCGCAAGCTTATCGAAGTCTTCCCCGGCGCCGAAGTGGGGATCCTGCGCGCCGCTTGGCTGGTGGTTGGTCACTCCACCTACGAACTGCTGCGTTACAACGAGGCAGAAATCGCTTACAGTAATGTGTTGACGCTCCTCCCGGCCGGGGATAAAACCCGCGAGGCTCTGACCGATAATCTTGCGGCGTCGATCTACAAGCAAGGTGAACAGGCGAATGCCCTGGAGGATTATCGGGCCGCCGCCGAGCATTTTTTGCGGGTGGGACGCATGGCCCCGACCTCCAAGATCAGGGTAACCGCGGAGTACGATGCCGCTGTTGCCCTGATGCAGCTCACGGACTGGAAGCAGGCAGCAATCGTGCTCCTGGGCTTCCGCGACCTCTTCCCCGGTCATGCCCTGCAGCCGGAGGTGACCAGGAAGATCGCTTTTGTCTATCGTGAGGACGGTCTGTTTGCCCTGGCGGCCGATGAATATGAGCGCGTTGAAAGGGAGTCCCGCGATGACGAGGTCCGGCGGGGAGCGCTGTTGATCGCGGCGGAATTGCATGACAAAGCCGGCAACAGGGACCGCACCCTGGTGGTCTATCGCCGTTATGTCGGTTATTTTCCGCAACCTTTGGAGATCAACCTTGAAATCCGCGACAAAATCGCCGACCTCCTCAAGGAGAAGGACGACCAGAAAGGTTACCTGAAAGAACTCGGCGAGATTGTCGCCCTCGATGCGGCCGCCGGCCGCGCCCGGACCGCCCGGACCCGTTTCCTTGGCGGCAAGGCGGCGCTGGTGCTGACGGAACCGAAATATGCCAGCTTTGCGGAAGTCCGGCTGGCCAAACCCTTTGACGTTAATTTGCGCAAGAAGCGCGAGCTGATGAAGGCTGCCACGCAGGCATTCACTAAACTTCTCGATTATGAAATCGGCGAAGTGACGGCGGCGGCGACGTTCTATCTCGCCGAGATTTACGCCCACTTCTGCAAGGCATTGCTCGAATCGGAGCGGCCGGATGGCTTGTCGCCCCTGGAGCTGGAACAGTACGAGTTGGCTATCGAAGAGCAGGCCTATCCCTTTGAGGATAAAGCTATCGAAGTGCACGAGAAGAACCTTGAACTGCTGACCGTCGGTATCTATAACGTCTGGATCGACAAGAGTCTGGAGAAGTTGGCTGTGTCTGTCCCCGCACGCTACGCCAAGCCGGAAGAACCGAGCGCGATTCTCGCTTCCTTAAGCGTCTTCACTTACGAGATCGAGAGGCCGGTCATTGCGCCGCCCGAGCCCGAAGTGCAGGACCCGGATTCGTCAGAGGCCGAGGCGGTGGCGGTGGCGGGCGTAGAAGCGGTAGAAGCCGTCGGGGTCGTGGAGAGCGCCGAGGAACTGCCGGTTGCAGCTCTTCGACCGGAGACGGCTCCGAAGTGACCGCGTGGAAACATATTGATTTTTTGATTGTAAAGGGAAGGCGGTGCTGTCATGCAAAAAACTGATAAACAACGGAGGCCGGGCCCTTGCGCCCGAAGCCGCGCCCTCTTCGCCGCCGTAACCATGGGGTTGGGATTTCTGGCGGGGTGCACAACCGGAGCCAAGGTGCCGACGCCGGTAATTGTCGAAGCCGCGCCCCCCGTGGTGGAGGAGGTCACCACAATAGCGCGCCTCGGTGATGGGCGGGAAGGGTTTGTCATCCAGGAGGTCCCTGGCTCCGATAGTGAGTCGGCCAATGATTTTGAGCGGGCCGTGGTCATGATGCAAGCGGGAGATTATGCCAGCGCCAGTACCGTGTTGGAGAAAGTGATCGAGCGCACCCCCGGCGTGACGGCCCCTTACATCAATCTGGCGATAGCTTGCAGGCATAACGGCAAGCCGGAGCTGGCCGAGCAGCATCTGCAAAAAGCTCTGGAGTTGATTCCGGCGCACCCGGTGGCGAGCAATGAATACGGCTTGCTGCTGCGCAAAGCCGGGCGCTTTGCCGAAGCCCGGGGGATCTATGAAAAGACCCTGTTGACTTTTCCCGACTATAGCCCGGCGCACAAAAATCTCGGGATTCTCTGTGACATTTACATGAAAGATCTGGCGTGTGCCCTCGAACATTACGAAAGCTATAGCGAGGCCGTACCAAAGGATGAGCAGGTCAAACTCTGGGTTGCCGATCTGCGCGTCCGGCTCGGCCGTTAAAGCGAGCGCTGCACATTTGGGTAAACGTGGATCAGCCAAGGGAGTTTATATGTATCGAATTTTTGTCCTCATCCTTTGCCTGATGCTCTTTCCTGCTCTAACGGTCAGGGCGGAGGGGGAGAAGGCCGATGAGCCGGTCGAGAAGTCTGAGAAGTCTGATGATGCCAAGATGGTTTCGGGCATGTCCATCGTCGGCAATGATGAAGCCCCGAAAGCCTTGTATATTGTTCCCTGGAAAAGCTCGGAAATCGGGGCGGAGACAAATCTGAGCATGATGTTAACTGAAAACGCCATGCCGGTAGATCGCGATGTGTTTATGCGGCAATTGGATTTTTTCGAGGTGAGTACGGCGTACACAAAGAAGGAGCATTGATGCAGTTTTTCTAGTAGGGGTACTTTAAAGGATTAAGTTTCAGCTTGCCGGATATCGGAGGATTACTGATGGGTTTCATTTATGGCGTACTAGGTTTCTTTAAGAATGGCGGTTTGTTTATGTACCCCATTCTCTTTGTCTTTGCGATGGGGGCGGCGATCGCATATGAACGCTGGGTCCAGCTAAACCGCACCCGAATCAAAAATGAAAATATGTGGAATTCGCTGCAACCGGTGCTGGCCGGGGGAAAATTTGACAATGCCCGGGAACTGGTGAACAACGATGACTCGACTCTCGCGCAAATGCTGGGCATGGGTCTGGCGTTACAGGGCGCGGTGCGCCGCCGGGAAGAGATCGAAATTGCCATGGAGGAGAGCTTGATGGAGATCGTCCCGCAGTTGGAAAAGCGCACCTCCTATGTGGCGCTGCTCTCGAACATTGCCACCCTGCTCGGCTTGCTCGGCACCATTATGGGGCTGATCGAGGCCTTTACGGCGGTCGCCAACGCCAATCCCGCCGAGAAAGCCGACCTGTTGTCCGCCAGCATCTCGGTGGCCATGAACACCACGGCTTTCGGGCTGATCGCCGCGATTCCCTTGCTGATAGTCCATGCCGTTCTGACGACGACCACGGCCCAGATCGTCGACAATCTCGAAATGGTCTCGGTAAAGACCCTGAACATTATCTCCCATTGTGCCAAGCGAGCAGACCATGGCTAAAAAACAGAGAAAACAACACGAGCCCCCGGAGCTGGACATCACCACCTTCCTGAATTTAATGGTGGTATTGATCCCCTTTCTACTCATCAGCGCGGTCTTTTCGCGCATAACGATCATGGAGCTGAGTGTGCCGATCGGTGCGGGCGGTGCGTCCAATAAGCCGAATTTCACCATCGAAGTGATCATCCGCAATCTAGGTCTGGAGATTGCCGATGGCTCCTCGGTCGTCGCGGCTATTCCGAAAAAAGGTGATCAGCACGACATGAAAAAGCTCTCCGAGCTGCTTGTCCGTCTGAAGGCGCAATATCCGGAGAAGGAGGATGCGACAGTCTTGATGGAGCCGAAGATCGAATACGATTATCTGATTCAGGTCATGGATGCCGTACGCAGTGCTGAAATACGGTCACCTGGGAGCGGTGCTACGCAGAATATGGTCCTCTTCCCCAATATATCCATTGGAGATGCGCCATGAACGATAGTCGACGCATGAAACGGATGGGGCGGAACAGGAAAAAGGCGCCCGGCTTGAATCTGACCTCGCTCATGGATGTCTTTACCATTCTGGTCTTTTTCCTGCTCTTTAACTCCGGCTCCAGCGAAGTGCTGGAGGCGCCTAAACAGATCAAGCTGCCCAACTCCGCGGTCGAGGCTAAACCGCGGGAACAGACGGTCGTGATCATGATCAGTCATGACGTTATTCTGGTACAGGGCGAAGCGGTGATCAGTACCGCCGAACTGACTAATACCAAGGGTGACCTGATTGGACCAATCACCGAGCGGCTCAAACAGCTCGAACGCAGTATTATCGGCGGAAGCACCCAGACGGTCGTGGAAAGCAAGGAAGTCACCATCCTTGCCGATAAAACGATTCCCTTCAGCGTGATCAAAAAGGTCATGTCCTCTTGCACGAATTCCGGATACGGGAAGATCTCTCTCGCCGTTATCCAGCAAGCAGCGAAGAGCTGATATGAGTGCCGCAAAGACTTCCTTGGCCGCTGAATTGGCGCCACTCCAGACGCAGATCGAGCAGACACGGGGAGAAATCCGGCTGCTCGAAGGTGAACTGCGGACTGTATTGACAGAAAATGAATCGTTTTCAGCAGATAAACAACGCTTCGACGCACTGCGCGACGTTTGCACCGCCCTCGATGCCTTGGGTAATTTGGGAGCATCTCGGCTATTTTGGGAAGAATTGCTCGACGAAGACACCCTTGTTGCAGATCATCTGGGCCGGCTGCGGGGTTATATTTCCGAGTTTGAAGAGGAGATACGCGGCACCCAGGAAAAACACGCATCGCTCAAGGCACAGATCAACAAACGTCAGCATGATTTGAACTTCCTGGATGAAGAGGTCCGACAGGCGCATGCCCGTGAGGAGCGCCGCAATGACGAGCTTCTCATTGAGCGAAAGGCCTCACCCATCCCCTATCGCTCCATGGTCATGCCCTGGAATAACCAGGGCGAGGTGGAAAAGCGCTTTCGTCTAGCCTTGCTGGTCGCTTTGTTGTTCTGCATCAGTTTTGGTACGGTCATCCCGCTGTGGAAACTGCCGGTACGGGATCGCTCGGCCGTGGTCGTGGTTCCGGAACGTCTGGCCATGCTGGTGAAAAAAGAGCAGCCGAAACCGGAGAAGTTGCCGGAACGCCCCAAAGAAGAAAAGAAGCCCGAGAAAGAGCAGGACAAAGTAGCGGAGCAGCCGAAGGAAGACCGGCCGAAGTCGCCCGCAACGACGGTCGAAACACAGAATGCGCGTAAAAAAGCAGAGAGTACCGGGGTTCTGGCCTTTAAGGAGGCCTTTAGCGATCTGATGGAAGAGACCCCGGTTGCGCGGCTCGGTCTCGAGTCCAATGTCAGCGCCCAGAGCGGGGCGGCAGGTCAGGCCCAGGCCAGTCGCTCCATGGTTGCCATGCAGTCCTCGGGTGGCGGCGGTTCCAGTGGTGGTATCAGCAATTCCGCCGTCAGTCGCAATATCGGCACCGGGGGCGGCGGCGGGGGTAACCGTCTTGGCGGTGTGGCTTTTGCCCGCGTCGAGAGCACCGTTGCCGGGCTGAAGGAAGAGGCGCGGCCGCTGACAACCGGGACTGGTCCGGCCCGAACCGACGAAGAGATTCAGATTGTCTTCGACAAATACAAGGCGACGCTTTATCGGATCTACAATACCGAATTGCGCAAGAATCCGACCCTGCGCGGAAAGATTATCCTGCGCATTACCATCGAGCCTGGTGGTGAGGTCTCTGCCTGTTCGGTGCAGTCGAGCGATCTCGCTTCACCGGAGTTGGTAGCCCAGATTGTGGAGCGCGTCAAGAAAATCAACTTCGGGCCGAAGGAGAAGGTTCCCAGGACCACCATTATGTACCCGATAGATTTCCTGCCGGCCGGCTAGACGGCCGCTGTTGGCGGGATTTTCCCTGATAGTTACTAACTGGCGATAAAAACAAAACAAATTCAGGAGGTTGAAAATGATTGCATTTTTCTTTAACGGCGGGGCGTTCATGTGGCCCATTCTACTGGTATTCGTCATTGGCATGAGTATCGCCGCAGAACGCTGGTATCATTTGACCCGCACCAAGATCGGGAGCCGTAACATGTGGAATCAGCTGCATCCGGTGCTGGTGGATGGTGAGTATGGCAAGGCCCGGGAAATGGTCGAGAAGGATAGTTCTGCGCTGGCAAAAATGTTGAGCATGGGGCTGATGGTTCAAGCCGCGGGCCGGCGGCGGCAAGACATGGAAATTGCCATGGAAGAGAGCATGATGGAGATCCTCCCGGATCTGGAAAAACGGACACCTTATGTAGCGCTCTTCTCCAATATTGCCACCCTGCTCGGGCTGCTCGGTACCATCATGGGACTGATCGAAGCGTTTACCGCCGTCGCCAATGCCAACCCCGCCGAAAAAGCCGACCTGTTGTCTGCCAGTATTTCGGTCGCCATGAACACCACGGCTTTTGGTCTGATCGCCGCGATTCCGCTGTTGATCATCCATGCCATGCTGACCACCACGACCGCTCAGATCGTCGACAGCCTTGAGATGGCTTCGGTGAAGGCATTGAATATCATCACCAATGCCGCGAGGCGGGCTGACTGATCTTGATTGAGCAGTCGGTTCGGAAAGGTACATTAACCGCAAACCTGCATCCAAGGAGAATTACATGTTTCGACAAGGACTCATCTTTTGTTTAGCCGCCACTTTGCTTTTTAACGCGGGATGCGCGACGACCAAGGCTCCGGAAGAAGCAGCGATCACTCCGCCACCGATCCAGAGCGAGGCGCCCCCCGCAGTGGCGGATCAGGGGAGCACGGACAACGCTGTCGTCGCCGCGCCGGAAGTCGTGGCCGAACCAGTGGTCGCGACACCGGTGGAACCGCTGCCGGTGCTGCAGAGTGTCCCCTTCGAGTATGATCAGCATCTGCTGACTGCCGCGGCCCGGGAGATTCTCGGCGCGAACGTTGCGATCCTCAAGGCGCAAAGTCAATTGCGGGTCACCCTCGCGGGCTATTGCGACGAGCGTGGAGCGGACCAGTACAACATTGCGTTGGGCGAACGCCGGGCCGAGTCGGTACGCAACTACCTCCTTTCCCGCGGGATCAGCGCAGGGCGTCTGGAAGCCGTTTCGTATGGTGAGGAAAAACCCCTCGATCCGGGGCACGATGAGGACGCCTGGGCCAAGAACCGGCGCGTCGAATTTGACCCGCAGTCCTGAGCCGGGAAGAACCACTTTGTAAGCGGTTATGATCTTGTCCAACAAACGAAGGCGGGCCATTTGGTTCGCCTTCGTTTGTTGGGGCCGCCGTGGCCGGGTGCTTGCAATCAGCAGGGCGATCTGCTAAATAATCCGCAATTAAATCCCGGCGTAACTATGGATCTCACCACATGGACAGCACTTTTTTTCAGCAAACCTTCTTCGATATTCCGCTCAGCCGCTACCTGCTGGCGCTCGGCGTTCTCCTCGTTGCTCTTGCCTTCAAGCGGGTCTTTGCCCACCTTGTCTCCAAAATCGTTTTTCCCTTTGCCGAAAAGACCGAAACGGTCTACGACGACCTCTTTCTGGCGGCGATTAATAAACCTCTTGAACTCCTCTTCGTCATTGGCGGCTTTTGGGTCGGGGTGCAGTTCCTGCATTTGCCAGTTGAGCCGGTCAATGCCAAGGGCTTTGCCGACGGTGTCCTCAAGCTCCTGATCACTGTCGATGTCGCCTGGGCCATCTATAACCTGGTCTATCTCGTCGAAGTCTGGATCAGTCAGTGGGTGAGCAGCGCTGAATCGGAGCTCGACGACCACCTTCTCCCCTTTGTCCGCAAATTTCTGCGGATTGCCGTCGTTATTATCGCGGCTTTGGTGGTGGTGCAGAACCTCGGTTTTTCCATCACCGGTCTCATTGCTTCCTTGGGGATCGGCGGTCTGGCCGTGGCGCTGGCGGCCCAGGATACTCTCGCCAACGTCTTCGGCTCCTTCATGATCATTGCCGATCGCCCCTTCCGGATCGGTGACGTTATCAAGTACGACAGCGTCGAAGGGAAGGTAGAGGAGGTCGGGTTTCGCTCAACGCGGATTCGCACCTTCGACCGTGCCCTGGTCAGTGTGCCGAACCGGTTGATTACCAATACCGCCGTCACCAACATGACGCGGATCACCGAGCGCCGGGTGCGGATCAGCATCGGTGTGACTTACGATACGACGCCGACGCAGATGCGTCAGGCCGTGGAGGCGATTCGCGCCCTGCTGGCCGCGCACGAAGGCCTCGATCAGACGAGCACCTTGGTCTACTTCAACGACTTTGGTGCATCCTCTCTCGATATCCTTGTACAATACTTTACTTTAACCACGGAGGTCCCCGCGCATCTGGCGATTCGCGAGGAGATCGGCCTGCAGATCATGGATGCGCTGGAACGCCTCGGTTTACAGATTGCCTTCCCGAGCCGCACGGTCTATCTGCATCAGCCCTCCGTAGCGGAGAGTCCGGCGCAATAAGGCGCATTTTCCTGCTTTCTGGCGGCGGGAGTTGTGATAAGGTTCGGCCATTGTTTTTTCATCGGCGCGCAGCTTGACGCTGCCATCATCTCTTTTGGAGGCTTTATGAAACGGATTTTAACTCTTCTTCTCCTCGGCACTCTCTTTGCCACTCCGGCTTTGGCCGGCAAGTATGATCTGGATCTTACTAATTTGACCCGGAGCAATTTCAATGAACTGGTCAAGGAAGCGGGGATGGTGATTGCTTATCGCGGCATCGCTCCAGCTGAACCGGGGGGTCTTACCGGCTTTGATATCGGTGCCGAGGCCAGTTTTATCAAGATTGATAATGACCTTTGGGCTGAGGTTCTTGACTCGAATGATGTGCCCAGCTACCTTCCGGTGCCCAGGGTGCATGTGCGCAAAGGCCTCCCTTTTGGTATCGACCTTGGTGCCAGTTACTCCATGGTGCCATCAAGTAATATCAAGGTGATCGGCGGCGAAATCCAGTATGCGATGATGGATGGCTCGATGGCGCTGCCGGCTCTCGCTCTGCGCGGCCACTACAGTACCCTCCGCGGTGTCGACGATCTTGACCTTGAGACTTACGGGGCTGATGTGGTGGCGAGTAAAGGTTTTCTCTTTTTGACTCCTTATATTGGCGCCGGGGTTATGCGAACCGATGGTGAATACACTGGGAATGTCGTTGCCTTGCATAACCTTGATGAACGCGTCACCACCCAGCGGATCTTTGGCGGGGTGCAGGTAGCCATTGCCTTGCTGCGCATCACCCTTGATGCCGAATACTCCGAGGTGCCGGTCTACAGCGCCAAGGTCAGCCTCGGCTGGTAAATAAATTGTCAGCAGGAAGGGCCGATCCGCTTTGCCGGTCGGCCCTTCCTGCGTCTTGACTCGGTTCTCCCCGCCTGATCCCCGATCGGAATGACCAGATGAGCACCAACTCTACCGAACTTTACGCCGGCAAGGTGCTGCGCCTTTGTCGCGAAGTTCACACCCTCCCCAACGGGCGCACCGGCCATTACGAGATTGTCCATCATAGCGGCGGCGCCGCCATCCTGCCGATATTGCCGAACGGCGAAGTTCTGCTCATCCGCCAGTTTCGGCCGGTGGCAGGAAAGATGGTCATCGAGATTCCGGCCGGCCGCCTCGATCCTGGCGAAGCGCCGGCTGATTGTGCCCGGCGCGAACTCGAAGAGGAGACCGGTTATCGCGTCGGCGAGTTGATCGATCTCGGTTCGACCCTCCCTTCGGTCGGCTATACCGATGAACGGATTCACCTCTTTGTTGCCTGTGATCTGACGGCGGGGACGCTGGCGCAGGAGCACCACGAGTTTATCGAATTCCTGCCGCTGCCGCTGGAGGAAGCTATCGCCATGGCCGGGGATGGTCGCATCGACGACGCCAAGACCCAGTTAGCTCTCCTCCTTTATGCAACGCGAGTAGGCGGGTGCCGATGAGTCCTTTCCCCCGCCATTACCTGTCGACCATTCATCTCCCCTTTAATAGTACCTGTCTGGCCGGACGGTTTACACCACAACCGCCGGATGCCGCTTGCGCCGGGGAGGGCTATTGGCTGCTGATCAGCGCCGGCGAACTGTTGCTGCGCGAAGATGCGACCGGCCTGTCACTGCCGCGCGGGTCGGCTTTGCCGGCGGGGATCATTGCCGCTGCGCCTCCCCTACATATCGGCCACTGGGACGGTCTCCCCTGCCGGGTCGCGGCCATCTCCCGCAATTTTTCTCTGCCGCCCGGTTGGGTGCGCGAGAGTTTCAGTGCCGCGGTTCCGCGCCTTTCGATCGAGTTCGCCTCGCTGGCGGCCTTGGCCCAGCAGATTCTGCGTTGGGAAAAAGAGAGCCGATACTGTTCTACCTGCGGCGGCAGCCTGAGCCGGGTGGCCGGCGGCTGGGGGAAGAGCTGCCCCGACTGTCAGTCCTTACGGTTCCCGGCGATTCACCCTTGCGTCATCGTGCTGATTCACCGCCCCGGCGAGCTCCTTCTCGCCCGCAAGGCCGAGTGGCCGGCGGGTCGTTACGGTCTGGTCGCCGGCTTTCTCGATTTCGGGGAGGCCCTCGAAGAAGCAGTGCAGCGCGAAGTTCTTGAAGAGACCGGGATTTCGGTCAAGGATATCCGTTATATCGGCAGTCAGGCCTGGCCCTTTCCGGGTCAGATCATGGCCGGATTTACCGCCGAGTACGCTGGTGGCGAGCTTTGTGTCGATGCGCACGAGCTTGAGGATGCGCGCTGGTTCTCCCTTGACGCACTCCCCGAACTGCCGCCCCCCCGCAGTATCGCCCGCTTTCTTCTCGATCAGCATCTGGAGCAGCGATGAGTGGACGGCTGGTTCCCTTGACCTTTTGTCGCCGCCGCTATCGCCTGTTACCGGCCCGGATCGGCATGCTCCGTTTTCTTGTCGAAGGCTACGATGGCACCCTTTTTTTACGCACGATCGAAGCAGCGACGGCCGTTGTCGAGTTGAGCTGGTCAGAGAGTTGTACTGCTGACGCCAGCGCGATTATGGCGGCTCTCAGTATCGAACTGGAAATGGTGCCGGAAGAAGAGTTTTGAGTAAATTTTTATTGGGAGCAGAGACGCCTTTTGTGTTATTAGTGGCGCGTTTGTCCACTTTACGAGCAGGTTAGTTGCCAGCGTTTCTGGTGTCGTCGCCATAAATCCGGGGACGGCAATCGCAAGTTGTCACTAAAAAGGAGAGAGTATGGACCTCACGAAATCGGAAAAATACTTTACTGACTGGCTGGGACGGGAAGAGCTCGCTGAGATGATGCTCCCCCTGATCGGCCGGCTTTACCGCCGCGGCGTGGTCATCACCGTTTACGCCCGCACCCTGTCGAACGGTTCAGCCATCGACATTCTCAAGGCGCATCGTTTTGCCCGCCAGATTCTCGAAAATGATCTCTCGGTCCGTGAAACCTCGCCGATCCTCGTCGCCCTCAGCCGCCTCGATCTCGCCCCCTGCCGCATCGATATCGGCAAGCTGACGGTCCGTTATCTCGCCGAAAATAGCGGTGATGTCGATGCCTTCGTGCGTCGCGAACTCGCCGAGGTCAACACCGGTCAAGCACCGGTGCTGGAGAAGCCGCGCGATGTCGTCCTGTACGGTTTCGGCCGCATCGGCCGCCTCCTCGCCCGTATCCTCACCGAGAAGACCGGTGGCGGCGACAAGCTGCGGCTGCGCGCCGCCGTGGTGCGCAAAGGGAGCGACGACGATCTGATGAAGCGCGCCTCGCTGCTGCGCCGCGATTCGATTCATGGTCATTTCAAGGGTGCGATCACCATCGATGAAGAAGAGAATGCCATTATTGCCAACGGCAATATGATCCGGATTATCTACGCTGATGCCCCGGAAAAGGTCGATTACAGCGAGTACGGGATCAACGATGCCATCCTTATCGATAACACCGGCAAGTGGCGGGATCGTGAAGGGTTGAGTCGTCACCTCGCCGCCAAGGGTATCTCCAAGGTCATCCTCACCGCACCGGGGAAAGGGGATGTGCCGAATGTCGTCTTCGGCATCAACAATGAACTCATTACCGCCAACGAAGCGATCTTTTCGGCGGCGAGCTGCACCACCAACGCCATCGTCCCGGTCCTTAAGGCGGTCCATGATCGTTTCGCCATCGTCAATGGTCATGTCGAGACCTGTCACAGCTACACCAACGACCAGAATCTCATCGACAATTACCACAAAGCTTCGCGGCGCGGCCGCAGCGCCCCCCTCAACATGGTCATCACCGAGACCGGTGCCGCCAAGGCCGTGGCTAAAGTCCTCCCGGAGCTGAGCGGTAAATTGACCGGTAACGCCATTCGTGTGCCGACCCCCAATGTCTCGCTGGCGATTCTTAATCTGACCCTCGACAAAGAGACGAGTGTCCAGGAATTGAACAGTTACCTGCGCGATATCTCTCTGGAGTCTCCCCTCCAGAATCAAATTGACTACACCAACTCCCCTGAGGTCGTCTCCAGTGACTTTGTCGGTTCCCGCCATGCCGGTATCGTCGATTCTCTTGCGACTATTGTCCAAGGGAATCGTTGCGTTCTGTATGTCTGGTACGACAACGAATTCGGCTACAGCTGCCAGGTCGTACGCATGGTACAGAGCATGGCCGGGGTGGAGTTGCCCTCCTTCCCGGAATAGATTTTTCTTGTTCTGAACACAAACGGCCGGCCCCTTACAGGGTCGGCCGTTTGTGTTGGACTGTTTTAGTGAATTGCCTGTTCCTTAAGTGCGTGGTAGGATTCAGCTGAAAAAAATCAGGGAGGATATAGCGATGACAAACCAGGTTTTTATGACCGATATGCGTACAGGAAATCGGGAGAACCTTCACGATAAGCTAGAGAGGTTAATCACTGTGGCTGGCCTCCCCGCCGTCGTCGGCAAAGGGGATCTCACCGCCATCAAGATTCATTTCGGCGAACGTGGCGGCCATGCTTATATCCGCCCGACCTTTATTCGCCGTCTTGTCGACAAGATCAAGGACGCGGGTGGTAAACCCTTTCTCACCGATTCCTGCACCCTTTATCCGGGGCAGCGCAAAGAAGCGGTCTCGGCCCTGGTCTGCGGCATCGAGAACGGCTTCGACTATGCCGTCGCCGGCGCGCCGTTGATCCTCTGCGACGGACTGCGTGGCCATTCGGCACGGCGGGTCAAGATTCCCGGCGAGATTCTGGCGGAGGTCGATATTGCTCTCGGTATCCTCGAAGCCGATGCATTGATCTGTGTTTCCCACTTCAAATGTCATGAACTCACCGGTTTCGGCGGCGCCCTCAAGAATCTCGGTATGGGCTGTTCGAGCCGGGAAGGGAAGATGGAGCAGCACTCCAATGTTGCGCCGGAAGTGGCGGAGGCGGTCTGCACCGGTTGCGCGGCCTGTCTCAAGGCTTGTGCCCATCAGGCGATCGAGATTATTGATCGCAAGGCACGCATTGCCGCTGACAAGTGCGTCGGCTGCGGCCGTTGTATCACCATCTGCGAAGAGATGGCGATTCGCGTGCAGTGGAACGAAGCGCCGACCCTGGTCATGCAGAAGATGGCGGAATATGCCCTCGGCGCCACCGAGGGGAAGCAGGGCAAGATGCTCTATGTCAACTTCGTCACCCAGGTCTCGCCGGCCTGTGACTGTTACGGTCATTCCGATTCTCCCATCGTCGCCGACCTTGGCATCCTCGCCTCCACCGATCCGGTCGCCCTCGATCAGGCCTGCGCCGATCTCGTCATCAAAGCACCGGGGTTGCCGAATACGGCGCTGCAGAGCGGCCAGGCGCCGGGCGGCGACAAGTTTCGCGGCGTCCACCCTGATATCCCCTGGGAAGTGCAGCTGGCGCATGCCGAAAAGATCGGACTCGGTTCGCGGAGTTATGAGCTGGTGACGTTGCAGCCGAAGAATCCCAAGGGCTGGTAAGGACGGGTGGTTTACAAGAGGAAAGAGCCGGTGATCTTGCGATCGACCGGCTCTTTCCTCTCTATGGGTTCCTTTCGCTCGACAAATCTCCGACAGGCTTCAACCACGCCAACAATATCCTCGGCACCAAGGTCGAGGTGGGTGACAAAGCGCAGTGCGCCGTAGCCGCCGACGAGAATCCCCTCCTCACGCAGGTACCCTTTCAGCGCCACTTCCCGGTTGTTCTTCACAGTCACAAAGACCATATTGCTCTGTACTGTCGCCAGATCGATGTGCAAGCCGGGGAGGGAAGCCAACCCTTCAGCGAGGATGCGGGCGAGGGCATGATCGTGGGCGAGGCGGGGAAGATTATGTTCTAACGCATAAAGACCGGCAGCAGCGAGAATGCCGGCCTGGCGCATGCCGTTGCCGACCATCTTGCGCCAGTGGCGCGCTTCGTGAATCAAGTCGCGGGATGCCGCCGAGGACGGCGCCGCCACTCCCTTCGCAGCGAAAGCAGTGCGCCTGGTCGCCGGCGAGATATTCGTCGCCGCGCCGGCAGTGGGCCAGGAGGGCCAGGAGGGCCAGGAGGGCCAGGAGGGCCAGGAGGGCCAGGAGATTCCCCTGGGTGCCGCTGCTGACAAA
>JACUTW010000022.1 GCA_014859605.1 Desulfuromonadales bacterium
TTGGCGGCAACGCTGGTGAAGAGACGTAAGCGCTGGTCAGCCCACTGACCATGATCCTGATTATCGTCATTTCCGTCCATGTTGTTGTTGGCAATGCCACGCACACTCAAAGTACCGGTCATGTCAGCGGTGACGGCGAATGCCGGGGTGGCGAGGGCTGCAATAGCCAAAGCCGCGAGAAGCCATTTCATCTGTTTCTTCATGTTGTTGCCTCCTGTGATTGGTTGATCGAGTTTCCGCCGCGTCGTTAAAAACGATCGGCGGCACTTATAAACAGTGGGAAAACTTTTCTACCGCAATCATGCTGAGTAAACAAGTCACGTCTTGGTGTCGATTGTGGCATTTGTGTCAACTGCCATTTATGTTCTGTGGCAAAACCACCACAACCTTGACCGCCACACTTTACTTAAAGCATAAAAAATTTATAAATAAAACATGAAATTCAACAAAGAAACAGGTGTTTAAAAGTTAACTTAAACCGTCAATCTATCGATGATTTTCTCCCTCCCTTTCAAGGGGAGGGTCCCATCCCCCTCCTAACCTCCCCCTTGAAAGGGGAGGAACTTGTACGCTGCTCATAATAGTTTTTCGCTATTTTTGCAGTATCCGTGCCTTGATCTTTTGCCCGGTGATCCCGGTCGTATCACTCAAAACTTTCTGCTCCGGGGAAAGAATAATCAACCGCGGGATGGCATAGACCCCATAATTTCGCATCATCTTGTCATCGCCAAGCAGCGTCACCACCGGACTTTTCATCGGAAAATTGCGCTGATAGGACTGAATCTCTTTGACCGGATCATCAAGAAAGACCTGAATCAGGGTGATATTCTGCTCACTGATAAAGGCGTCGATCTTCTGTAATTCTTTATCCTGATCCCGACAGCCGGGACACCAGGTTGTGCCGAGCTTGAGGATGACCGTCTTGCCTTTGTAATCACCAAGGGAGACCTTTTTGCCGTCAAGCGTTGCCAGCGTAAAGTCCGGGGCGGTGGCGTTGACCGGTAAAGCAAGTAGCGATGTAGTAAAACAGAGACTAAAAAACAGAAACAGCAGGGTAAAGCCGACGTTTGTGCCGATTCTTCGCATTTTCGTGCGTAATTTCATCCCGGCGCAACTTTCATAATCGTTCAGAAAAAGAACTACGTTTTAAAACTTGACGCAAATTTATCAATTACTAAAACATGATGTCAAGCATATAATTTTATCTAAAAAATGACCGGATTTCACGGGCGGTTCTTGGAATAAGTTAATTCGGGTAAATTTACCAGATAAGCGATGAAATGCAAGAAATCTTTCGCGTCACGCTCCGGTATTTTTCCCCTCACCCGGCCTGCGGCCACCCTCAGCCCCGAGGGAGAGGGGAAGCTTCCCTTCTCGATGAGGGAGAAGGGGGCCCGAAGGGGCGGATGAGGGGGGCTTTCGGTGAGGGGGCCCTGGGTTTTCCACAGTTATCAACACTATCAACAATGTTATGCACAGCCTGAAGAATGGGTGCTAACCTGCTGCTATTTCGAGCTTTCTTGCCGGAAATGAGGGGGTAATTTTCAGGAATTTGCGTAAATCGGTAATTTCGACTGTCAAGAGTAAAGGCAGGTGCGAAGAGGCTTGTCGGGCCAAGCGATTGCGTACGACTTCGATGGCGAGAACCCGGAGTTCACCGAGAATATAAGCCCGATCCCGCGCTAAAAGTGGCAGCCAGGCGGGATAGGTGCCGTGCACCAAAGGCTTGCTGACCCGTTGCAGCGCCAGCAACAGATCCCAATTGAACGCGCCGCTGCGGTTGCAACCGAAATCCCCGAGAATTAACGACGGGATCCCGAGATGCTGCGCTCCGAGCAGGTCGTCGCCCAAAAGCGAATCGATCTGCTCTTTGTGCTGCTGCGCTCCGTCGATCTGGACATTATAGAAGTGCATGCGTTTTTGTCCGAAATCGAGTTCGGCGCGCAGACAACAGCCCTGTTCGCTCAAAGAAAAAGATTGGAGATGATGCAGGGGGTAATAAGACAGGAAGGCGTTACCACAACGGCCCGGCGCGAGGTAGAGCCGCATGCCGAGCCGCTGTGCAAGGGTCTGGAGGTCGCTGCCGGCGCTGTCAACTTCTTGCAGAGCAACGATATCGGGCGCCGAGGCCGCAATCACCGCCTCGATCGCGGCGAGGCCGTCGCGATGGTGACTGAAAGCACGGACATTGTAGGTCATAATCCGGAGACCGGGCATCCTGCCTCCTTCTGGCGATGAAGTCTATTATTCATTACTCCCTCCCCTTCAAGGGGAGGGTCGGGGTGGGGATGGGAAGATTCGGCGCCCAAACGTCCCATCCCCCTCCTAACCTCCCCCTTGAAGGAGGAGGAACTAGCCATCTACTTCTTCACCCGCCGCACCTCTTTGATGACAACGGTTTCGACCGGGACATCGCTGAAACGGTTCTTCATGCCGGTGGGGGCAGCGCCGATTTTATCGACCACATCCATGCCGGCAATGACTTTGCCAAAGACAGCATAACCAAAACCGGAAGAACTCTGGTCGCGGTGGTCGAGAAAACCGTTATCGACGAGGTTGATAAAGAACTGGCTGGTGGCGCTGTCAACAACCCCGGTCCGGGCCATGGCGATGGTGCCGCGGGTATTCTTCAGTCCGTTCGCCGCTTCATTCTTGATCGGCGGCTTCCCCGGCGACTTCGGCTGCAGCTCGTCATTCAACCCGCCGCCCTGAATCATGAAGTTCTTGATCACCCGATGAAAAATTGTCCCTTTATAGTAGCCTTCGTCGGCATACGCCAAAAAATTCTTCACGGAAATTGGCGCTTTGACGTCGTCGAGCTCGACGGTAATCGCTCCTTTGCTGGTTTCGATCACCACCACTTCTTTGGCCAAAGCCGGAACTGCGGCAACGCAGAGGAGGAGAAATAAGCATACCACTCGTTTCATCTTGTGATCCTTTCATTTCGAGTTTTTTATTATTAGCTCCCCCCTTTGAAAAAGGGGGGCTGGGGGGGATTTCTTTTTGCGACCAGGCAAATCCCCCTAAATCCCCCTTTTTCAAAGGGGGACTTTTATTCAGTGCCGCTCGTCTTTGAGTTCACGCAGCATCAGTTCGGTGACGGCGCGACCGGGATCTTTGTCTTCGTACAGAATCTGATAGACCTGCTCGGTTATCGGCATGGGGACGTGCAGGCGATTGGCGAGCTGCCAGGTCGACAGGGTGGTGCGGACCCCTTCGGCGACAGCATGCATGCCGTCGAGGATCTCGGCAATTTTTCTCCCTTTACCGAGTTCGATGCCGACGGAGCGATTGCGGGAAAGGTCGCCGGTACAGGTGAGGACGAGGTCACCCATGCCGGCAAGTCCGGCAAAAGTTTCGGACCGGGCGCCCATGGCGAGGCCGAGGCGGGTCATCTCTGCCAAGCCGCGGGTGATCAGGGCGGCGCGAGTATTGTAGCCGAAACCGAGGCCGTCGACGACGCCGGCGGCCAGGGCAATGACATTCTTTACCGCACCGCCGAGTTCAACGCCGATGACATCGTCGGTGGTGTAGACCCGGAAGACTTCGTTGCTGAAAATCTGCTGCGCGGCGCGGGCGGCTTCGTGATGGTGGGCGGCGGCAACGACAGCGGTCGGCATGCCGCAAGCGACTTCCCGCGCAAAGGAGGGGCCGGAGAGGAAGGTGAGGCGCTCATGCAAAGCCGGGGGGAGGACTTCGAGGAGAAGATCGGACATCGGCAGGAGGGTGTCGTTTTCGATCCCTTTGGCGGCGGAGACGATGAGGGTGCCGGCGGCGATATGGGGGGCGGCCTGCAAGGCGACGCGGCGCATGACTTGTGAAGGGGGGACGAGAACAACAACATCGCGATCTTGAACCGCCGCCGCGAGATCGGCGGTGACAACAAGGTTTTTCGGCAGGGTAATGCCGGGGAGATAAAGGTCGTTACACTGCGTCGCCTGCATCCGCTGTGCGAGGTCGGCTTCATAGACCCAGAGGGTGACAGCAAAACCTTTGTGGGCGAGGAGCTTGGCCAGGGCGGTCCCCCAGCTGCCGGCGCCGACGACAGAGATCTTCTTAGTCATCTTATCTCCTTTGCTTCTTCTTCATGTGGAGTTCCAGCATCTCGGTCTTCTTGGCCAGAGCCTCGGCATTGGGGTATTCCCCCTGTAAGGAGTGGAGCAGACTTAAGGCTTCAACAAAGTTGTCGCGTTCTTCGAGAACAGCGGCCAGACCAAAGCGGGCTTCAATGGCATAAGGGCTGGTCGGCCAGCGCTCCATGACCTCACGAAAGGACTGAATCGCCGCTTCGCTTTCACCGAGCAGAGAGTAGACCGTTGCCACCCGATAGCCGGCTTCGGCCAACAGGGGACTCTGCGGATAATCGCGCCGCAACCCGGCAAAGGCTTCGACCGCCTGCGGGTAATCTTCCTGCCGGAAATAACTGTCGGCAATTTCGTATTGAATCTGATCGGGATTCGCCACCCCGAGACTCAGCGCCTTGCGGTATTCCTCGGCTGCGCGCGGATAGTCGCGCTGGCGGATTTTATAGATCTCGGCAATGCGCACCTGCGACTCCCGCACCAGGGCGGACTCGTCCGGATACTTTTGCTGCAGGGTCAGGTAATCGAGGAGCGCCTCAGGATAACGCTTCTGGTAAAGATTTTTGATCTCGGCGCCCTGAAACAACGCCTGGCCGGCGAGATGAAAGGACGGATTGCGCCGGTAAATCCCTTCGTAATAATCGAGGGCCTGCTGATAATCCCTTTCGCCGACCGCCACCGCCGCCAAACTGAAATCTGCTTCCAGGGTCTCTTCCAATTGATTGGTCGAGTACAGGAGGCCGCCAAAGATCAGCACCAGAACCAGCAATAGTCCGGGGACGCCGCGCCGCCAGAAGAAGGATCTCTGCTTAGAGCGTTTCATCTCCTCCTTCAGCAGCTTCTTCTGTAACTTCCGGATATCCATCATCCCCATCATGCTCTTCGTCCTTCTCTGCGAGTCGTGCCACCGCGACAATCCGCTCGCCCGGTTCGAGGACCATCAGTCGCACCCCTTGGGTGTTGCGGCCGATGACCGAGAATTGCGAGACCGAGGCACGTAGAATCTTGCCTTGATCGGTGATCAGCATTAAATCGTTGATGTCGGTCATCTGCATGAGATTGACGACATGGCCATTGCGCTCGGTCGTCTTGATCGTAATAATCCCTTTACCGGCCCGACTCTGCACGCGGTATTCGGCGAGCTCGGTCTGTTTGCCGTAGCCGTTTTCGGTGACGGTAAAGATCGTCGAACTTTCGGCATCGGCTTTGATGATCTCCATGCCGATGACAACATCATCCCCTTCGAGGGTCATCCCCCGCACGCCACGGGAGACACGCCCGACCGGACGGGCATCGTCTTCGGCAAAGCGGATCGACTTGCCGTTCTTCGAAGCGAGGAGGACGTGCTGCTTGCCGTCGGTGAGGGCGGCAGCAATAAGGCGGTCGCCTTCGTCAAGGTTGACGGCGATGATGCCGCCGACCCGGACATTGCTGTACTCTTTGAGCGGGCTCTTCTTGACGACCCCCTGGCGGGTGGCCATCATGATAAAGCGTTCGTCATCGAACTCCTTGACCGAAAGGATGGCGGTAATCTTTTCGCCGGCCTGGAGGTTGAGGAGATTGACGATCGCTTTGCCCCGCGTCGCCCGGCCCCCTTCGGGGATTTCATAGACCTTGAGCCAGTAAACGCGGCCGAGATCGGTAAAGAACATCATGTAATCTTTGCTCGAAGCGACGAAGAGGTGCTCGACGAAATCCTCTTCCTTGGTCTTCATCCCGCTCTTGCCTTTGCCGCCGCGGCGCTGCGCCCGGTACAGCGAGCTGGCGCTGCGCTTGATATAACCGGTGTGGCTGATCGTCACCACCATATCCTCTTCGACGATGGTGTCTTCGAGGGTGATTTCGGCGCTGAGGTCGATAATCTGGGTACGGCGGACATCGCCGAACTTGGCTTTGATCTCGTTCAGCTCATTGACGATAATCTTGTAAATTTCACTCTCGGAGCTGAGAATTTCTTTAAGCCGGGCTATCAACTGCTGGATTTCCCCGTATTCATTGAGAATCTTCTCGCGCTCCATACCAGTCAGACGCTGCAGGCGCATTTCGAGGATGGCCTGGGCCTGTTTCTCGGAGAGCTGCGGACGCTGGTTCTCCATCTCCAAAGGAACAGCGATCTCGAACTTCGCCAGCCACTCGGGATCGGCAAAGGTCCCGGCGATCAGCCCCTGGCGCGCCTCTTCCGGATTCTTTGCGGCTCGAATTAATTCGATGATGGCATCGAGCCAGTCAAGAGCGATCTTCAAACCTTCGAGGATATGGGCGCGGGCCTCGGCCTTCTTGAGATCGAAGATAGTACGGCGGGTAACGATCTCTTTGCGGTGATCGACAAAGTGCACAATCGCATCGAGGATCGACAGCACCTTGGGGCGGCCGGCGACAATCGCCAGCATGTTGATGCCGAAGGAGGTCTGCATCTGCGTCTGTTTGTAGAGGTGATTGAGGAGCACCTGGGGGTTTTCGTCGCGCTTGAGATCGATGACGATGCGCATCCCGTCGCGGTCCGATTCGTCGCGAATGTCGGAGATCCCTTCGAGCTTCTTTTCGCGGACGAGTTCGGCAATCTTGGTAATCAGGTTGGCTTTGTTGACCTGATAAGGGATTTCAGTGACGACGATCGACTGCCGCTCGTTCTTCTTCTGGGTCTCGACAAAAGCGCGGGCCCGCATCTGCACAATGCCGCGGCCGGTGCGGTAGCCCTGGACGATCCCTTCACGGCCATAGATAAAGCCGCCGGTCGGGAAGTCGGGGCCGGGGATGATAGCGATCAACTCTTCGACGCTGATCAGCGGATTGGCGATGTAAGCGATAATGCCGTCGATGACTTCATTGAGATTATGGGGAGGGATGTTGGTCGCCATGCCGACAGCAATGCCGGAGGAACCGTTAACCAGGAGATTGGGGAATTTGGCGGGGAAGACCAACGGCTCGTAAAGAGAGCCGTCGTAGTTCGGCCCCATCTCCACGGTCTCTTTATCGAGATCGTTGAGCAATTCGTGGGCGAGCTGCTCCATGCGGATTTCGGTATAACGCATCGCCGCCGGCCGGTCGCCGTCGATCGAACCGAAGTTACCCTGGCCGTCGACCAGGGGATAGCGCAGGGAAAAGTCCTGGGCCATGCGGACGATGGTGTCGTAAGCAGCGGTATCGCCGTGCGGATGGTACTTACCGATGACGTCACCGACGACGCGCGCCGATTTTTTGTAGGCTTTGTTCCAGTCGTTCCCCATTTCATGCATGGCAAAGAGACAGCGACGATGCACCGGCTTCAGCCCGTCGCGCACATCCGGCAACGCCCGGCCGATGATGACGCTCATCGCGTAATCCATGTAGGAACGCTTCATCTCGTCTTCAATATTGACGGCGGTCTTTTTCACGATCGGTTCAAGCATTCGGTAT
Organism: Desulfuromonadales bacterium; assembly: GCA_014859605.1. Classification (GTDB taxonomy): domain Bacteria; phylum Desulfobacterota; class Desulfuromonadia; order Desulfuromonadales; family UBA2197; genus UBA2197. The sequence goes on from JACUTW010000022.1 coordinate 7,479, forward strand.
TCCTTGTGTCAGTTATGGATTTTGCTCTATTTAATCTAAAAACAGCAGTTAACCGCAGATAAGGGCGGATAAAATCTGATAAATCAAGACGTTAATTATGTTGTCCGGCTCACCCGCCGGGTGAAATGCTTGTCTCTAGTTTTATCTGTCCTTATCAGCAGTTATCCGCTTTTTCAGCGGCCAAATGTTTTTTTGGGTTTAACTATGTGAACTGTCAGATGCACGGTGATCTCCTTCGAAATGCCGCGTCCTCAGCCTATCAATGCCCGGCTGACTCCCCACTCTGCACCACCACATACGCCGCTTCAATCTCTTGCTGGAAACTCTCGGGAATTCGGGCCCAATCGACGATATCGACTCGCAAAGGCAGGTTGCTTTCGCTTAACGCCGCCCGCAGTGCCGCAAGGCCGTTGCTCTCGATGTCCGGATGCCGCGGGTTGCGCACCACCAGATCAAGATCGCTGGCGGCATGCCCCTGGCCGGTGACGCGGCTGCCGTAGGCCCAAACATCGGATGAAGGGACATGCCGGAGCAGGAGTTCCCGCAACAGAGCCAAGTGACGGGGCGATAGCTGCAGAATCCCGGCGCCACACTCAGGCATCCTGGTCCCCGCGTCTGAAGTGCTTTGCCAACGTCTCTTCGAGAATCCCCACATCGGCAATAAAGGCCGGCAGGAGAAGAAGCGTCTCTTTGGCGAAGCCTTCACCGTAGTCATGAGCGGTGTTATTGCGGTTATCACGATATTCAAACCAGCGCTCGACAGCGTCAAGGGAAAGAAGACCATGCACCGCGGCGAGACGAAGAAGCTCTTTGACCGTGGTCGCGTCGAGTTGCCGGGCGCCGTGCCCGAAGTCGCGCAAGGCCTTTCGGATCAACTTGAAACTCGTCTCCTGCACCAACTCATAGCCTTTGACAATGGCATTACGAAAAACCTCTTGCTCGACACTCCCGGCCTCAGCTTGCCCGTAGAGGGTCACGGAGGATTGCAAAGTCTGGATGCAGCGCTGGAGATGGTCGGTATTGAGGTTCATCGCCGGTCAGATATCCAGATTCGAAACGTTCAGGGCGTTCATTTCGATAAAGTTGCGGCGCGGTTCGACCTGATCGCCCATCAGGACCGTAAAGATGCCGTCGGTCTCGATGTCATCCTCGATCTTGACCTGCAACAGGGTGCGGTTTTCGGGATTCATCGTCGTTTCCCAGAGCTGCTCGGGATTCATCTCACCAAGACCTTTATAACGCTGGATGGCAAGACCCTTCTTGGCGCTCTCCATATAGAAAGAAAGGAGATCGAGGCCATGCGTGGTCCGCAGCAGTTCTTTCCCTTCCGACACCACCGTGGCAGCGCCTTTGCCGAAAATTTCCCGGACTTTGCGGTGACTGGAGGTGAGCAGGGTATATTCGTGGGACGCGAGAATCCGCAGGGTCTGGGGATCGAGGGTGACCCGGAGATTGCCGTGGCGGATGACGATCCGGCTGTCGGGGAGCTGCTGGCAATCACTGTCCGGCCAGATACTGGAAAGGTTGCTGAAGAAGGGCATGAGCCCTTCCATCTCTTCGACCGGGCGCACCCCAAGGCGGAGAAAGAGGCGGACCAGCTCTTCGCTCAAGCCTTTACGTACAACGTTGTCGAGAATGGTTTTGTATTCGACAATCTGCTTAAGGAGCGGAATGATCAGTTTGCCGCCGTAGGTTTTATTCCCCTGCTCTAAGGTGAGGATGGTGTCCTCGGTCCCTTCTTCGAGGAGATAATTCTGCATCGCCGCTTCATTGAGGAGATAAAGCTCCTTCTTGCCGCGCTTGACTTTATAGAGGGGGGGCTGGGCAATGTAGAGATGACCGCGCTTGATGATCTCTTCCATCTGCCGGTAAAAGAAGGTCAGAAGCAGGGTGAGGATGTGCTGGCCGTCGACGTCGGCGTCGGTCATGATGATGATGCGATGATAGCGGAGCTTGGCGACATCAAAATCTTCTTTGCCGATACTCGTCCCCAGGGCGGTGATCAGTGTGCCGATCTCCTGGGAGGAGATCATCCGGTCAAAGCGGGCCTTTTCGACGTTGAGAATCTTGCCCTTGAGGGGGAGGATCGCCTGAAATTTACGATCGCGTCCCTGCTTGGCACTGCCGCCGGCGGAATCGCCCTCGACCAGATAGATTTCGCAGAGGGCTGGATCGCGCTCCTGACAATCGGCAAGTTTGCCGGGGAGGCTGGAGATATCGAGAGCCCCTTTGCGCCGGGTCAACTCGCGGGCGCGGCGGGCAGCTTCGCGGGCGCGGGCGGCTTCGATCGATTTGCCGATGATCTCCCGGGCGATCTTGGGATTCTCTTCGAGAAAGACCGCGAGGCGCTCGTTCATCATCGATTCGACATAGCCCTTGACCTCGGAGTTGCCGAGTTTGGTCTTGGTCTGCCCTTCAAACTGCGGCTGCGGGATCTTGACAGAGATAACGGCGGTGAGCCCTTCGCGCAGGTCTTCGCCGGAGACTGCTACCTTCTCTTTTTTCAGCAGATCATTGGCGGTGGCATAGGAGTTCATCGTCCGCGTCAGGGCGGCGCGAAAACCGACGAGATGCGTCCCGCCTTCGTGGGTATTGATATTGTTGGCAAAGGAATAGACTTTTTCGTCGTAGGAGTCGTTGTACTGGAGGGCGACCTCCATCTCGACGCCGCTCTTTTCTGCTTTGAAATAGATCGGTTGAGGGTGGAGGGCCGAGCGGTTCTTGTTGAGATATTCGACGAAGGAGATGATCCCCCCTTCATAATGAAAGATGTGCTCTTTGCCTTCTTCGCGCTCGTCGTTAATGGTGATCTTGACGCCGGCATTGAGAAAAGAGAGCTCACGCAGCCGCTGCGACAGAATGTCGAAGGAGTATTCGGTCGATTCGAAGATCGTATCGTCCGGGGTAAAGGTGATTTTGGTGCCGCGTTTTTTCGTCTCTCCGACGACTTCGAGGGGGCCAAGGGGATCGCCGCCGGCATAGGATTGATGAAAGATTTTACCGTCGCGACGGATTTCGAGTTCGAGGCGTTTGGAAAGGGCATTAACGACCGAAACCCCGACGCCGTGCAGGCCGCCGGAGACTTTGTAGGAATCGTTATCGAACTTGCCGCCGGCGTGGAGGACGGTCAAAACGACCTCGGCCGCCGATTTCCCTTCGCTGGGATGCATGTCGGTGGGAATGCCGCGACCGTTATCGATGACGGTAATCGAATTGTCGAGGTGAATGGTGACATTGACTTCATCGCAGTGGCCGGCGAGGGCTTCGTCGATGGAGTTATCGACCACTTCGTAAACCAGATGGTGTAATCCCGTTGGCCCGGTCGAACCGATGTACATCGCCGGCCGCTTGCGCACTGCCGCCAGACCTTCCAAAACCTTGATACTTGAAGCGCCGTAGTCGTTTTCGTTTTCCTGAATCATCAAGTCTTCCCCAAAAGTCGTTAAAAGCGTGTTTATCCGGGTTGAATCTCTCCGGCCACCATGTGCAAAGGATGAATCGTCGCACGGCCAAAGCGCAAAAAGGGTTGCAGGTCGGTTGTGGTCACAAAGACCTGCGCTTTACTGTCCGTCAATAATGAAAAGAGTCTTTCCTGCCGGGCCGTGTCAAGTTCTGCCGACATATCATCAAAGAGCAGGACCGGCCAGGCGCCGATGCGTTCCTGCAACAGAGACATCAGAGCAATTTTAAAACTCAAAATCAGGGTGCGCCACTGTCCCTGCGAAGCAACGTGGCGTACTGCCGCGCCATTCATCGTAAAGACCGGATCATCACGATGCGGTCCGGCGCAGGTCAAACCGAGGCGGCTTTCCCGCGCTGCTCCACCCTGTAATTCCGCAGCTAAAAGCTCTTGGTGCTGCGCAAGGCTATCTGCAGCCGACGGGTAAAGGAGTTCAACGACTTCCTGTTCGCCGCTGAGGAGCTCGTGCCCAAAGCGCAAATATGGCTGTAATTCCGCAATAAAAACCTGGCGGGCTTGGCGAATCTGTGCCCCGGACTCAATCAATTTTCTTGTCCAGGGGAGGATCTCATCCGCCCCGGCACGCTCCCGTAACAAACGGTTTCTTTGTTTCAAGACGCGTTCATACTGTATCGCTCGCGCCAGATAAGCAGGATCGCGTTGAAAAATCCCGCGATCGATTAAACTGCGCCGGGCGGCCGGGAGGGTGCGGAGCGGATAAAGCTCATCCGGGGTGAAAAGGATCGCCCGTAAAGCCTCCAGCAGACTTTCGACGGGACGGGGTTTTTTGCCGTCAAGTAAAAAACTCCGCCCGGTTGGCAAGATCTTCAGCTCGAGTTGCCGCGAAACCTGTGAACGTTTTACGCTGGCGCTAATCCGGGCATGATCCCCTTGCGCCTGGATCAAATCGATATTCCCGGCGCCGCGAAACGATTTCAAATGCGCAAAGAGGTAAATCCCTTCGAGCAAATTGGTTTTCCCCTGGCCGTTTTCTCCCCAGATAATATTGATTCCGGCCTTCGGGTCAATATGCTGCGTCTTTAAATTACGAAAATGTTCAAAATAGAGTTTATCAATCTGCATCTGTTGTCATCGCCTTACCGGGTCTGCACTTACAAGCGCATCGGCATGACGACGGCGAGGGTATCGGCATCCTTGACCGGTTGCAGCACGCCGGGGGAGAGGTTATCACGCAACTGCAAATAGATCGCGGATTCATTTTGGGCGTTAAGGATATCGATCAAATAACGAGCATTGAAACCGAGAGAAATTTCCGGGCCATCGTATTCGACTTCGATCTCTTCCTGAGCTTCACCGAGCTCGGGGTTGGAGGAAGAAATTTCCAGGATCCCGGGTTTAAGGATTAATTTGACCCCGCGGGTCTTGTCACTCGACACGATCACCATGCGTCGCAAGGCGTGAAGGAAGATATCACAACGGATCGTTGCCTGAAAACCCTGCTGTTTCGGGATGACGCGATTGTAATCGGGAAATTCGCCATCGACCAAACGCATGACGACCGTCGTGGTCTCGCGTTGAATGACGACATTATTTTCGAGGAAACCGACAAAAATCGTCCCGGTGCTCTCTTCGGCAATCTTACGCAGTTCGATGATCCCTTTGCGGGGCAGAATCACTCCCCGGGTTAATTCAACTCCGGCAGCAACACTGATCGGCCGCTGTACCAGGGCCAGACGATGGCCGTCGGTTGCGACCATGCGCAACAATTTTCGCCCGTCTTCATCGACCGCCTTCATGAAAATACCGCCGAGATTATATTTGCTTTCGTCGGTAGAGACCGAAAAAAAGGTCTTTTCGATCATCTCGCAAATTTCCTGCCCGTCCATGGGCAAAAGATCGTTCTTGTTCAGTTTGGGAAAATGGGGGAATTCATCGGCAGGAAGACCGACAATATTAAAAAGAGCCTTGCCACTGCGGATTTCCACCCAGGAATTATCCCGCGAACGAAAGGAGACTTCACCACCGGGAAGTTCTTTGACAATTTCATAAAACTTTTTGGCCGAAACTGTCGTCCGTCCTTCGGTCTGTATTTGTGCCGGATAAATCGAACGCATCCCGACTTCCAGATCGGTGGCCGTCAGACAAAGCTCTCCGTCACTGGCTTCAAGAAGAACATTCGACAACACCGGCAGGGTCGTTTTCTTTTCCACAATCCCCTGAATACGGCCAAGTCCTCTTAATAAAACCTCTTTTTCGATAGTAAACTGCATCTCTACCTCCTCTTAACTTCCCTTATTACTAAAAGACCTTAAATTTTTAAAAGAAACAGTCATATTAATAGGTAGCGTGGATAAACACAAAAAATTAAATTTATCTTTATTTTTAATAAGTTAAACTGTTCATAAAAGTGTTCACAACTGCTGTAGCAATTTGTCTTCGACGTGGATAACTTAATTTCTTACCGGACCAGCATAGCTCTGACACTTTCTATTGACGTCTTGAGCTGCACGTCCTCCTCCATCTGCTTTTCCATCTTCTTAATCGCGTAAATAATCGTTGAATGATCTTTTCCGCCAAATTTTTCACCAATGTCAGGAAAAGAGTATGAGGTCAACTGCCGGGAAAGATACATCGCTATCTGGCGGGGAAGAACCAGATTTTTAACCCTCTTCGCAGAGCGCAACTCACTGACCTTGATGTTAAAATAGGTGGCAACGGTCTTTTGAATCTCTTCAATCGAAATATCCCGACTCTTTTCAACCAAAATATGCTTTAAAACTTCCCGCGCGGTTGCTTCTGTGACCGGAACAGACATTAAATTCGCATAGGCAACAATACGAACGAGATATCCTTCCAGTTCGCGGATATTGCTGTTAACGGAATTTGCAAGGTAACAAGCAACATCTTCAGGGATTGAAAGACCGTTTTGCTCTGCTTTCATCCGCAAGATAGCGATCTTGGTTTCATTATCTGGTGGCTGGATATCAGCAATCAGACCCCACTCAAAACGGGAGCGAATCCTTTCTTCCAATCCGGGGATTTCACGCGGAAATTTATCGGAAGTGACAACGATCTGTTTATTCTCTTCATATAAGGCATTGAAGGTATGAAAAAATTCTTCCTGCGTCCGCTCTTTGCCGGCAATAAATTGCACATCATCAATCAATAAAACATCGGCCGAACGAAATTTTTTACGGAATTCCTCCATCTTTTGATAACGAATAGAATTTATCAACTCGTTAATAAATTTTTCCGCCGTATAATAAATCACATTCATCTTCGGTTTGGTTTTAGTGATCTCCAGACCTATTGCGTTTATTAAATGGGTTTTTCCCAGTCCGACTCCCCCATAGATAAAGAGCGGGTTGTATGATTTGGCCGGTTCGTTGGCGACCGCCTGACAGGCGGCAAAGGCAAATTGGTTGGATGTGCCGGATACGAACTTGTCAAAAGTATATAAGGGACTTAAATTACTTGCTTTTACGTTATTTTTAATTTTATTGTCGTCGACCGGTTGTTTCTTCTCTTCGACTGGCAGGATCTTGATTTCGTTCTCTTTATTTTTCGAGCCTTCGTGCAGCTCAATTTTTATTTTAAAATTTTTCCCGCCAACTTTAGATAGAACCTGCTGCAGGGTCGATAAATAATGATCCCGGATCCATTCCCCGAAAAATTTATTGGGGACGCCAATAACAACCTGTTCTTCATTGATCGAGATACAGCGAATCGGTTTAATCCAGATATTAAATATTTGGTGGGGTAAATCATTTTCAAGTTTATTTAAAGTTTCGCGCCAAAGATTTTGCATAAAATAATACGTCCAATAAAACTTAAAATATCCACAACTTACTTAAACAGCTGTGGATATTGTAACCAATTAGAAAAATGAAAAAAAACTGAAACGGAGAACAGCCAGACTAACAAAACTCTATAGAAACAGGCAAGGTTATTTTTTTCTTGACGTTATTCGGGCGAGTGACTATAACTTACCATTCTAAATTTACCATCACCCATTTTACCGTAGTAAGGAGTAGTTGCATCATGTCAAAAAGAACTTATCAACCCAGCAAAATCCGGAGAAAACGTACCCACGGTTTTCGTGCTCGCATGGCAACAAAAGGTGGTCAGCTTGTTATCAAACGTCGTCGCAGCAGAGGACGTAAAGAACTCGTCGTGACGATCCCGACCAAGTAATTCTATATGCAGACAAAACAGCCCTTGGATTTCCGTTTTCCCAAGGACTGCCGTATACGTAAGCATAATATTTATCAGTTGCTTTTTCGTAAGGGGCGGCGCATTGCGCTGCCCCATTTTATCATTTATTACACGATCCGTGACGACGGTCCGGCGCGATTAGGGACCACGGTCAGTCGCAAAGTCGGTAATGCGGTTGTCCGTAATCACTGCAAGCGCCAATTAAAAGAATTTTTCCGGTCTATTCGCCACGCTGTACTTCCTTCGCTCGATCTCTCAATCCTTGCACGCCCCGGCGCTGCCCAATTGACGACACAACAAGTTCGTCAAGAACTCCTTGAAGGTCTGCGCCACGCTGCTTTGGTAAATTTGCCATGATTCAAAAAGTCTTCTTATCCCTTATAATTTTTTATCAGCGTTTTGTCTCCCCCCTGACAGCTCCTGCCTGCCGTTTTTATCCAAGCTGTTCCGAATACGCCCTGCAAGCAATTAAACTCTACGGCCCATGGCGTGGTCTCTGGCGCTCTTTTCGTCGTATTTTAAAATGTCACCCTTTTCATCCGGGTGGATATGATCCGGTATAACCTGAGGTTAATAGAAAGGATCAAAGAAGCAGATGGAAAATAAAAATACGATTGTCGCTTTGGCATTAATGATGTTGCTCTGGATTGGATATACCTTCCTTTTCCCGACGCCACAGATTATCCCGACCCCGCCGGAAAATTCTCCTGCAACTGTGAACAGCGTGACGCCTTTCGCAGAAACGGCGCTGATTTCTCCGCCGACCATGCCATCCGCGACAGAAGTGCCGGCAGCGCAACTTAAAGATATCATCATCGAAACCGATCTTTACCGGGCGGTGTTCACGACGCGCGGAGCTCGTCTCAAAGAATTTTCTCTGAAGAATTATCGTTCACATGCCGATGAATCCTCTTCTGAGGTGAACCTGGTCAGCTCGGCCGCGCAAGGTGGAACTTTCGGACTCACCGGCGAAGGGGATTTTTCTGTCGCTGATCATGTCATTTATTCCGTTGATCAAGCCGAGACTTTTTTCCGGATCAGCGGTAATGAAGAGCAGCGCCTCAGTTTTTCCTTTCTTCTCCCATCCGGGGTCACGCTGCTGAAAACCTACAAATTTAACGGCCAGAGTTATTCTGTTGCTGTCGACCTGCAGGTGCAAAATTCCTCTCCTTCTGCCAAACAGGGGACGCTATCACTGGCTCTGCTCGAGGATACCGATCAGACGTTGACCGGTGATATTGTCGATGATACCTCGGCCGCCGCTTCTCTGGTCGGCAATAAACTGCGGGTTGATACCCTCTCGGATCTAAGCAAAGAGGAGAAGAGCTACAAAGACGAAGTCCTCTGGAGTGGCTATAAAAATAAATACTTCATAAAATCAGTCGGAGCAGCGGACCAGCAAAAGTACGAGGTCGCTATCCATAAAAAGGGCGCAATCGTTGAAACACGTTTTAAGTCCCCTTTATTGTTGATCCCTGCCGGTGGACTGGTCTCTCTCAATTACTTCAGTTATCTCGGCCCCCTCGATTATCAAATCCTTCAGGATACCGGATATAACCTGGTCAGCGCCGTTGACATGGGTTTCTTTGAGATTTTGGCGAAGCCGCTCTTTTATGTGCTGAAATTCTTTTACAATTATGTTGGTAATTACGGTTGGGCAATCATTCTCCTCACGGTGCTGATCAAGATTATCTTCTGGCCTTTGACCGATAAAAGTTACAAGTCGATGAAGGCGATGCAGACGCTGCAACCGGAGATGACGAAACTGCGGGAAAAACACAAAAGCGACCGCGATACCCTCAATAAAGAGATCATGAATCTCTATAAAGAACATCGCGTCAATCCGCTTGGCGGCTGTTTACCGATGCTGGTGCAGATTCCGGTCTTCTTTGCGCTGTATCAGGTGCTGATGAATATGATCGAACTGCGTCATGCGCCTTTTATCTTCTGGCTGACTGATCTTTCGGTCAAAGATCCTTACTACATTACCCCGCTGGTCATGGGGGCGACGATGTTCATTCAGCAGAAATTGACGCCGTCACAACTTGATCCCATCCAGCAAAAGATTTTTTTGATCATGCCGGTGGTCTTTACCTTCCTCTTCCTGAACTTCCCTTCCGGACTGGTCGTTTACTGGCTGGTGAATAACGTTTTGACGATTGCCCAGCAACTCTCCGTCAACCGGAAGAAAATCTGAGTCAATTTTTTAGAGAACTCCGAGCCCTTCCGTTTCCAGCGGAAGGGCTCTTTTTGTAGATTGAGATGATGTATGGATATCAATAAAACGATCGCGGCGATCGCCACCGGCCCCGGCGAATATGGTATCGCAATTTTACGAATCAGCGGCCCTTTGACTCTGAGCACCCTCAACGCCTTTGTGCGGCGTCGTCACAAAAAGGGGGAGTGGCAGGCAAGGACCCTGTACCACGGTCATTTTCATGATGCCTCGGGTGAAGTTGTCGATGAAATCATGGCGGTGTACTTCCCCGGTCCGCACTCCTTTACCGGGGAAGACTGTGGGGAGATTCATTGTCACGGCGGACGAATCATCCAGCGGCGTATTCTTGATGTCCTGATCCAGGGCGGTCTATCTCTTGCCCCCCCGGGAGAATTTACACGCCGCGCCTTTTTAAATGGCCGGATTGACCTGAGCCAGGCGGAAGCGGTCGCTGATTTAATCCATGCCCGCAGCGAAACTTCGCGGCGTCTGGCGGTAGCGCAACTCGACGGGGGACTCTTCCGCCTGGTCACGGCACTACGTCACCAGGCTGTCGATATCCTTGCCTTGATCGAAGCTTATGTAGATTTTCCGGAAGAAGATATTGACCCGGCGCAGGAAGGGCAAATCGCCGCGACTGCGACCTTTTTACAACAGGAATTCACCCGCCTGATCGCGAGTTACGAGCAGGGGCGGATCGTTCGTGACGGCGCTTCCCTCCTGATTCTGGGCCGTCCGAATGTCGGCAAGAGTTCTCTGATGAACCTCCTGGTCGGGGAAGAGCGTTCGATCGTCTCCGACCTCCCCGGTACAACCCGTGACACCATCGAGGAATCGATCGTCCTGTCTGGACTCCCTTTCCGCATTATCGATTCTGCTGGCATTCGCGACAGTGAAGATCTCGTCGAATCCCTCGGTGTGCAACGGGCTCTGGCCAAGCTTGCCCAAGCTGATCTGGTTTTGCTGGTTTATGACGCGTCAGTCGGCTTTACCGCTGCCGATGCAGAGATTCTGCAGCGTTGTGCGTCGACCCCCCTCCTTTTAATTGCCAATAAAATCGACCTGCCTTGTGCCTCGCCACTGCCGCTGCCGGCTCTTCCGCAGTTGGCGGTCTCCTGTCGCGATCACTCCGGGATTGATCTTTTACCGGAAAAGATACAGGAAGTTCTTGCTCCTGATCTCGCTACCGAGATGGCGGAAGGGGCATTAATCTGTGACCTCCGCCACAAAGAGGCGCTCCTGCAGGCGCGGGAAGCGCTTGTCTCTTTTGAACGATTAGTGCAAAATGGGGCGCCGCTTGAGCTTGCCGCCTGTGAGTTGCGTGCTGTCCTGACCGCTCTGGGAGAGATTGCCGGCGAGACCACGACCGACGACATTCTCGACCGGATTTTTAGCCGTTTCTGCATCGGAAAATAGTTTGTTCCACGTGAAACAACCACGCTAAGCCGCTGTAATTCATCGATTAATAGCCAAGACCAGGAACAAAACGTGATTCTTTATGACCAACATTATGATGTGATCGTTGTCGGCGCCGGCCATGCCGGTTGTGAAGCGGCGCTGGCGGCGGCGCGCATGGGGCAGAAAACCCTGTTGTTGTCGATTAACCTCGATGCGATTGCTTTGATGTCCTGTAATCCGGCGATCGGTGGACAGGCCAAAGGCCATCTCGTCCGCGAGATCGACGCCCTCGGCGGCGAGATGGCAAAGAATATCGATGCCACCGGTATTCAGTTTCGCATCTTGAATATGCGCAAAGGCCCGGCGGTGCGGGCTTCCCGGGCCCAGGCCGACAAACAGCTTTACCGCCTGCGAATGAAAAAAGTTCTGGAAGAGACGGACAATCTCCACCTCAAGCAGATGGAGGTGGTGGCTCTGCATTGTCAAGCCGGGGAGGTGCGCGGTGTCGATACCAAGACCGGTGTCCGCTTCAGTGCCGGCACCGTCATCCTCACCACCGGAACCTTTATGCGCGGCCTGATTCATATCGGTCTGACCCATTACCCCGGCGGTCGGGCCGGCGATCTCCCTTCGATCGGCCTCTCCGACTCTCTGCGTGAACTCGGCTTCCATGTCGGACGCCTCAAGACCGGGACCCCGGCGCGTCTTGATGGTCGAACCATCGATTTTTCCCGCCTCGAAGCGCAGTACGGCGATGTTGTTCCGCAGCCCTTTTCCTTTGCGACGAAGCGGATTGAGCAGAGCCAGGTCCCCTGTTATATCGCTTACACTAACCCGCGCAGCCATGAAATCATCCGCAGCGGCCTCGATCGTTCCCCCCTTTATTCCGGCATTATCGAAGGGGTAGGGCCGCGTTACTGTCCGTCGATTGAGGACAAGGTGGTTCGTTTTCCGGAAAAAGAGCGGCATCAAACCTTTATCGAGCCGGAAGGGCGCGAGACCGTCGAATACTATCCTTCCGGGATGTCAACCTCTCTCCCTATCGATGTGCAGTGGGCTTTTTACCGCTCCCTCGTCGGGCTGGAACGGGTCGAGATCATGCGGCCGGCTTATGCCATCGAATATGATTTTGTCGATCCGATTCAGATCAAGCCCTCGCTGGAAACCAAGAAGATCCGCAATCTTTATCATGCCGGCCAGATCAACGGCACCTCCGGTTATGAAGAGGCGGCGGCGCAAGGGCTGATTGCCGGCATCAATGCGGCGTTGCGGGTGCAGGGACGGGAGCCGCTGATTCTCGGACGCGGCGATGCTTATATCGGGGTGATGATCGATGACCTTGTCACCCAGGGGACGCGGGAGCCGTATCGGATGTTTACTTCCCGGGCGGAGTATCGTCTTTTGTTGCGGGAAGACAATGCCGATCTGCGGCTACGGCAGTATGGCTATGAGGTCGGTTTGATTTCAGCTGAGACCTACGCGGATTTTTCCGTCAAGAAGGCAGCGATTAGTGCCGGCCTCGAACTTCTGCAGACCCGGCGTCTGGCTCCTTCGGCGTATGCGCCCGAGTTGCTCGCCGAGTATCAGCTGCAGGGCTTACAGAACGCCCCGACCCTGGATCAGTTTCTGCGGCGGCCGGAAATTAGCTGGGATGACCTGGTACGCTTTGTTCCCGAGTTAGCCCTGGGCTCCGGGGCAGTGCACGAACAGATTGAGATTCAGGTCAAGTATCAGGGTTATATCGAGCGGCAGCTCGAAGATGTGCAGCGGCTGGCGCGGATGGAGTCGGTGGCCCTCCCGGTCGATTTCGATTATCAGGCGGTTGCCAGCCTCTCTACCGAGGTGCGGGAAAAGCTGGCAACAGTGCGGCCGGTCAATCTTGGCCAGGCCGCGCGAATTCCCGGTGTCACCCCGGCGGCGATTGCCATCCTTTCCGTCCTGCTCCATAAAAGATAAAATTCACCCCTTTTTCGGGGTAGGCTGACCCCTTCACCGCCCTGAAAAAGGGGCTCAGAATCGAAATTTGGAAGCCTTGATTTTTGTCTTTAAATATCAGGTAGTTGCAAGGCAGGAAAGACGGACACTATGATGACATTGCAAGCGGCCTTGGCCGAACTGGCCGTGACGATCGACCGCACCCAGGAAGAGCGCCTGCTCTTCTTTCTCGACGAACTGTTGCGCTGGAATCAAAGTATCAACCTGACTGCCATCACCGCTCGGCAAGAAGCCCTGGTCAAACATCTCGTCGATTCCTTGACCTTGCTCCCTTATTTGCGTGGCGATGAAACTCTCCTGGATATGGGGTCGGGCGGGGGGCTGCCCGGATTGCCATTGAAGATCGTCCTGCCGGGGCTGAAGCTGACCAGTGTCGATGCCGTGGCCAAAAAAATCTCCTTTCAGAAACATATCATCCGCGCTCTTGCTTTGAGCGGAGCTGTGGCTCGGCATGGCCGTCTCGAAGAATTGGGGAAGGAAGCCTCCCTGTCCGGCCACTTTGATCTGGTGGTGGCGCGGGCCTTTGCCTCGCTCCCGGATTGCCTGCGCCTCGCCCGGCCTTTTTTGCACAATGGGGGCAGATTGATTGCCATGAAAGGGCCGGAAGGAGAAAAGGAGCTGATGTCCGCGGAAAAGGAGATCGCAACCGCCGGTTTTTCTCTACAAAAGCTGGATCGACTTAATCTGCCCGCCGGCAACGGCGAACGGACACTGATCTGCTTGAAACTTCTGTCGCGTTAGCCTCTTTTCCCTTAACGATAGAACGGGTTTATGTTAACGTACACCCCCGCATCTGTAATCTCTGACTGAGGCAAATATGGCCAAGACCATTGTCGTTGCAAACCAGAAGGGGGGCGTCGGTAAGACCACCACCGCCGTTAACCTTGCTGCCTCTCTGGCTGTTGCCGAGAAGAAGACCCTGTTGGTCGATATGGATCCGCAAGCCAATGCCTGCAGTGGTCTGGGGGTTGAGAAGGGGGGACAGGTTCGCACCATCTACCACGCCCTGATCGGCGAGGCGACGGCGCGGGATATTGTCGTGCGCACCAGCTTGCAGCTGCTTGACGTCCTTCCGGCCAATACCGATCTGGTCGGTGCTGAAATTGAACTGGTCACCGCCCTGGCGCGGGAGCAGAAACTCAAGAGCGCTCTGGCCGAAATCAAGAATGATTACGAGTACATCATCATCGATTGTCCGCCCTCGCTGGGGCTGCTGACGGTCAATGCCCTGACCGCGGCCGATGCAGTCCTGATCCCTCTGCAGTGTGAGTTTTATGCCATGGAGGGGATGAGCCAGCTGATGACGACGATTCAGCTCATCCAGCGAGAAATTAATCCGAAGCTCGAACTCCTTGGCATCCTCTTGACCATGTATGATGCGCGCAATAACCTGTCGCGGCAGGTGAGCGATGAAGTGCGTAAACACTTTACCACTCAGGTCTTTACGACGGTCGTTCCCCGCAATGTCCGTCTGTCCGAAGCGCCGAGTCACGGCTTGCCGGTGCTCCTTTACGATATCGCTTCCCGGGGAGCGGCGGCTTATCTGGAACTGGCAAAAGAGATCATCAAAGGTGATAAGAAGAAATGATAAAAAAGACCGGGCTCGGCAAAGGGATGGGAGCGTTGCTCCATACGACGATTCAGGAGGATGGGCGCAAATACTTCTCCTGTCCGATCGAAGAGATCAAGCCGAATCATAAGCAGCCGCGCAAGAGCTTCCCCGATGCCAAGATCGAGGAGCTCGCCGCCTCGATACGGGAAAAAGGGATTATTCAACCCCTGGTCGTGCGTCGGGTTGACGACTATTATCAGATTATCGCCGGCGAACGGCGCTGGCGGGCGTCGCAGCGCGCCGGGCTTTTGGAAGTTCCGGTCGTCATCAAAGATGTCAGCGAAGATTTCGCGCTGGAGATGGCGCTGATCGAGAATATTCAGCGCGAGGATCTCAATCCGATTGAAGAGGCGGATGCCTACCGTAACCTGCTGGAAACCTTCGACCTTTCTCAGGAAGAAGTCGCCAAACGGGTCGGCAAGGAGCGCTCGACCGTCGCCAATGCGCTGCGCCTGCTCCGTCTGCCGGAGAAGGTCCGCAATCTGGTTATTGAGTCGAAGCTCTCGATGGGGCAGGCCCGCGCTCTCCTCTCTCTGGACGATGACGCGCAAATTTCCGCTGCGGCTCAGGATGTGATGCATAAGAACATGACGGTGCGTGAGACCGAAACCCTGGTCAAACGCTTGAAGAGTGGGGCTGTTCCGGCGGTTCGCAGTCAGAAGGCGGCGGAAAAGGATCCCGATCTCCTTCATCTTGCCAGCGAGCTGAAGCGCTCTCTCGGTACCCAGGTCAAGATCCTTCCGAAGGGGAGGGGAGGGAAGATCGAGATTGCTTACTACTCGGCCGCGGATCTCGATCGCCTGGTTGAACTCCTTGGCATCAATTCCTGAAACTTTTAGCAGGTAAATCCCATGAAGGAGAAAATTATGTTTGGACGTAAAGAAGCGAATGGCAAGCAGCGCAACAGTGCTCTGGAAAAAGGGGAGATCAAGGCTTTCCTCGGCCCCGGCAGTCACTTCGAAGGGAAGATGGCCTTCGATGAAATCGTCCGGCTCGATGGCGCATTCCGGGGCGAAATCACTTCCCGCGATACCTTGATTGTCGGGGAGACGGCCGATATTCAGGCGCAAGTCCTTGTCGGAACGCTGATTGTCAGCGGTAAGATTCGTGGCAATATCAAGGCGGTCAGCCGCGTTGAAATGCGCGCTCCCGCTCAGATCGACGGCGATGTCGAAACTCCGAGTCTGATTGTTGAAGAGGGCGTGATCTGGAACGGTCAACTCATCATGAAGCAAGGGGAAAAATCGAAAAAGAACGAAGCGGGCGTCCTTCCGACCCCTTAAAGCAAATAAGTTTCGCAGATCACCGGCCCCTGCTCCCCTCCTCAGGGGGCAGGGGCCGGCTTTTTCTCCTCACCGGTAAAATATAACGCCCCGCCCCCTTTGATTAAATCCCTCTTGCCAAGTCGTATAAAACCGTAGATGATAAAAAAACTGTAACCCACTTATTATTTATCCCTACAAGGAGAGAGCTATGTATTCCATGGACAATGTCGGGCGCAATACGATTGCAATGGTTCTGGCAGGCGGGAAGGGGGAGAGGCTCAGTCCGCTGACCAACCGGCGTGCCAAGCCGAGCGTGGCGTTTGGCGGTAAATACAAGATTATCGACTTTGTCCTTTCCAACCTCTTTAATTCCGGGCTGAAAAAGGTTTATATCCTCACTCAGTATCGCGCTTATTCTTTGAATAAGCATATTCGCGAGTCCTGGGGAAAATGGACCGGTCTCGGGGAATTTTATGTTGCCATCTCGCCGGAGACGAGCAGTGAAAGTGAAGAATGGTTTCGGGGGACGGCCGACGCCATCCTCCAGTATCTGCGCTTTGTCGAATCTTCCGACGCCGATTATGTGGCAATTTTCGGCGGCGATCACATTTACAAGATGGATATCGCCCAAATGATCCATTTTCACCGGATGAATCGGGCGGATTTGACCATCGCTGCCCTGGAAGTCCCGGTCGAGGATGCGGATCGTTTTGGTATTTTATCGGTCGATGACGATGCCAGAGTCGAGGCTTTTAACGAAAAACCGGCGAATCCAGAGCCGATTCCCGGCCGGGAGACCTGCTTTGCCTCGATGGGGAATTATATTTTTTCGACTAAAAAGCTGATAGAGGTCCTGCTCGAAGGGAAGAAAAAGTATCAAGATCTCGACTTTGGCAAGCATGTCATTCCGATGATGCTGGAAGGGGGCGATCGCATCTATACCTATAATCTCAACGATAATGTCATCCCCGGCATGAAGGCGGAAGAGCGCGGTTACTGGAAGGATGTCGGGACGATCGATTCCTACTACGAAGCGAATATGGATCTGATCAATGTCTCGCCGCAGCTCAATCTCTACAACTACAAATGGCCGATTTTGACCAACCAGGGGAATTATCCGCCGGCCAAGACGGTCTTCGATGAAGGGGATCGCCGCGGCGTCAATATCGATTCTTATGTCTGTGCCGGCTGTATTACCAGCGGCAGCACGGTGCGGCGCTCCATCATCGGCCCCCTCTGCAAGGTGAACAGTTACAGCCTGGTGGAAGATTCCATCCTCTTTGAGAATGTCACGATCGGCCGGCATGTCCGGATCAAGAAGGCGATTATCGATAAGGGGGTGACGATTCCCGACAACAGCGCTATCGGTTATGACCTGGAAGCCGACAAAAGCCGCGGTTATACGGTAACCGAGTCCGGAATCGTTGTCGTCGCGCGCCGCGATCGCTGATATTTCTCCTCCGCCGCTGACCAAACCGGTTAGAAGAAAAGAGCCCGTTGTTTAATGGAATTTCAAGCCCTGAAAGATTTGGAGATCCTCTTTGGCCTCGCCCTGGTCACGGTCGTTCTCTTCCGTAAACTGATGATCCCGTCGATTATCGGTTTTCTTGCCACCGGCATCCTGGCCGGTCCCTATGCCCTGCGCCTGATTGAATCGACCCATGATGTCGAGCAGATGGCGGAGATCGGCGTTGTTCTCCTCCTCTTTACCATCGGCATCGAGTTCTCGCTGACCGAATTAATGCGCATTCGCCATCTCGTTTTCTGGGGGGGAGGAGCACAGGTCGTCCTCACTATTCTCCTCGTCGCTGCCGGCGGCATGCTCTTGTCGCTCCCTTTCAATCAAGCCCTCTTCTTCGGGTTTCTCCTCGCCCTTTCCAGTACCGCCATCCTGATGAAGCTGCTGATGGATGCTGGTGAGATCGATTCGCCGCATGGCAAGTCGGCCTTGGGGATCCTGATCTTTCAGGATCTGTGTGTGGTGCCGTTGATGCTGCTCGTCCCCTTTCTCGCCGGTCAGGGCGGCGGGGCGACTGACATTCTGCTGATGCTGTTGCGCGCCGGCGTCGTCGTGCTGGTGGCACACTTCGGGGCGCGTTATGCGGTCCCCTGGATCTTCAACCAGGTGGTCAAGGCGCGCAGCCGCGAACTCTTTATCCTCACCGTCATCTTTGTCGGTTTTGGTACCGCCTGGCTCACCTCTCTGGCCGGTCTTTCGCTGGCGCTCGGGGCGTTTATCGCCGGTCTGGCGATCTCGGAATCGGAATACAGTCATCAAGCGCTCGGGGATATCATCCCTTTTCGTGATGCCTTCATGAGCCTCTTCTTCATCTCGGTCGGCATGCTCCTCGATCTGCGGATCTTCATTGAAAAACCGCTGATGATCATCGTTCTGGTTCTGGCGATCATCCTGATCAAGGGGGTGGTCGCCAGCGGCGCCATCCTCCTCCTCGGCATCCCGGCTCGGATTGCCATCGTTGCCGGCTTGTCCCTGGCCCAGGTCGGCGAGTTCTCCTTTGTCCTGTCTCAGGCCGGGGTGAAGAGCGGCCTCCTCCCGGACAACCTTTACCAGATCTTTCTCGCCGCCTCCGTGGCAACCATGGCTTTAACCCCGGTTGCCCTCAAATACGGCCCGGCCGTGGCATTGCGAATCATCCGTTTCCTGCCCCGCAACCTGGTGCGGGGGAAGGGGGGGCTGATGCAGAGCGGACACAAGATTCGCATGGCGGATCATGTGGTGATTGTCGGTTTCGGCCTGAATGGCAAGAATCTCGCCAAGGTCCTGAAGGCCTACAGCATCCCTTATGCGGTGATCGAAGCCAACCCCTACACCATTGCCACCGAACGCAAGCGCGGTTCGCACATCGTCTTTGGCGATGCGACCAGCCCCGAGGTTCTGGAGCATGTACAGATCGTCAAAGCCCGGATCCTGGTCATTGCCATTTCCGACGCTGCCGCTAGTCGCCGCGTTGCTGCTTTGGCGCGCAAACTCCATCCCGGCCTGCATATCGTCGTTCGCACCCGCTATCTGGCCGAGATGGAGCCGTTGTACGAGATCGGCGCCAACGATGTCATTCCGGAAGAATTCGAAACCTCCATCGAGATCTTTACCCGGGTGCTGAAGCGCTATCTGATTCCGCACAGCCAGATTGAGGAGTGTGTGGCGACAGTACGCCAGGATTCCTATGAAATGTTCCGGACTTTGAGCAAAAGCAACAGTCCGGCCGCGGAGATCAGCGGTTTTTTGAGCGGCGCCGAGATCGGTACCTTCACCGTTGCTTCGGGGTCGATTCTGGCCGGCGAGAGTCTCGGCGCCGGGACCCTGCGGAATCGCTCCGGGGCAACCTTGCTGGCGATCCGCCGCGGCACCGAAGTCATCCCCAACCCTGATCCGGTCTGGGAATTGCGGGAAGAGGATGTGGTGCTGCTGATCGGCACGCCGCCACAGTTGGCCATGGCCGGGAAGCTCTTTTTACCGGCGACAAGTTGAGCAGAAAAGAAAGCGGCCGGCCCCCATCAGGGAGCCGGCCGCTTTCTTTGTGACGATGGAGCAATGCCTCAGGCGCCTTTAAGAACCCGGGCCGCATCTTTGGCGTGGTAGGTAATGATCAGATCGGCGCCGGCGCGTTTCATGCCGAGCAGGGTCTCCAGCATTACCCGCTCTTCATCGATCCAGCCCTGGGCGGCAGCGGCTTTGATCATCGAATATTCACCAGAGACGTTATAGGCGACCAGTGGCAGATCGAAGCGCTCCTTGATATCACGGAGGATATCGAGGTAGGCGAGGGCGGGTTTGACCATGAGGAAGTCAGCGCACTCGGCAACATCGAGAGCCGCTTCGCGGAAGGCTTCGCGGCGGTTGGCCGGATCCATCTGGTAAGAACGGCGGTCACCGAATTGCGGCGTCGATTCGGCGGCGTCACGGAAGGGGCCGTAATAGGCGCTGGCGTATTTGACCGCGTAGCTCATGATCGGGATCTGTGAAAAACCGTTGCTGTCGAGGATGGCACGGATGGCCGCGACGCGCCCATCCATCATATCCGAGGGGGCGACGATGTCGGCGCCGGCCTGAGCGTGGGACAAAGCTTCCTTGGCAAGGAGATCGAGGGTGCTGTCATTATCGACATCGCCGTCAACAATCACACCGCAGTGGCCGTGGTCGGTATATTCGCAGAGGCAGACGTCGGTAATCACCAGCAGCTTCGGCACCGTCTTCTTGATAGCCCGGATCGTTTCCTGGATAATGCCGTGCGTACTGTAGGCGTCGGAGCCGACGGCATCCTTGACCTTGGGGATGCCGAAGAGGATGACGGCGGGAATTCCCAGATCATAGACTTCCTGCGCTTCGGCGACGATGTGTTCGATCGATTGCTGGTAGATGCCGGGCATCGACACAATCTCTTTCTTGATCCCGGTGCCGTAGGCGGAGAACATCGGGTAGATGAGATCTTCGGGACGCAAAAAAGTTTCCCGCACCATGCGGCGCAGCGTATCATTGCGCCGCAGACGGCGGGCACGGTATTCGGGGAAGTACATAAAAGCCTCCTGGACAGGGAAAGTATGGCGCCGGGCGATTTTAACCGGATCAGCCCCCTAACGCAAAAAAATTTTCACGCAACGAAGACGGCCGATCCGGAAAGAGTGGGAGCCGCTGTCCGTCGCCCTTATCGGTGAGTGATTTAATCTTCTTTATTTTGCTAAATCAGGGTGTATAATGATTGTCATGTTGGCGACAACATCATTTTTTCAAAGGAGGCAAGACCATGACTAAAGAGGTAATTGCGGCGATTCACAACGCCATGAAGGTGGAAAAGAATGCAATGAACTTTTATCTCGCCTGCGCTGAACAGAGCCAGGATGAGAAGACCAAAAACTTTTTCAATCTTCTTGCCCGCGAAGAGAAGGAGCATGCCCATAGCTTCTTTGCGATCGATCCCGAGGGCGGCGATGAAAATAATTTTACGACGTTTATCGCGACGAGCGATGACGTCGAAGGCCCCTTTGCCAATGTCGGCAAACTGGTCGCCGATTTTACCGAGCGCAAGGCAATGTTGCTGGCGCTGGACAAAGAGAAGGCTTTGGCTGAGCAGTTGCGGGCGATGGCAGCGAAGATTGCTGATCCTGAGGTGAAGAAGGTCTACGAGTGGAATGCCCGCTCGACTGATCATCATTTCCAGTTGATCGAAGAAGAGTATTCCCGTTTGATGGGGATGGTTCACGCCACGGATGTTGATACCTATGTTCGTGAATAGTTGATCGGTGCGCCGCCCTTCTTTGACAAAGAGAAGGGCGGTTTACTTTGTTGCGGCGAGGCCCTGGGTAATTGCGGTGCGGGCGAGTTCATCACAGCGTTCATTCTCGGCGTGGCCGTCATGCCCCCGCACCCAGACCCATTCGATCTGGTGGCGCTGCGCCTGCTGATCAAGTTCTTCCCAAAGGTCGCGATTAACGACCTCCTCTTTTTTACTGTTCTTCCAGCCCTTCTTCTTCCAACTGAAGATCCAGCTTGTCATCCCTTTGCAGAGATACTGCGAATCACTCGTCACCCGCACCCGGCAAGGACGTTTGAGGGTTTTTAAGCCGGCGAGAGCGGCGGAGAGTTCCATGCGGTTGTTGGTGGTCATCGCGGCAAAGCCGGCCAACTCTTTTTCGTGGTCGCCGCAGCGAAGAATCGTCCCCCAGCCCCCCGGTCCAGGATTGCCGGAACAGGCGCCGTCACTGAAAATGTCGATAAACTCCGGGTGTGGTGCAGGCATAAAGAGTTTATCCCTTGGGGCGGGCTTTGAGTTTGGGTTTGCCATCTTCACTCGTGACGATAAATTCGACCTCGCGACCGGCAAAGCGGCTGTTGAGCTGGGCGCGCTGTTCAGCAAGGAGGGTGGCGATCTTCTGGCGATCCGGCGCCTTGCCGCTGATCGCGGCAATCTCGGCGCTGATCCGCTCTGCTTCACTCTGGGGCGGAGTGGTGCTTTCTTCTTTTCTCGAAGGGGGGGAGGCGGTAGTGCCGCCCCGGAGTTGCTGCAGTTTGCGGACAAACTTCCCCTCTTCGATCTGCTTCATCAGTCGCTCCCAGTTGCCGCAATAGCTGTGAAAGCGGGTGGCGAGCATCTGGTAACGATAGCGGAGATCGGTCTGGGGGATATAACGGTTCGAAAAGCGCCGCAGTTCAAGGCCAAGGTCGTCGCGCATCTTTTCGGGCGGCCGGCGTTCGATCCCGGCGAAATATTTTTCGTAATTTTGATCGATCAGCCGGATGGTCGCTTCGATCCGGTTTAATTCCTGCTCGATGGTGTCGCGTTTAATCATGAAACCTCCTCTTTAGAGCGAAAAACTATACTTGTTTTCCGATGGAAATGAAAATCATTTTTCGCGCAAAATGGCTGATTGATGCGGTTTTTTGGCACAAGTTGATTGACGCTGGCAATATTTTTATTGATAATACCCGATCTTTGTTTGCCAGCTAAAATATCTGGTGTTAAGGGGAACGTATGAAATTATTGGCAACGGTCATTCTTGCCGCCGGCAAGGGGACGCGGATGAAATCGGCACAGCCGAAAGTCCTCCATCCCCTGTGCGGCCAACCATTGATCACTTATCCGGTTCGCCTCGCCCGGCAACTCGGCTCGACAACGACAGTCCTCGTTGTCGGTCACGGCGCCGAAGCGGTGGAAGAAGCTCTGGCCACGGAGAACGTCGGCTTTGCCCTGCAGGCCGAGCAGCTCGGCACCGGCCATGCCCTCCTCTGCGCCCAGCCGGCATTGGCCGACTTCAGCGGCACGCTCCTCCTCCTCTGCGGTGATGTGCCGTTGCTGCGCGCCGCGACGATCGCGCAGCTCCTCGATTATCACCACCGTCAGGGGGCGAGTGTCACCGTCCTCACCGCGACTTTGGAGAATCCGCACGGTTACGGGCGGGTGGTACGGGAGGGGGACGAGGTCGTCGCCATCGTCGAAGAGAAGGACGCCACCCCGGAGATCCGCACCCTGCGCGAGATCAACACCGGTATCTACTGTTTTGAGGCCCCCTTTGTCTTTACAGCTCTGAGTCAGGTCGGCTGCAACAATGCCCAAGGCGAATACTACCTCACCGATGTCCTGGCCCTGGCGCGGAGCGCCGGTAAAAAGGTCTGCGCCCTGGCGGCGGCAGACGGCGACGAGGCGATGGGGATCAACGACCGCGTCCAGCTCGCCTCCGCCGATGGCCTGCTGCGGCTGCGGATTAATCAGCAGCATCAGCGCGCCGGGGTGACGATTGTCGATCCGGCCGCTACCTATATCGAGCCGGGCGTGGCGATCGGCGCCGATAGTATCATCCACCCCGGCGTCCATCTGCGCGGGACGACGCAGATCGCCGGCCATTGCAGTGTTGAACCCGGGGCGATGATCACCGATTCGATCCTGGGAGAGAGGGTGCAGATCAAGGCGGGCTCGATCGTCGAAGCTTCCGAGATCGGCGTTGGCTGCAATATCGGGCCGATGGCGCATCTCCGGGCCGGGACGGTCCTCCTCGGCGACAACAAGATCGGCAACTTCGTCGAGACCAAGAAGGCGCGTTTCGGCAGGAAGAGTCAGGCGAGTCACCTCACCTATATCGGTGATGCCGAGGTCGGCGAGCGGGTCAACTTCGGTTGCGGCACCATCACCTGCAACTACGACGGGGTCAATAAATTCCAGACGACGATCGGTGACGATGTCTTCGTCGGCAGCGACACTCAGTTTATTGCGCCGGTGACGATCGGCCGCGGCAGTCTGATCGCCGCCGGTTCGACGATCACCAAGGATGTCCCTGCCGATGCCCTCGCTCTGTCGCGCACGGAGCAGCGGGTGATCGAAGGCTGGGCAGCGAAGAAACGGAAAAAACAGCAAAAGTAGGGGCACGGCGTGCCGTGCCCTGATCTCCTTCCTTCCCCAAACCGGGCACGGCACGCCGTGCCCCTACAATAGGATAACCACCCATGTGCGGAATTGTCGGCTATATCGGCCAGCAGAATGCTACCCCCATCATTATCGACGGTTTGCGTCGTCTCGAATACCGCGGCTATGACTCGGCCGGGATTGCCACCCTCGTTCATGGCGGCAAGATTGCCATCCGTCGCGCCGAAGGGAAGCTGATCAATCTGGAAAACGTTCTCCAGACCGCGCCGGCTAACGGCAACCGCGGCATCGGCCATACCCGCTGGGCCACGCACGGCCGTCCTTCCGAGACCAATGCTCACCCCCACCAGGCCGGCGGCATCGTCGTCGTCCACAACGGCATCATCGAGAATTACCTGCAACTCAAAGGGATGCTGCAGGGGTGCGGGCATATCTTCCTGTCCGAGACCGATACCGAGGTCATCGCCCACCTCATCGAAGAGCGTTACAATGAGTCTGGTGCTTTTGAGGTGGCGGTGCGGGCGGCCTTTACCGAGCTGCGCGGTGCCTTCTCGGTCGCCATCCTGTGTGAGCAGGAACCGGATCTCCTCATTGCCGCCAAGGTCGGCTCCCCCCTGGTCGTCGGCCTCGGCAATGGCGAGTACTTTGTCGCTTCCGACATCCCGGCGATCCTGTCCCACACCCGGCAGATGATCTTTCTCGAAGATGGCGAGATGGTCGTCTTCAGCGAAGCCGGGATGCAGATGAGCCGCCTCGACGGCACCCCGGTCGAACGCGCTGCCAAGAGCATTACCTGGAGTCCGGCGATGGCGGAGAAGGGGGGCTATCGCCACTTCATGCTCAAGGAGATTTATGAGCAGCCCCGCTCCATCGCCGATACTCTCGCCGGGCGGATTGTCGATGATCAGAGCGACGCTTTTCTCGACGGTTTGCGCCTCGAAGATGCCGATGTGCAGAGTCTCGAACGCCTCTACATCGTTGCCTGCGGTACTTCCTGGCATGCGGCGCTGGTCGGCAAGTTCCTCATCGAAAAGCTGGCGCGTATCCCGGTGGAGGTCGATATTGCCAGCGAATTCCGTTATCGCGATCCGATCGTCACCCCGCAGACCCTCACCGTCCTCATCAGCCAGAGCGGCGAGACCGCTGACACTCTCGCCGCCCTGCGGGAAGCGAAAGGGAAGGGGGGGCGCACCCTCGCCCTCTGCAATGTTGTCGAAGCGTCGATCGCCCGGGAAGCGGACGGTGCCCTCTACACCCACGCCGGTCCGGAGATCGGCGTCGCCTCGACCAAGGCCTTTACCACCCAGCTCGGCGCTCTCACCCTCCTCGCCGTCCGCCTCGGTCGGGCGCGCGGCACCCTGAGCCCGGCGGAGGCCAGCGCCCTCCTCCTTGACCTGGTGCAGCTCCCCCGCCTCATCGAAGAGACTCTGGAGCTCAACAGCGAGATCGAAAAGGTGGCGCAGGCCTTCATGAATGCCCGCGATTTCCTGTATCTCGGCCGCGGCAATCAATACCCGATCGCCCTTGAAGGGGCCCTCAAACTCAAAGAGATCTCCTACATCCACGCCGAAGGCTATCCGGCCGGCGAGATGAAGCACGGCCCGATTGCCCTGATCGACGAGCAGCTGCCGGTGGTGGTGATCGCCCCGAAGAACGCCACCTTCGAGAAGGTCGTCTCCAACCTCGAAGAGGTGCGGGCCCGCGGCGGCAAGCTGATCATTGTCACGACTCCTGACGGGGTCGCCGAACTTGCCGACAAGGCCGAAGCGCTCCTCCTGGTTCCGGCGAGCAGTGACGAACTCATGCCGGTCCTCACCTCCATCCCGCTGCAGCTCCTCGCCTATTACGTCGCCGTCCTCAAGGGGACCGACGTCGATCAGCCGCGTAACCTCGCCAAGAGTGTGACCGTGGAGTAATGA
>JACUTW010000109.1 GCA_014859605.1 Desulfuromonadales bacterium
CCAACGCGACATTTTAAACCGTCGCGTTAAAGATCGCAACGCGACCTACAGAGCTGGGGGATCGGCGGCGAATCGGTCACGGTGCGGCGCAAGGAGAAACGATAAGAGCCTGCACACGGATTTAACGGATGCAACGGATCAAGATTATTGGCATTTTATTTGACAATGAGAAAGCTAAAGTAATAAAGCAAGAACGTCCTTTCAGACCCCAAAGTGGGCTTTTTAGATTGATTCTAACTTCTTCAAAAGGGGGGAGGGAGGAATCAAGAGATTAACTTGTTTTCGCGCAGCGTCGCGTAAAGCTTATCCCTGTCAATCGGCTTGACCATATAGGCAGTACAGCCACCGCGATAATAAGCCTCCATCACCGACTTCATCGAATCGATCGCCGTAATCATAAAGATTTTCACCTCATTTTTGGGTGCTATCTTCAGCTCACGTTCGATATCGCGCAGCGATTTGAGGCACTCCTGCCCATCCATCTCGGGCATCATGATATCAAGACAGACCAGATCATAAGGCTCGCCTTCCGCCAGAGCCAGGGAGAAATTTTCGACCGCATCCTTGCCGTTGATGGCGATGTGGCACTCGCCAAAAGGGGAGAAGATCTTCTGCAAAAAACGGCGACTGATCACATCATCTTCGACAATCAGGGTACGCATAAAAATCTCCTTTAATTCGTAAGTTTCAAAAAGTTACCTGATTAGTTTCAATCTTCCGCAAGGTTTAATTCCTCCCCTTTCAAGGGGGAGGTTAGGAGGGGGATGGGTCTTATTGGTGCCGAAAACTTCCCATCCCCACCCCGACCCTCAGCCTTGAAGGGGAGGGAGAAAATCCCAGTGCGGAAGATTAGCCCTTCAGTAAAAGTTATAGCCGTTCTCCGTGCCGACCTCAGTGTCAACAGACGGCGACATTTGACCTGTCATCAATAATCCGCTTCATCTCCGCTGCCACCTCCTTGACTGTGAACGGCTTGCCCAGATAACCGTCAAAGCCCATCTGCAGATATTTTCCCACATCACCCTTGAGGGCATGAGCCGTCACGGCAATGACCGGCAGGTGTTTTCCATCCTTTTCCTCCCCCGCACGGAGAATCTTTACGGCCTCATCGCCGTCCATAACCGGCATCTGAATATCCATCAATACCAGGTCGAAAGTTTCAGAAATTATGACATCCAGCGCCGTCTTCCCGTTTTCAACGACCATGACCTCATGTCCCATCTTTTTCAATAACTCTCTCGCGTAAAGAATATTGACGGGATTATCCTCTGCCAGCAAGATCTTCAGGGGCGATCCCCGCCACATTTCGTGAACTTTTTCTGACAAATCATCAGGGACTTGCCGGATGGCAGCGATGGACAGGGGCAGTTGAAAGACAAAGGTGCTGCCAACACCCTCAAGGCTTTCGACACGGATCGTTCCTCCCATCATTTCCGCCAAACGCCGGCTTATCGCCAACCCCAGCCCGGTCCCGCCAAAGCGTCGGGTGGTGGTACTGTCTGCCTGGGTAAATGGCTCAAAAATATACTCCTGCAGATTTGGCGGGATGCCAATACCGGTATCCTGCACGGCGATATCCAGAAGGACTCCGGAGCCGCTGCGTTCAACTACGGAAACAGAGACGCTGATGCCCCCTTTTTCGGTGAACTTGATCGCGTTGCTGAGCAGATTGAGAAGCACCTGCTTGATGCGGAGGCAATCTCCGATCAAAGCATCGGGGACATCGACCGGTATGTCGACCCGATGAACGAGTCCTTTATGGAAGATTTGTGACTTTTGAGTGAGAAGCAGATCCGTGATGCAGCTACGCAGACTGAAATCCTCGAGATTGATATCAAATTTTTCCGATTCAATCTTGGAAAGATCGAGAATGTTATTGATCAGGGTCAACAAGTTGTTCCCCGAGGTGGTAATCGCATCAAGGTACTCGTGCTGTTCCTCAGACAGCTCAGTGTATGACAACAACTGACTCATGCCGATAATGCCATTCATCGGAGTCCGAATCTCGTGGCTCATGTTGGCGAGAAACTCGGACTTGGCCTGGTTCGCGACCTCTGCCTTCAACCGGGCCTCTTTGAGTTCCTTTTCATAAAACAACTGGGCCGTCACATCCTCGACGACAGCAAAAAGATGAAGAAGGGTGCCGGTCGCATCATGAACGCACGTGACTGAATTCTTCGCCCAGGTCACCGAGCCATCATTGCACAGGTAACGCTTTTCCAGAGAGAAACCGTCGGATTTTCCGGAAGAGACATCCTTGATCAGGGCGACTTGCTGGGCAATATCGTCGGGATGGGTGATTTGCTGAAAGGTCAACTGCGCAAGAGCTTCGTAGGGATAGCCGACGATTTCGGCGTAACGACGGTTATAGTGGAGCAGGCGGCCGTCGAAGTCGAAAAAGACCATTCCGAGCGCTGCCTGCTCAAAGGTGCAACGAAGGCGCTCTTCACTCTCCCCGAGGCGTTCACGGGTCTCTTTAAATTCACGTTCTATTTGTAAATCGCGAAAGGCCTTTCCCACTGCCAGAGGCAGATTCTCCATAAACCGTTGATCCTTGACCAGATAGTCGCGGGCGCCCCGTTTCATCATCTCTACAGCGAGATATTCGTCGCCAACTCCCGTCATTATCACAAAAGGAGGGAGGACAGCCAACTTTCCCCCCCAATAATTCAGGAGGTCGATGGCCGTCCCGTCGGGGAGGCGATAATCGAGAAGGATAAGGTCAGGATGGAAGTGCTCAAAAGCGGCGATGGCATCATGCACTGTAGCGGCGACATGGCAGGACATCCCACTGTTGAGCAGAGCATCTGAGACTATCTCTGCCACCATCCGATCGTCCTCTATCAGAAGCAAACGTCTCTCAGACATGTATTCTTCCTTTTACTCTCAGTATCGGGACAAAACATTTTACAATTTGCTAGGCAAAACGCCGCCCATCAGCATATTGCCGACCAGAGCGGCGTCATCGATCCCTCTTCCCTCTTCTCATCTCAAACCCCTCACTTTAACTGTCTTAATCCAGACGAATAAAAAACGTCTTAACTTTTTACCCTGCACCGCCGATCATGTCAATACAATACAAAACATCGTTATGAAAAAATTAAAATCCTGATGACCGTTCCGATGGCTGCTGCGGGCGAAAAATTTTTCGCCCGAACGATAAACACCAATCGGGGGCAGCAAAAAAATTCCCGGCCTGCACCCCCTCTTTCCTTGACACTGCTCAATTTCACGCGTTAAAATTCGCCACTTTTTCGTGTTATCCAAATCTTAGCTCCTTCCGGAGGCACCGTGACCTTTCAAAATCTTATCCTCTCGCTGCAAGGGTATTGGGCCAATCAGGGGTGCATCATCCAGCAGCCCTACGACACCGAAAAGGGGGCCGGCACCTTCAACCCCGCCACCTTCCT
Organism: Desulfuromonadales bacterium; assembly: GCA_014859605.1. Lineage (GTDB taxonomy): Bacteria > Desulfobacterota > Desulfuromonadia > Desulfuromonadales > UBA2197 > UBA2197. The sequence continues at coordinate 3,411 of JACUTW010000109.1, forward strand.
GCGCGTCCTTGGGCCCGAGCCCTGGAACGTCGCTTATGTCGAACCGTCGCGCCGCCCCACCGACGGCCGCTACGGCGAGAACCCGAACCGGTTGCAGCACTATTACCAGTTCCAGGTGATCATGAAGCCGTCCCCCTCCAACATTCTCGATCTTTATCTCGACTCCCTCAAATCCTTCGGCATCGATCCGAAGAAGCATGACATCCGCTTTGTCGAGGATGACTGGGAATCGCCGACCCTCGGCGCCTGGGGCCTCGGCTGGGAGGTCTGGCTCGACGGCATGGAGATCACCCAGTTTACCTACTTCCAGCAAGCTGGCGGCATCGACCTCAAGCCGATTCCATCCGAGATCACCTACGGTTGCGAACGGATCGCCATGTATCTGCAGGGGGTCGATAACGTTTACGACCTCGAATGGACCAAGGGGATCAAGTACGGCGACATCCACCATCGCAGCGAAGTCGAATTCTCCACCCACAACTTCGAAGAAGCCGATGTGGCCATGCTGTTGCAGCTCTTCACCATGTACGAGAAAGAGTGCATCCGTCTCGTCGGCAAAGGGCTGACCCTCCCCGCTTACGATTATGTGATGAAGTGTTCGCACACCTTCAATCTCCTTGATGCCCGCGGCGCCATCTCGGTGACCGAGCGCGCTTCCTACATCGGCCGGGTGCGCAACGTCGCGAAACTCTGCGCCGAGGGCTATTTGAAGCTGCGTGAAGAACTCGGATTCCCCCTGCTAAAAAAATGACCTGTAGGGGCAAGGCATGCCTTGCCCAGGGCGATGCATGCATCGCCCCTACATCTGGAGACCTAAACAATGTCCAAAGAACTCTTTTTCGAGATCGGCAGCGAAGAGATCCCCGCCGGCTTCCTCCCCAAGGCGATGGCCGACATGGAAGGGCTCATCCGCAAGGAGCTGGAGAGCGCCCGCATCGAATTCTCCGCCATCGAGACGATGGCGGCGCCGCGCCGCTTGGTGCTGGTGGTCCGCGACCTGGCCGAGGAGCAGCCGAACCTCTTTATCCGGGCGATGGGTCCGGCCAAAAACGTCGCCTTCGGCGCTGACGGCACCCCGAGCAAAGCGGCGGAAGGTTTTGCCCGCGGCCAGGGGGTATCGGTCAGCGACCTCAAAATTATCGCAACCGAAAAGGGCGAGTATCTCTGCGCCGAAAAGGAAGAGAGCGGTCGGCCGACAGCGCAGCTCCTGACAGAAATTCTGCCGCGTCTGATCGCTGCCATCCCCTTTAAAAAGTCGATGCGCTGGAAGGATCTCGACGTCCGCTTTGCCCGGCCGCTCCACTGGATCGTCGCCCTTTACGGCGGCGAGATCGTCCCCTTCTCCTTCGGCGATATCCACAGCGGTAATGCCTCTTGCGGCCATCGTTTCATGGCCAACACCCCCTTTGCGGTCAGGGATTTTGCCGACTACCTGGCCCAGTGCGAGAAGCACTTTGTCATCCCCTCCCCGGCCCGACGCCGCGAGATCATCAGCCGCGACATCGCCGCCCTCGCCAAGACCGTGGGTGGCGAAGTCCTGGCCGATGCGGGACTTCTCGACGAAGTCACCTTCCTTTGCGAATATCCGAGCGCCGTCCTCGGTACCTTCAATCCTGACTTCCTGCAGGTGCCGAAAGAGGTGCTCATCACCTCAATGCGCAGCCACCAGCGCTACTTCTCCCTGGTCGATGCCAGCGGCAAGCTCCTCCCCTGCTTCATCACCATCAACAATACCCTGAGCGACGATCCGAGTGTCGTCGTCAAGGGGAATGAGCGCGTGTTGCGCGCCCGCCTCTCCGATGCCCGCTTCTTCTACGAGGAGGATCAGAAGGTCCCCCTTGCCGACCGGGTCGAAGCGTTGAAGAGCGTCGTCTACCAGCAGAAGCTCGGCACCTCTTATGAAAAGATGGAGCGCTTCCGCGCCCTTTCCGGCCTCCTCGCCAGCCGCTTTGCCCCGGAGTTGCAGATTGCCACCGAGCGCGCCGCCACCCTCTGCAAGGCCGATCTGGTATCGGGGATGGTCGGCGAATTCCCCGAGGTCCAGGGGATCATGGGGCGCGACTACGCCCTGCGCCAAGGCGAGAGCCTCGAAGTGGCCAACGCCATTGCCGAGCATTACCTGCCGACCGCGGCCGGCGGTGAGTTGCCAACGTCGGAAATCGGTGCCTTTGTCTCGATCGCCGACAAGCTCGACACCATTTGCGGCTGCTTCGGCGTCGGCCTCATCCCCACCGGTTCGGCCGACCCTTATGCCCTGCGCCGCTGCGCCATCGGCATCCTCAACATCGTCATCAGCCGCAATTTGACGCTCTCCCTCCCCGAGTTGATCGGCCAGAGTCTCGATCTCCTCAACGCTAAACTGACCCGCCCCCGCGCCGAGGTGCAGGCTGAGGTGATCGAATTCTTCCGCGGCCGCCTCCTCAACATCCTCACCAGTCAGGGATATGCCACCGATCTCGTTGAAGCGGTCCTTGCCGCCCGCTTCGACGATCCGAGCGATGCCGGTGAACGGGTCAAAGCCCTGGCTCTTCTCAAGGAGCAGGCCGATTTCGAACCCCTCGCCGCTGCCTTCAAACGTATCGGCAACATCATCAAGGGGGGTGTTGACGCGCCGATCGAGCCGGCCCTCTTCGAAGCCGACTGCGAAGGGGCGCTCTTTCATGAGCTACAGAAGGTCGAAGCCGGTCTCGAACTCTGTCTGGAAAAACGCGATTACACGACGGCGCTACGGGCCATCGCCGCCCTGCGCCCGACCGTCGACGCCTTCTTCGACGGCGTCATGGTCATGGCCGAGAATCCGCAGGTGCGCAGCAACCGCCTCGCTCTTCTCACCAGCGCCGGCCGCCTCTTCTCCGGCATTGCCGATTTTGCCAAGATTGCCTGATTTTCATCCG
>JACUTW010000023.1 GCA_014859605.1 Desulfuromonadales bacterium
GACTACGACATCAACCTCATCGGCGAGTACAACATCGCCGGCGATCTCTGGGGGATGCTCCCCCTCTTCGACAAGCTCGGCATCCGCATCCTTTCCTGCATCAGCGGCGACGCCAAATTCGCCGAACTGCGCTACGCCCACCGCGCTAAACTCAACGTCATCATCTGCTCGAAGAGTCTGACCAATCTCGCCAAGAAGATGAAGACCCGCTGGGGGATCGGTTATCTTGAAGAATCCTTCTACGGCATGACCGATACTGCCAAGGCGCTGCGCGATATTGCCGGTGAACTCGACCGGATTCACGGCAATACGATCATGGCCGAGCGGGTCGAAGCCCTCCTTGCCGAGGAAGAGCCGAAGTGTCGCGTTGCTCTCGAACCGTACAAAAAAGGTTTGGAAGGGAAGCGCTGCGTCCTCTTTACCGGCGGGGTCAAGACCTGGTCGATGGTCAGCGCCCTGCGCGAACTCGGGGTGGAAATCCTCGCCGCCGGTACCCAGAATTCGACCCTCGATGATTTTCACCGCATGAAGGCGTTGATGCATCAGGACGCGACGATCATCGAGGACACCTCGAGTGCCGGCCTTTTGTCGGTCATGTACGACAAGCTGCCGGACATGATCGTTGCCGGCGGCAAGACCAAGTATCTGGCACTCAAGACCCGCACCCCCTTTCTCGATATCAACCATGGCCGCGCCCATCCTTATGCCGGTTATGCCGGGATGGTCACCTTTGCCAAACAGCTCGACATGACGGTGAACAACCCGATCTGGCCGATCCTTAACGCCAAGAGCCCTCTGGAGAAGAGACCGGATGAGCTGTCGGCTGATCTTGCTGCAGCGGCCGGGCACGCAGAACGTTGTCTGTCCAAGGACGTAAGGGCACGGCGCGCCGTGCCCTTACAGGAATCAACCAAAAGCGGCACCGTTAATCCCCAGAAGAATTCGCCGGCCCTGGGCGCCACTCTCGCTTATCTCGGCATCGACAATATGCTCGGCCTGCTGCACGGCGCCCAGGGCTGTTCGACTTTTATTCGCCTCCAGCTCTCCCGCCACTTTCGCGAGCCGATCGCCCTCAACTCGACGAGCATGAGCGAGGATATGGCGATCTTCGGCGGCTGGGAGAATTTGAAGACCGGTATCGGCCGCGTCATCGAGAAGTTTGGACCGGAGATCGTCGGCGTTATGACCACCGGCCTTACCGAGACGATAGGGGATGATGTGCGCAGCGCCATTGCCCAGTTCCGGGCCGAGCACCCTGAACACGCTGCTGTGCCGGTGGTCTGGGCGAGCACTCCTGACTACTGCGGCTCACTGCAGGAAGGGTATGCGGCAGCGGTCGAAGCGATTGTTCACACCATCCCCGAGCCGGGGAGCATGATTCCCGGTCAGGTCACCCTCCTCCCCGGCGCCCATCTCAGCCCGGCGGATGTCGAAGAGATCAAGATGATGTGCGAGGATTTCGGCCTCGATCCGGTCGTCATCCCGGATTCCTCCTGCGCCCTCGACGGCCACATCGACGCAACGGTCTCCGCCCTCTCCACCGGCGGGGTCAGCGTCAGCCGCATTCGTCAGGCGGGGCGGAGCAGCGCCACCCTCTTCTTTGGCGACTCCCTCGCCAAAGCGGCGCGGCTTCTTACGGAGCGCTGCGGCATGCTTTCCTACGGTTTTACTTCAGTGATTGGGCTGGCGGAGATTGATCAGTTGATGATCGTCCTGGCCGAGCTCGCCAACGCGCCGATCCCGCAGAAGTACCTGCGCCAGCGCAGCCGCCTTTGCGATGCTATGGTCGATTCCCATTACCAGTTTGGCCGCAAAAAGATTGCCCTCGCCCTCGAAGGGGATCTCCTCAAGACCCTGACCCCCTTCCTGCACTCCATGGGCTGCGATATCCGGTTGGCGATCAGCGCCAGCCGCGTCATCGGCCTCGGCGAACTCCCCTGTGACAACGTGCTGGTCGGCGATCTCGAAGATCTCGAAGAGCAGGCGGGGGGCGTCGATCTCCTCGTCGCCAACAGCAACGGTCGCCAGGCCGCCGCTACCCTTGGTATCAGCAATCATCTGCGCGCCGGCTATCCGGTCTTCGACCGCATCGGTGCCCATCAGCGCACCTGGGTCGGCTATCGCGGCTCGATGCAGTTGATCTTCGAGGTCGGCAATATCTTCATGGCCAGCGCCAAAGAAGCACAGAAACTCCATAATTAAACTGAGAACAAGGCTGTCTCACACGGATCAACACGGATGTGACGGATAAACGACGGATCAATCAAAAGGGGATAAAGGCTTGAAGATAAAGATGTGTTGGTCAACGTTTAATCAGATTTATCCGTAAAAATCCGTCCAATCAGATTTTATCCGTGTGCAAAATGCTTTTTAAGTTTTCACCGGGGGTCACCATGATCCATACCCGTCGTCTCCATCTGGTTGAGAGTCACAAACTGAAAGGATTGGCTATGAAAGTCGCATTCGCCAGTACTGACAAAATCCATATCGATGAACACTTTGGCCGCGCCGAGAATTTTTTGATCTGGGAGATCGGCCCAGAGGAAGCGGCCTTTTCGGGCGTTTTGCAGGTGTATAGCGCCGGGGAGGATGAAGAGAATCGCATCGAAGCGCGCGGCGCCGCCCTCGCTGATTGTGCTCTGGTCTACGTCGCCCAGATTGGCGGGCCGGCGGCGGCGCGGCTGGTCGCCAAGAAGATTCACCCGATCAAGAGTAAGGATTGTGAGCCGATTGCCGAGGTCGTCGTCAAGCTGCAGGAGGTGCTGCGCAATAATCCGCCGCCGTGGTTGAAGAAGGCGATGCTCAAGGGCGAACGGCCGGGATTTGTCGAACGTTAGGATGAAATTACAGATGTAGTGGCGCAATTCATTGCGCCCAGGGCTTGATAAATCGCGCCCCTACGAAAAATAAACAACACCAACAAGGAGAAAAACCATGGCGTATCTCACCGGTAAAACCCGCGGCGGCAAGGACTGGACCCCGGCCTTCGCTGAAGCGATCGACCCCGAAAAGTGCATCGGCTGCGGTCGCTGCTACAAATCCTGCGCCCGCAAGGTTCTCGGACCTGAAGATCTTGTCGACGAAGAGACCGATTCGACGCGCATGGTCATGACCATCATCGATGCCGGCGACTGCACCGGCTGCGCCAGCTGCGGCGTCGCCTGTCCGAAGAACTGCTTCACCTTCAAGCCGTTGACGATCTGAGTTTTTATGGAAAATTTTCAAATTGTAAGGCTGTTGGGTTACGCGATGTAGCTGCTAACCCAACCTACGAAAAGTTGGTAGGTCGTGTTGAGGAACGAAACGCGACGGATTTTCAATGCAAACGTTGTCAGCGTTGCGTTTCGCGATGAATCAGCTCAACAGCAACCTACGAAATGATAGGGAGGTTCTTATGCGTATCGCCGTGGCATCAAAATCCGGGACAGACGTCGATCAGCACTTCGGCCATGCCGAACGTTTTCTCCTTTACGAATACAACCGTGGCAATCCGGTGGCGGCCGGTGAGGTGGTGGTGGAGAAGTACTGTTCCTACGATCCCGAGCATCCCTTCCGTCATCGCCAGTTCGACGCAATCGTCGCTGCGTTGGCCGGATGCCGGGTGGTGATCACCGCCATGATCGGTGAATATCCCCTGGCTGAACTGGAGAAGGCCGGCCTCAAGCATGTCACTGCCAGCGGTCCGATCGCTGCGGCCTTGCAAGCGGCCCATGGAGAAGCCTGCGGTTGCGCCTGCCGTGGATGTCCGTAAATCCAGCAAAAAATCCAGAGTGAATTGCCAAGGGCATGGGCAGATGGATGGGTGAGGGCCCTCCCTCTGCCCGATTTTTTTTGGGCTTGTCAGTATCTGCTTAATAATTAAACGATCAGAGCGGCGATGCTCAGCGTCGCGGCACGCTGTCCTTGTCATTATCTTTACTGGTAGGGGCGCACACACAGGTGCGCCCCTACATGGCACAACCAATGCAATAACCTCAGTCAGTACAAAGATGTACTCGACAATCAGAATACGGCAACGACGCCCCGACGGTTATGCACCGTGCGGGGATTTTTTGTTCCGTTCGTTACTCACCAGCAAGGGCGCTTTGCGGATTTTCCGCAAGCGCCCCTTTTTGTCCCAGCGAGGAGGTTCCCATGGCTTCAGCCTGCCCGATGATGAAAAAGCAGCTCAGCGATCATCCCTGTTTCGGCGGCGATCATACCGCTAACGGTCGCATCCATCTCCCCGTCGCCCCCGGCTGCAACATCAAGTGCGGCTTCTGCGAGCGCAAGTTCGACTGTGCCAACGAAAGCCGTCCCGGCGTCACCAGCCGTATCCTTTCGCCCCAGGAAGGGCTGGAGCGGGTCAATCTCGTCCTCCGTCACCCGACGGTCGGGCCGAAGCTCAAGGTCGTCGGTATCGCCGGCCCCGGCGATCCCCTCGCCAACCCCCGCACCTTCGAGACCTTCCGCCTGATCAAGGCGGCGCATCCAAACATGACCCTCTGTCTGTCGACCAACGGCCTGCTGCTGCCGGAGAAGTTGCCGGAGCTGGTCGATCTCGATCTGCACAGTCTGACCGTGACCGTCAACGCCCTGACCCCGGAGGTCGGCGCCCAGGTCTATGAGTGGATCAACTATCAGGGGAAACGTTACGATGGTATCGAAGGGGCGAAGATCCTCCTCGAAAAACAGCTCGCCGGCATCGAGGCCGCGGCCCAGACCGGGCTCCTCATCAAGATCAATCATGTCTACATCCCCGGCGTCAACGATCACGAAACCTTTGAGCTCGCCGTCAAAATGCGGCAGCTCGGGGCGACGATGATGAATATCATCCCGGTCATCCCCATCGGCCGCTTTGCCGGCTGGGAAGAGCCGTCGCCGGCGGTGATGGAGCTGGTCCGCAACCAGGCCGAATCGATCCTCTCCCAGGCGCGCCACTGCAAACAGTGCCGTGCCGATGCCGTCGGGATGATCGGTCAGGATCTCGATCTGGCGACCCTCGAAGCGCGGTCGGCCCGCTAAGCTGGCGGGAAAGGAGGAAGCTCATGGCTCCGGATATGCTGCTTTTGCTCACCGTATCGATCTTTGTTGTCGCCATCCTTTACGGCAGTGTCGGCCACGGCGGCGCTTCGGGCTACATCGCCCTCATGGCCCTTTGCGGTCTAGCGCCGGCCCTGCTCAAGCCGACCGCTCTGACGTTGAATATCGTCGTTTCGGCGACGGTGGCCTGGTGCTTTATCCGTTCCGGGCACTTTGCCTGGCGCCTCTTCTGGCCCTTTGCCTTGACCTCGATTCCGGCAAGCTTCATCGGCGGCGCGCTGACCCTGCCGCCGGAGATTTACCGCCCCCTCCTCGGTGGCGCGCTCCTCTTTGCGGCCCTCCGCCTTGTCCTGAAAATCCGCGATGATGGTCGGCCGCAAAAATCTCCCCCCCTTCCTTTGGCCCTGCTGATCGGCGCCGGCTTCGGCCTCCTCTCCGGCCTCACCGGCATCGGCGGCGGCATCTTTCTCAGTCCTCTCCTCCTCCTTTGCGGCTGGGGGAGGGCGCGCGAGGTTGCCGGCGTTGCCGCCCTCTTTATCCTCGTCAACTCCAGCGCCGGCCTCCTCGGGCATGTCGGTGTCCTTGCTAAAATCCCGAGCTTTACCCCCCTCCTCGCTGCCGCTGCCTTTGCCGGCGGCCTCCTCGGCGCCACTCTCGGCTGCCGGCTGCTGCCGACACGGGTGCTTATCCCGGCGCTGTCGCTGGTGCTGTTACTGGCCGGGAGCAAGTTGATTTTGCTGTAGTGAGGTGCGAGAGGGCAGGGGGAAGGCAGACAGTTATCGACTGCCGGCCTACCGCTGGCTTGACGGAGAAAGGGGAAACAAGTGCTTTACATCATCCAGAACCATCCAGATGTTCCGGCCGGGATCTACGGCGACCTGCTCAAGACCGCCCGTATCCCCTTTCAGACGATTCGTGCGGATCGTGGCGTACCGTTGCCGACCGCGACTTCAGCGACGGCGGTCATCGTCCTCGGCGGCTATATGGGCGTCCATGATGTGGAGCAGTTCCCGTTTCTGCACGGGGTCAAGAATTTTGTCCGCGACTGCGTGAGCGCCAATACTCCCCTCTTCGGCATCTGTCTCGGTGGGCAACTCCTGGCCGAAGTCCTCGGGGGTGAGGTGAAGGCCTGTTGTTGCGGTGAAAAGGGGGTCTGTCAGCTGAAGTTGACACCCGCCGGCAAAAAAGATCCCCTTTTCAGTGGAGTGAAGGTCCCCTTCTCCGCTTTTCAGTGGCACAACGATAGCTTCTCCCCCCCGCCGACGGCGCAATGGCTCGCCAGTTCAGCGACCTGTCCGGGACAGGCCTTCCGGCATGGCCGCGCATGGGGTGTGCAATTTCATCCGGAAGCTGATCTGGCGATTGTGCGGGATTGGACGAAGGAGAGTGGGCGGAGCTTGGAATATCAGCAGGATTTTTCCCGGGGAGAGATTGAGTTGCGCAGTTTCGGATCGCGCTTGCTCGGCAATTTCCTCGAAATGGCCGGGTGTTGATTTTTCATATCTATTCAGCGCCCCCTTTGGAAAAGGGGGGCTGGGGGGGATTTCTTTTTGCAGCCAGGCAAACTCCCCTAAGGCGGCCAAATTGGTCGCCTTTTGCGTTGGGTTTGGAAGAGGAAAGGGACATGACAGAATTGACCCAGCGAATTAATCAGGTGGTCAAAGCCACGTCTCACAATCCATGCGTCCGTGTAGAATACGAACAATTTCTATCGAATCTTTGGATTTCTGGCGATAAAAGATCACATGACTTCCAGCACTAAATTTTCGGTAGCCGCTGCGAATATCGCTGCAATCCTTCCCTGTCCGCGGATAGGCAGCCAGTTGTTGAAAGGACATATCCAACATTTCCAGATACAGATTGCGCTGTTCGCGTCCCCAATGTCCCAAAGTATAGCGACCAATATCCTTTAAATCGGCAATGGCCTTCTTCGTGAGGCTGAAGGTTGGCATCAGTTGCAGCAGCCGTCGTCGTCAAGTTCCTTGAGCAAAGCCTTAAGAGAATAGTCGGCTTCGCCGCTTTCTTCCCCCTCGACAAGCGCTCGACGCAACAAGGAAAGTTTGGTTTCACGCTCTTCAAGAAGTCGTAACCCAGCTCGTACTGCCTCGCTTGCTGATCCAAAATGACCTTGGGCGACTTGTTGAGAGATGAATTGTTCGTAATGTGAGCCGAGCGTGACGCTGGTATTTTTTTGCATGGGATAGGCCTCCAACAATGTCTGAGATGACATTAGATTATAATATTTATTGGTATAGGTCAAATTGAAGGGAGAGGCTCCGGGGACGCGTTCGTCCCGCCCGCGTTGATCGATTACCCCAGCTCCTCCCGCATCATCCCGACCAGACAACGATAAATCTCTTCGCGACTGCGGATAAAGGCGGGAACCTGGTCGTTCAGGATCTTTTCGATGCGCTGCAGCACCGCGCCGTCGACACTCTCCAGTTCATCCATCACCGCCTCAAACATCGGAATCACTTCGTAAAGATCGTTGCGATCAAAGGGCAGGGGATCTGGCAGGCCGGAAAATTTCGGCGCATCCCGGGTCTCTTTTTTACGGGGATAGCGATAGTACAGATCCGATGGTTTGATCTCGATGCCCATAGCGACCTCCTGATGCCTGATTATTCAGCAGCTGTGCCGCAGGATGCGCAGCCGCCGGCTTTGCTGGCGCAGCTGCTGCGGCATTCGACCAACGGTCCATCCCCCTGCCGGGCCGCGCGAATGCATTGTAAGCTTTCGGACGTGATCCGCCAGGTACCGTCAACCTCGACGCCGGTCAGTTCGTTACGGCGCAACAACATGAGGATGGCGGTCGGCGTGGTATTCAGGGCGGCGGCGGCTTCTGTTATCGTCAGATTTTCCATCTTCAACTCCTTGGACGCAGCTTACGTCTGCGCATAAAAAAGCCCACAGAGATGATTCTCTGCGGGCGCCGTTGCTCGCGGTGGGAACTGTTCCTGTTCGGTTATGGTGGTAGGGTCGCCCCTCGTGGGTGCCCCTACCGTTGATCTTTCAGCATAAAGTGCGCCAAAAACATCCCCTCATCCGCCCGTTCCGGGCACCTTCTCCCTCATGGAGAAGGGCACCTAAGAGTCCCCTCTCCCTATGGGAGAGGGTGGCCGCAGGCCGGGTGAGGGCGAAAGTCGAATCAGCTCCCCTGCCAGCCTCTGCACCTCGACACTCACCGCCGGATCGAGCTTCTTCGTCCAGGCGCGCGGCAGCTGCTCCATGCCATAAAAAGCGCCGGCGAGAGCGCCGCCGATGGCGCCGGTAGTGTCGGCATCCCCTCCCTGGTTGACGATACCGATCAGGCAATTCTCGAAGCTGTCGGTGGTGAAGAAGTAGTGCAAAACGGTCTGCATCGTTTCGACGACATAACCGCCGGCATGGCCGCGATAATCGTTGAAGTGGAATTTGGGATAAGCAGCGATGAGGTCGCGGGCGATGGCATGCAGGGCAAAGCGGTCGGCGCCACTCAGGGCGGCATGGATCATTTTGCCGAAGGCCAGGCAGGCGGCGTCGGAAAGGGGATGATGGTGGGTGAGATGGGCCTGTTCGATGGCGCAGCGCCGCAACAGCGCTGCATCGCCAAGGGTGTAAAGGGCGGTGGGCAGCAGGCGCATCAGGGCGCCATTGCCGGCGTCGTTGTCGCTGTAGGGCTGCTCAAGATTGCCGCTGAGCAGGTAGTCGCGAATCCCCTTGCGGCAGGTGCTGCCGATATCGATCGGCTTGCTCTTCATCCAGGCAAGAAAATTGTCGGCGATGGCCGGGAGGTCCCAGCCGCCCCGGTCGACAATCGCCCGGGCGACGCAGAGGGACATCTCGGTGTCGTCGGTGACGCGGCCGGGTTTGAGGTTGAGCCAGCCGCCGCCGATGATCTGTCGATGCACCTTGTACTGGTTGCGGATTTCGCCCGGCGTCATGAATTCGGTGGTGGCGCCGAGGGCGTCGCCGAGGGCGAGGCCGAGAAAGGCGGCGCGGGCGCGGTCCGTAACCATCCTCAGCCGCCGCTCAAAAGTTGCACTTCGAACTCGCCGCCGATGACCAGCAGCTCTCCTTCCCCTTTGAGCAGGGAGGAGGGGAGGAGGTCGCCGGAGAAGAAGATCTTCGCCAGCGGCACCTCAGTCTGGAGAACGCGGCTGCCGAATTCCCAGGCGCACTCAAAGTCGCTGGTAAAGGAGTTGAGATTGTTGAGGCGCAACAGGTAGCGGCGTTTGTCGTACTGCTCGATGATCTGGTGCTCGGCAAAGTCGTTGATGCCGCGGTACAGGGTGAGGGGGGCGTTATCAGGGTGGCGGCAGTCCATTTCGAACTGGACGTATTCGTAAAGGAGGTCGAGCTGGGCGTAGATGGCGCTGGTGCGGGCCGAGCCGTGCATGCGATCGAGCAGGTAGCGCTGCATCGCCGGGTCGTCGGGGCCGGCAATCGGCTGATGATGGAAGGTCGGAGGCAGGCCGATGCGGCTCTCGACCCAGCCTTTGAGGACCGCCCCTTCGACGGAGTTGGCGTCGAACATCCAGCCGCGCAGAAAGCGCAAATAGCTGTTCTTCAGACTCTTGCGTCCTGATTCCGAAGTCTCTTGCCGCCACTGGTGCAGCTGGAAGGAGACATCGAGATAATCGTTAAAGAGGGCGGCGCGGGCCAGCGGATCAGCGAGTTCGGCGAGGCGGCGGAAAAGGTTGGGGTTGGCGCTGCGCACCCCCTGGATCTCGATCCGCTGCGGATTGCGATTGAAATGGCGCGAGGCGATCGCCCAGGGGGGGAGGTTGCAGCGATTAAAGGGGGACGACGCCATCGTCGCTCCTTCAGCTTTCCATGAGGAGGATGGCCTCGGCGACTTCTTTCAGGGATTTGCGCTTGTCCATCGCCAGTTTCTGCATCTTGCGATAGGCTTCGTTCTCGCTCATCCCCTTCTTGATCAGCAGCCCCTTGGCCTTGTCGATGAGTTTACGCGTCTCCAGGGTTTCGCGCAGAGTCGAGACCTCTTCGCGCAGCGAGTGGAGTTCGACAAACTGGTGGATGGCGAGATCGACGGCCGCCAGCATCTGCTCGTCACGAAAGGGCTTGACAACATAACTGAGGATACCGCTGAGGCGGGCGCGTTCGATCGTTTCGAGATCGGTGGCGCCGGTCATCAGGACCATCGGCGTCGAAAACTTTTTGTTGATCTGGTCGCAGGCCGACAGTCCGTCAAGTTCGGGCATGGTGTAATCGATAACGATGAGGAGCGGTTCGAGCTTGAGGGCGAGGGTGACGGCTTCGCGACCATTCGCCGCTTCGATAATCTGGTCGAATCCATAACGTTCCAGGACATCACGGACCTGACGACGCAGCAACGGTTCGTCATCGGCAATCAGAGCGGTCTTCATCGCGATTTCCTTTCGGGTGCGGCCCGGCGGGCCGGTAGGGGCGCTGCTTGCTGCGCGTGTTGGGGTACTGTTTTCTCTTGCAGTGCCGATGCCAAAAGTTATCCGTCTGATTAATCAGGTTATTTTTCTGTAAAAAGGTCTTTGTGCCATTTTGTTGGGCAGAGTCAGCGTTTGTTTGTAGTAAAAAAGGCCGCCATCCCGATTTTCGAATGGCGGCCTTTTCTCGGCAGGAGGCAACCTGACCGAAAGATTGAGGTTAATTTAGAAGGAGAGAGCGATTGTCAGCCCGGCGACAAATTCATCGTCAAGAGCATCTTTGGCTTCGTTGCTAAGCGGCGTCGAGTAAAGGACCGATGGGGTGATTGCCAGCTGATCAGTGAAGGCGTAGGACAGGCTGGCAGTCAGTTCGGCATTATTCAAATAGTCGAAATCGAAGTAGCCGGCAGCCGCGCCAAGGCTGAGGCTGGTCTTGTCGGCAATGTCAAAGCTCTTACCGAGGGCCAGGGTCAGATAGGAGACCTCAAATTCATCGTAATCGTAAAAGTAGGTCAGCTTGACGTCGAGGGGCAGCGTGGTGGGAGCCACCGCAAGATAGACTTCATTGGTATCGCTCGCTCCATCCACATTGTAAAGGATGTTGCCGACACTGACCGCCAGGGGGCCGAGCTCGGTGCTGTAGTCGAGGGTGAAATCGACCTCATCCATCTCGCCGGTATTTTCATTCATATTGCCCCACCAGTTGACCGAGAAGCCCCCAATTCCGACGGTGACCGACGGCTGGACGACCATCTTGGCATCGCCGGTGAAGTTTGCGCCGCGCCAGATGTAGTCACTGAAGACGCCGACCGAGGCGTCTCCTTCGACTTTGATTTCGGCCAGGGCCGAGGTGGCGCCGGCAAAGAGCAGGGCGGCGGCAAGCAGTACAGTTAGTTTTTTCATTTGTTCTTCTCCTTGGGTGGAATGGTTTGATGACACGATGCCGAGCTTGTCGGCGACAAGTTTTAACGCAGGCCCTGTGAACCGCGCCCGAATTCCGGGTAAGCTTCGAGGCCGAGTTCGGTGGTGTCGCTGCCGGCAAATTCCTCTTCTTCCGAGACGCGGATGCCGACGGTGAATTTGAGGGCCATCCAGACGATGGTGGTGCTGATCAGGACAAAGGCGGCGATCGCGGCGACGCCGATCAACTGGGTGAGAAAGCTCGCCTCCGGATTGGTCAGAGGGACGGCCAGCGTTCCCCAGATGCCGCTGACGAGATGGACGGAGAGGGCGCCGACGACATCGTCAACTTTGAGCTTGTCGAAGAGGGGGATGGCGAGGACGACGAGGATGCCGCCAACCGCACCGATAAGGATGGCCACCCCCGGTGTCGGGGTATCGGGACCGGCGGTAATGGCGACCAGGCCGGCGAGGGCGCCGTTGAGCGCCATGGTCAGATCGACCCTTTTATAGACGGCCTGCAATAACAGGAGCGCTGCCATCATGCCGCCGCAAGCGGCGAGGTTGGTGTTGACAAAGACATTTGACATACTGACAGCGGCGTCAGCACTGCCGAGAGAAAGGACCGAGCCGCCGTTGAAGCCGAACCAGCCCATCCAGAGGATGAAGGTGCCGAGGGTGGCCAGGGTCAGGTTGGAACCGGGCATCGGGTTGACCTTGCCATCTTTGGTAAACTTCCCTTTGCGGGCACCGAGGATAAGGGCGCCGGTCAGGGCTGCCCAGCCGCCGACCGAATGGACCAGGGTCGAGCCGGCAAAATCTTTGAAACCCATTTCGGTCAACCAGCCACCACCCCAGACCCAGGAGCCCTGAATCGGATAGATGACACCGCAGAGGACCGCGCAGAAGATCATGAAGGGCCAGAATTTGATGCGCTCGGCCACGCAGCCGGAGACGACGGAACAGGCGGCGCCGCAGAAGACCATCTGGAAGAACCAGTCGGAGCCGGCCGCATAGTTGCCGGAGTAGTCACCGGAAAGGGCGGCCGCGTCATCCGCGCCCCAAAGTCCGAGGCTGCCGATCCAGCCGCCGTCGACGCCGTTGTACATCAGGTTGTAGCCGGCGACGTAAAAGAGGATGCCGGCGACGCCGAAGAGGGAGATATTCTTCAGGCAGATGGTGGCAACGTTCTTGGAGCGCACCATGCCGGCTTCCAGCATGCCGAAACCGGCGGCCATCCACATGACCAGGGCGCCGTTCATCAGAAAGGCAAAGGTGTTGAGAATGTAAGAAAATTCGGAGACCGCTGCCGGTGCTTCTTCGGCCAGAGCCAGGGCCGGCGCCAAAAGCAGCGCACAGCCGGTGAGGGTAAGCAGGTTAAACCGTTTCATGGTGTCCTCCCGTTTATGGTGACTGTTGTCTGGAGCTTGTCGCTGTTAAAGGGCGTCGGTTCCGGTCTCACCGGTGCGGATGCGAATCGATTGGTCGACCGGAGAGACAAAAATTTTGCCGTCGCCGATGCGGCCGGTGCTGGCTTCCTTGAGGATGAGGGTCACAACCTTTTCGACAAGATCTTCGGGCAGTACCAATTCAATCTTGACCTTGGGGAGAAAGTCGATCTGGTACTCGGCGCCGCGGTAAAGCTCGGTGTGTCCCTTTTGTCGACCGAATCCCCGGACTTCACTGACGGTCATGCCGGTGATGCCGATCTCGGTCAGTGCACTCTTGACATCTTCGAGTTTGAACGGCTTGATGATCGCTTCCACTTTTTTCATCATCGTTTTGTCCTCCGGTTGTGAGGTTCAGAAAATCAATAAAGGCGTCCGATTTCCTTCTCTGGTGTCAGAAAACGGGGCGCCTTTGCCCTGAAAGTACGATTCCGTGACGCCGTTGTCAGGAAGTGTCTTTGCTTGATTTTTTAGCCAGCGTTGTCATGCTGTCGGTCTTGCTATTTCTCTTTA
Organism: Desulfuromonadales bacterium; assembly: GCA_014859605.1. Lineage (GTDB taxonomy): Bacteria > Desulfobacterota > Desulfuromonadia > Desulfuromonadales > UBA2197 > UBA2197. The sequence goes on from JACUTW010000023.1 coordinate 13,289, forward strand.
GCACAGGCTGTGCCAGATTTTTTTTATCTTTAATTTCGATGGGTTGATCGGTTTTTCTGGTTTTTTTCGGCAATCCGCCGCGCTGAGGATAGCGGTGATTGCCTAATATTTATTCAATCTTTTGGTGGGGAGAGTCACTCTGACCGTGGTGCCGCTGGCGCTGTCAGAGTCGATTTCGATCGTCCCCTGGTGTTCGAGGATGATGTGGCGGCAGACGTAAAGGCCGAGACCGGTCCCTTCGCCATCGGCCTTGGTGGTAAAGAAGGGGTCGAAGATCCGTTCGCGCACCCCGGGAGGAATGCCCGGCCCGTTGTCGTGCAGCAGAATCTCGACGTAGTTCTCGGTTGTGGTCCGCGTCGTCAGGGTCAACGTCCCCTTTGTCCCCATCGCCTGCACCGCGTTCATCACCAAATTGATCAGCACCTGTTTGAGGCGGTTGGCGTCGGCTTCGACCAGAGGGATCTCACCGTACTCTTCGCGTAGCTCGATACTGTGGCGCAGAATCTCGAACCGGAGCAGGCGCAGAATGTCGGCGAGGAGGTCGTTGAGGTCGATCGCCACAAAGTTTTCATCCTGCGGCCGCGAAAAGGAGAGGAGGCTGCCGGTGAGTCCCTTGAGTCGTTCGGTCTCGCCGGCGATGCGGGCGATGATCTCCTGCTGAAAGTCGGAGATCGGTTCTTCCCGCTGCAAAAGTTGCGCGGCGTAAGCGATGATCGCCAATGGGTTATTGACTTCGTGCGCCAGGGCGGCGGTGAGGCGGCCGACTTCGGCGAGCTTCTCCATATGCACGGTCTGATCAAGGAGTTGGCGAAATTCGGTAATATCCTCAACGATGACGACAACACCGATGGTTTCGTCACCCTCCTTGAGCGGGGTGATGCGGCGCTTTTCAAAGCGGGTGGTGCCGCTCAGGTCGCGGTGGCTGAGCTGGAGCTTTTCACTGCGCCCGGTGGTGAGGACCCGCTGCAGGCGCTCGTCGAAATCTTCATCGCGCAGGGCCGGAAAGAGGGTGAAGAGCTGGCGGCCAACTGCGGTTTCGGCACTGTCGCCACTGATCTCGGCCATGCGCCGGTTCCAGGCGGTGATGGTCAGGTCGGCATCGAGGGCATAGATACCGAGGCTGGCGCTGTTGAGGATCCGTTCGTTAAGGTGGTGCAGGCGCTGGTAGCGCTCTGAGCCCTGGCGGAGCTTGTCGTAGAGGCGGGCATTTTCGATGGCGATTGCCGCCTGGCCGGCGAGGGCAAGGAGGGGTTCGATATCCGCCGCACTAAAGGCGTCGGGGCGCGGGCTCTCGACGTTAAAGACGCCGATGAGATGATCGCGCACCAGCATCGGCACGGCAAGTTCGCTGCGGGCGCCGGCAATGCCGGGGAAGTAGTCCGCTTCGCTGCGGAGATCGTTGATCAGCAGCGGCTGACGGCTGCGGGCGACACGTCCCATGATCCCCTGGCCGACCGGCAGCGGCGGTGATGTCACCTCGGCCGGATAGCCGTAGGAAGTGACGGTGCTCAGGGTTGCTCCCTCGCTATCGAGGAGGCGGATAATGGCATTCTCAAAGCCGAAAATATCCCGTGAGACCTGAAGGATGCGATCGAGGAGTTCGGGGAGATCGACGGTCGAGGCGAGATCCTGACCGATATTGAGCAGGGCATTGAGGAGTTTTTCCCGGGATGTGGCAGTCATGTGTGAAGCTCTCTCCACTCAAGGGGTTGGCTTACACATTCGCATAATATGTGCCAGATATTCTGTTTGAAAAATGCTCAGATTCAGCGGGTTACACGGGTAAGCTCATGTCTTGCTCGAAAAGTTGTATAAAATGCAGGCAGGGCTGCCGCGTAATTCTACAAAATCAACCACAGCTCCCCAGGGTGGCGAGGGCCAGCAGGCGTCGCCAGTCAACCTCTGTTGGGCCGGCGACCATCAGTGCGGTGCTGCCGGTGTTGGTGAACCCGGCGGCACCGAGGAGTCCCTCCCGCTCGCAAGGGCTGAGCAGGTCGACGATCAACTCCTGCTGCGGTGCGGCCGCTGTTATCAGCCGGTCGAGGAGCTCGGCATCGTCCTGAAGACGTGTCGATCCATACCATGGCCCGATGATCTGGAGATCGCTGCCCCGTTGCAGGAGGGCGAGGCTATTCCCCTGCTGTTGCCAGTTGCCGCCGCTTTCGAGGTGGCGCAAAAGCGGCCGGCGATCGTCGCCCCAGATGGCGGCATCGCTATGACTGCCATGGACGCCGGCATCCAGCAGCCCGCCGGCGCCTCTCCCCCCTGGCCGCCGCACCCAGCGCTGGACTTCGGCGACGGGTTGAAAGCCCCGTTTGGCATAAAGGGGCGCGCCCTGGGCGGAGGCGGTCAGCCACAGCGTCGTTGCCCCGGCGGCGCGTAACTCCTGGACGGAGTGGTCAAAGAGCTGCGCGCCGCAGCCGCGTCCACGCGCCGTCGGGGCGATAATCAGGTTGCCGATCCAGGCGCTGTGCCGGTGGCGGACGCCGGTGATCAGGCCGATGCTGGTATCGTCGTCGCGCAGCGCCCAGGCGCGGCTGCATCCCCCTAGGCGATGCAGGGATAACTCATTCTGCGGCACTCGCCATCCCTCCTGCTGTGCCAGGGACATAAAGACCCGCCAGTCTTTAGCGGCGGCGGTAACGATCACGACGCCACCTGTCGGGCCGCAGCGCAGAGCGCGAAAAGTTCGGCGTCGTTCACCGGACGTTTGCGCCCCTGTGCCAGGGCCCGGACTTCGCCGAGGAGAGAGTCGGCAAAGGAAAGGTCGGCAGTAATACCGAGCAGCTGCAGACGATGGAGGAGGGCGTGGCTGCCGGAGTGTTTACCGAGGACGAGATGGCGGCGAAGGCCGACTTCGCGGGGATCGAAGCCTTCGTAATTGCCGGGAAACTTGAGGACGCCGTCGGCATGCAGCCCGGATTCATGGGCAAAGACCTTCTCGCCGACGATCGCCTTCCACTCCGGCACCGGCCGGCAGCTCGCTGTGCCGACGTAGCGGGAGATTTCGACAAAGCGGCGGGTGTCGACCCCGGTGTCGATGCGGCAGCTGTGCTTGAGGGCCATCACCACCTCTTCGAGGGCGGCATTGCCGGCGCGTTCGCCGAGACCGTTCACTGTGGTGTTGACGAAACGGGCGCCGGCGCGAATCCCGGCGAGGGCGTTGGCGGTCGCCATGCCGAGGTCGTTATGGGTGTGGACTTCGATCTCCAGTTCGGGGACGCGCGTGCGCAGGGTGCGGATATTCTCGTACATGCGGAAGGGGTCGAGGATGCCGAGGGTGTCGCAGTAGCGGAAGCGATCCGCCCCCATGCTCCGGGCAATCTCCATGAGCTCGACGAGAAAATTCAGATCGGCGCGGCTGGCATCTTCGCCGCCGATTGAGACATAAAGGTTGTGCGCCTTGGCAAAACCGAGGGCGGTTTTTAACTGTTCCTTGACCCAGTCGCGATCCTTGCCCAGCTTGCGGCTGATCTGCAGATCGGAGACCGAGAGGGAAAGATCGACGGCCCGCACCCCGCAGGCCAGGGAGGCCTGAATATCGGTGATCAGCGCCCGGTTCCAGGTGAGGAGGCGGCAGCCCAGATTCATCTCGACGAGGGCACGGATACTTTTCTGCTCCTCCGTCCCCATCGCCGGAATGCCGCATTCGAGTTCGTGGACGCCGATCTCGTCGAGCATGGCGGCGATCCGTTTCTTCTCCTCCAGGCTAAAGACGACGCCGGCGGTCTGTTCACCGTCGCGCAGGGTGGTATCGTCGATAATGACGGGGCTGGCGCTGTAATCATCCATGGCGGTCTCCGCAAAAAAGAAAAGCCCCATGATCGAAAGATCACGGGGCGACGTTGCCAGGGGTCCGGCGACGGTGCCGGAAGTCAGGTTGATTATTTCTTTAGCACAGGCTGTGCCAAGAAAGTGGCGCTCTGTTTAAGCTCCTTCCTGCCGCTGCAGTGGTTGCGCTTTCCGGGGAGACATTGTAAAAGAGAACGCTGCCACAGGAGTTGACGACGATGAAACCACTGATTATTACCATGGGTGATCCAACCGGGATCGGCCCGGAGATCATTATTAAGGCTTGTCTGGCCGGAGAGTTCGATAGCCTGCGCTACCCGCTGCTGATTGCCGGTGATGTCGGAGTATTGCTTCGCGCCGCGAGGATCTTCGGTGTCGAAGGTATTCTCGCGGCGGGGGGAGCGGCCGATGAAGTGCTCCTGCACCTCGGACCGCGATCGTTGCGGGTGCAGACCCTCTCTACCCTTGATGCGGCCGGGTTACATTACGGTTCTCCTGATCGCGCTTGTGGAGCAGCGATGCTGGCTTACATCGAGTGGGCCTGCGCCGCTTGTCTGGCCGGCCGCGCCGTCGGGATGGTCACCGCTCCGATCAACAAGGCGGCGATCCGGGCGGCCGGTTCGCCCTTTCCCGGCCATACCGAACTTCTCGCTGCACGCTGTGGCGTTGCCAAAGAAGTGATGATGCTCGCCGGCGACCGACTTAAGGTGGCGCTGGTGACGACGCATCATCCTCTTGCTGCTGTTCCGGCCCTCCTCTCCTCCGCAGAGATTCTCGCCACCATCCGTGTGACCGATGCGGCGCTGCGCCTTCATTTCGGCCTGACTGAGCCCCGGCTCGCGGTTCTCGCCTTGAATCCCCATGCTGGGGAAGGGGGACAGTTTGGCGATGAAGAGCGCACACTCATCGCCCCGGCGATTGCTGCCGCGCAGGCGGAAGGGATTGTTGCCAGCGGGCCGTACAGCGCCGATACCCTCTTTCACTTCGCCGTGCAGGGGAGGTATGACGCGGTGATTTGCATGTACCACGATCAGGGATTGATCCCACTGAAGCTGCTGCATTTCGATGATGGCGTCAACGTGACTCTGGGACTGCCGATCGTGCGGACCAGCGTCGATCACGGCACTGCCTACGATCTTGCCGGCAGCGGCCGTGCCAGTGCAACCAGTTTGGTAGCGGCGATCCGCATGGCGGAAGAGATGGCGGAGAACCTGCACGACCTTTGATGAAAATCCCCTTCTTTAATCCGAAACTTTTCCGGCTGCGCCAGGCCGAGGGTCGCGCCCTTCTGGTGCTGGCGGCGCCGATCTTTACCTCCCTCTTTGCCCAGCAGACCCTCGCCTTTGTCGATACGGTCATGGCCGGCCGGGTCAGTGCCGTCGATCTCGCCGGGGTGGCGGTCGGCGGCAGCTTGTGGATTCCCCTCCTCCTCTTTCTTTACGGGGTCCTCCTTGCGGTCACGCCCCTGGTGGCGCAACTCTACGGCGCCGGGCGCACGGCCGAGTGTGGTCCCTTGGCGCGCCGGGCCCTGTGGGTGGCGCTGCCGCTGGTCCTTGTTGCCATCCTGCTGCTGCGTCAGGCCGCCGGGGTCTTTGTCATCATGGGGGTCGAAGCGGCGATTGCGACGATTGCCGTCGATTATCTCAAGGCGCTGACCTGGGGGCTGCCGGCGATCGGCATCTTCTACGTTCTGCGCAACCTGAGTGAAGGGCTCGGCCTTGCTCGTCCGAGTATGCTCATTGGACTGGCGAGTCTGCCGGTCAATATCTTCTTCAACTACATCTTCATCTACGGCAAGCTCGGCCTTCCGGCTCTGGGCGGCGTCGGCTGCGGCTGGGGGACAACTGTCACGCTGTGGTTCATGTGCGGCTGCATGTTCCTCACGATCCGTCGCGTCGGCGCTTATACCCCCACCCACTTTTTCGATCTGTCACAAAAGCGTGGTGCGCAAGGGGCGACTCAGGTTCTCCGCCTCGGCCTGCCGATCGGCGCGACCCTGTTGGTTGAATCGAGTATCTTTGCGCTCATCGCCCTCTTTCTCGCGCCGCTCGGGGCGGTGGCGGTGGCGGCGCATCAGATCACCCTTAACTATTCCTCGCTGATCTTCATGATTCCCTTGAGTCTCTCCAGTGCCATGACCATCCGTGTCGGCCATGCTGTCGGCCGCGGTCGTCTCGACCGGGCGCGTCTGGTCAGTCATACCGGTCTGACCGTGACCGCGCTTATTGCTCTGGCCACCGCGACGTTTACCCTCCTTTTGGCCGGTCCGATCGCCGCTCTCTATACCCGCGACCCTCAGTTGATCCTCTCCGTCGTCGGCCTGTTGACGCTGAACGCTCTTTATCAGCTCCCGGATGCCCTGCAGGTCGGCGCTGCCGCCTCCTTGCGCGGTTACAAGGATACCCGTGTCCCGCTCCTGCTGGTGGTCGTCGCTTACTGGGTGATTTCCCTCCCCCTCGGTTACACTCTGGCTCTGACTAATCTGTGGGGGCCGCCGCTGGGAGCCCGCGGCTTCTGGATCAGTTTGATCATCGGGCTGAGCGTGTCCGCCCTTCTGCTCGGCTCTCGCCTGTGGCGGGTGGAGCGACGCTTGTCGTGATTTTTCTCTTGCATCTGTCAGCGTGATCGTGTATAAAAATTTCAATGAGCCCCTTCCCCCCCTCCAGGGGCTCCAGCGCTCTGGCCACCCCCCTCCGGCTAGGGCGCTGTTTTTTTGTCCAGAGTGTACGATCTCCTCCTCGGTGTGCATTTGCACACCCCTGCTGTGGCCATCTCCGACCTGAAATATACGAAGTTCCACCTACTTTGTTATCGGCCCTTGCGTTATCCTTCCACCATACAGCAACAAAATTTCCTCCCAAAATAGTTTAAACATAACCTGACTCCCACTCAGGAACCCTTTTGCCGGTTGAGGTCCTCCTCTTTGACCGGCTTTTTTTTGTTTTGAGCCATTGGCCAGCGACCCCCTTTTTCTTGACTCCATCCAGTGATTATCCTATTCTGCCGGCCGCTGCGTAACAACTTCATTTTGCGAGGAAATCAACGATGATCCGTAGTATGACCGGTTTTGGCAAGGGGATAGCGACGATCGACGGGGCGACACTGACCGTGGAGATTAAGACGGTCAATCATCGTTTCTGCGATATCAGCGTCAAGTCCCCCCGGCTCTTTTCCGCCTGTGAAACGGAGTTGCGCCGCCGACTCAGCGAGCGCCTCAAGCGCGGCAAGGTCGATCTTTTGGTTCTGCTCGAATATACCTCGGGCGGCGCCGCCCTGCCGGTCCTGAATCTCCCGCTGGCGCAAGCTTATTACCAGGCTTTTAGTGAATTGCGGACGAACCTGAATCTGCAGGGAGAGATTAATCTCGAACTGATTGCCGGCCAGCGCGATGTGATTTTGATGCGGGAGAACGCCCTGCCGGAAGAGGATCTGTGCCGCTGTCTCTTTGTCGCCCTGGAGCGGGCCATCGAAGCTGTCGAAACGATGCGTGGTCATGAAGGGGAGGCGACGCAGCGTGATATCGAAGGACGGATTTCCACCCTTGATGCCCATTTAAATGCCATCTCGGCGCGGGCGGCGGTGGTGCCGAATGAGTGGCAGGGGCGGTTGAATGAGCGCTTGACCCGCCTCGGTCCTGATTTTGCCTACGATCCTCTGCGTGTCGCTCAGGAGATCGCCCTCTTTGCCGACCGCTGCGATATCAGTGAAGAACTTTCCCGTTTCCGCAGTCATCTCGAACAGGTACGGCTCCTCTTAACCGAACCGGAACCGGTCGGCCGTCAGCTCGATTTTCTCGTGCAGGAACTTAACCGCGAAACCAATACCATGGGCTCGAAGTCGAACGATGCCGAGTTGACACGGCATGTCGTGCAGATCAAATCCGAACTCGAAAAAGTGCGTGAGCAGATCCAGAATGTCGAATAATTCCCAGTCACTTCAACGCGAAGGCGCCCTCTTTGTGATCTCCGCCCCCTCCGGCGCCGGGAAGACCTCGCTCTGCAAGGAAATCGTTGACATCATTCCGGGGCTGCGGCATTCTGTCTCCTACACCACCCGGCCGATGCGCAAAGGGGAAGTGGATGGCGTCGATTATCACTTTGTTGATGCAGACGTTTTTGCCGGCATGGTTGCTGCCGATGCGTTCGCGGAATGGGCAGAAGTCCACGGTAATCGTTACGGCACCGCCCTGGCAACCCTCGACAATGCCCGCCAGACCGGTTGTGATCTCCTCCTCGACATTGACTGTCAGGGAGCGATCCATTTGAAGGCGAAGCAGGTGCAGGGGGTGAATATCTTTATTCTCCCCCCCTCGATGCCTGAACTCGAGCGGCGTTTGCGCGAGCGCCAGACCGACAGTGACGCCGTGATTGAACGTCGGATTGTCAATGCCCGCGGCGAGATTGCTCAGGCTGGCTGGTACGATTACTGGGTCTTCAACGATGATTTCAATCTGGCCCTGGAACAGCTGAAATCGATTATTACCGCGGAGACTTGCCGGGCTGCCCGTTATCGCGGCGTTATTGAAGATCTCTTACGCTAAAAAAACGATCCCCCCACGCATCCTGCATGCGTTTCATTATCAAGGAGTATCAACGATGGCACGTGTAACCGTAGAAGACTGTCTCAAACAGATCCCCAACCGCTTCTTGCTGGTGACGGTAGCTGCAAAACGGACCAAGCAACTTTATAAAGGGTCGCAACCCCTCATCGAGAACAAATCCAACAACAAGACGATCGTCGTCGCCCTGCGTGAAATTGCTGCCGGCAAGGTCGACTACGAAATCCCGACACGGCGGCTTTAAGTCTTCGCGCCTTTTTCACCGAAGGATCATGTTCAGATTCAGTTAGCAGGCGGGTCGATTTTATTGCCCCGCCTGATTTTCGTTTACAGGTAAGCACCCCCATGTCTCCTCTCGACAACCTTCTTGCCAGTGTTCAGGCCTACAATCCATCCGCCGATCTTGCACCGATTCGCGACGCTTATACCTTGGTGGCGAGCGGTTCTTTCGGCGGCGTCCGGCCGACGGCGGCGCAAAATATTGAACATGCCTGCGAGGTTGCGCAGATTCTGGCCCGCCTGCGCATGGATGTGCCGACGATTGTCGCTGGTCTGTTGCATGAAGCCCTGGAAGGGCAGGGGGCGACGACGCTGCCGGAACTGCGTCGGCGTTTCGGCGATGAAATCGCCGAACTCGTCGATGGCCTGACGCGGATCAGTCGCTACAATGCGGTCAGCAGCGAAGAGCGGCAGGCAGAGAACTTCCGCAAAATGTTGATCGCCATGGCCCGGGATCTGCGCGTCATTCTCGTCAAGCTTGCCGACCGCCTGCATATCATGCGCACCCTGGCAGCGCAGCCGGAAGAAAAACAGCGGCAGTTGGCCCGGGAAACACGGGATATTTATGCCCCTCTTGCCAATCGCCTCGGTATCAGCTGGCTCAAGTGCGATCTGGAAGATATCGCCTTTCGTTTTCTTGAACCGGAAATTTTTACCTCCCTCGCTGCGCAGGTCGAGAAGCGGGCCCAGGAGCAGGCCGGCTATGTCGAAGCGGTGCGGATAAATATTCTCGACAAGCTGCACGAGCACAAAATTGCCGGCGAGGTCTACGGCCGCTCTAAGCACCTTTGGTCAATCTATCGCAAGATGGAACGGCAGGGCGTGGAGCTGGATCAGATCTACGATCTTGTTGCCTTCCGGGTGATGGTCACGTCGCTGCGCGATTGTTATGCCGTTCTCGGGATTATTCACGCTGCCTGGAAACCTCTGCCGGGACGTTTCAAAGATTATATCGCCATGCCCAAGGCGAATATGTACCAATCGCTGCACACCACGGTGATCGGCCCGCAAGGGGAGCCGATGGAGGTGCAGATCCGCACCGAAGAGATGCACCGCATTGCCGAGGAAGGGATCGCCGCCCACTGGAAGTACAAGGAGAAGGGGGTCACGGTCGCGGATGCGCGCGATGACAAGAGCTTTGCCTGGCTGCGGCAGATGCTGGAATGTCAGTACGAACTCACCGATTCCAAGGAATTCATGGATTCGGTGCGCTTCGAACTCTTCCCCGGCGAGGTCTTTGTCTTTACTCCTCGTGGCGAAGTGTGCGAGTTGCCAAGAGGTTCGACTCCGATCGATTTTGCCTTCTCCATCCACACCAATATCGGCATGCACTGTGTCGGCGCCAAGGTCAACGGCAAGCTGGTGCCGCTCAAGACCGTCCTCAGCAACGGTGATCTTGTCGAAATTATCACGTCGCCGAACCAGACGCCGAGCAAGGATTGGCTCAAACACGTTCATACCGCCAAGGCGCGCAACAAAATTCGCCAATGGATCAAGGGTGCCGAGCGGGATAAGAGTATCGTCATCGGTCGCGATCTGCTCGAAAAGGAGTTGCGCAAACAGGGGGCCGCGCTGGGGCGCTTTTTGAACTCCGAGGAGATGAACCATGCTGCTCTCGACCTCGGTTTTGCTAATAGCGAAGAGTTGCTCGCCAGTGTCGGTTATGGCAAGGTGCCGGTCGGCCAGGTCGTCGGCCGCCTCCTGCCGCCGGAAAAAAGCAAGGACGAGATCGCTGTCATCCCCCTGACGCCCCGTCCGCCGGAACGGAAGAAGGCGGGAAGCGCGATCACCATCCACGGTGTCGACGATATCATGGTGCGCTTTGCCAAGTGCTGCAACCCCCTCCCCGGCGACGAGGTGATCGGTTTCGTCACCCGGGGGCGCGGCGTGACCGTGCACACGGTCGACTGCAACCACGCCTTGATGTCCGACCCGGAACGGCGTATCGATGTCGAGTGGGACCTCAAAAAGAAGACGACACGGCCGGTCAAGGTGCGGGTCTACTGTTATGATCAGCAGGGGATGCTGGCGAGTATTACCGGCGCGATTACCAACTGTGAAGCAAATATCGTCAGCGCCAGCATCATGTCGACCCCCGACCATCGCGGTCTCAATAATTTTGAGCTTGATGTGCAGGATCTCGCCCACCTCAACCGGGTGATCAATGCGCTGTTGAAGATCAAGGGTGTCTATAAAGTTGAGCGCTTGCGCAGTTGAAAAGCAAAAGCAGGAAGGAGCAGGAAGATGGCACTTCAGGTGGTGAGTAGTGAAGGGGCTCCGGCCGCGATCGGTCCTTATTCGCAGGGAATGCGCGCTGGGGATTTTGTCTTTTTTTCCGGACAGATCCCCCTTGATCCGGTCAGCGGTGCGGTTGTTGCCGGCGGTATCGAGGCTCAGATCGAACAGGTGATGGCGAATTGTGCGGCGATGCTGGCTGCGGCCGGGGTCGGCTTCGAGCGAGTGGTCAAGACGACCATCTTTCTCGTCGATATGGCGGATTTCGCAGTGGTGAATGCCGTTTATGGCCGGCATTTCGCGACAAATCCCCCGGCGCGGTCGACGGTGCAGGTCGCCGCTTTACCTCGGGGCGTGGCCGTCGAAGTCGAGATGGTTGTTTACTGCGGGTCTTGATGGAAAAGAGTTGTTAGAAAAGAAAACAGGGGGATGGACAAAATGTCCATCCCCCTGTTTAACTGGCGGATATTCCTGGCGACGTTTTGCCGATCAGACCACTTTGGTGACCGACCCGGAACGAATGCAACGGGTACAGACTTTCATGGTGCGAACAACCCCGTTATTCAGCGCTTTGACGTGCTGAAGATTCGGATACCAAGTCTTCTTGGTTTTGTTATGCGCATGACTGACATTGTTACCGGTGGAAGGTTTTTTTCCGCAAACTGCACAAATTCTCGACATGATCCTTCGACCTCCTAAAGAGTAGACGCGAATTGATAGCATCCTTTAGAGCGAAAGGCAATAGGTTTTTTTCTTTTTCGTCATTGCCTGGCCGGCTGGCCTCCTTTATACTTCACCGTCCGAACGTCCCTTTCCACCCTTGCCCCCCGAGGATGAGATCTTTATGCGTGACCCCAATCAGTCTTTCCGTCTAAAGTCCGTGTGTTCTGTCTTAAAGGAGGCGAGCCATGTTTGAACCTCTTCCCTTGGCGGCGGATGAAACGATCCGCTGGCATGGGCGTCCCGCGCCGCGGGCTTATACCTTTCGTAACTGGCGGCTCAGTCTTTGGGGGCTGGTGTTTCTGCTGCCCTGCCTGGTCTGGCAACTGGTCGGGATCGAGCTGGTTGCCAATGGCGCCCCGGCCTGGGTGGCCTGGCTCCCTTTGCCGTTCAATCTCGCTAGCCTCTATCTCGCCTTTGGTCAACTGCTGATTGCCCGGCTGGAATGGGAGCAGATCGTCTATGTCGTGAGTGACCGCAGCCTTTACCAGCGCGCCGGGTTTTTTCGTTCGCGGCTGCGCTCTCTGCCGCTGGCGGCGGTGACGCGCCTTCGCAAAAAAGATCTCGGGCCAAATCTTGCCACAGTTCGTATTGACGGCAGAGACGGAGAGTTTCTCCTCTTTACGGCGATCGAACATTCCGAGCTCCTGTTGCGCCTTTTTCCCGATGTGGCCGGGGGGGATACGGCGCAAAAAAAATGACATTTCCCGGCCCTGCTAAACCATAACCGCACTTTCTTTCAGGACAAATCATGGCAAAGAGTTTTTATCTGGAAACATTCGGCTGTCAGATGAATGTCGTCGATTCGGAACGGATCGTCGCCACCCTGCATGACCTTGATTATCAGCAGGTTGACAACCCGGAGCAAAGCGATCTCATCCTCCTCAATACCTGTTCGGTGCGCGACAAGGCCGAACGCAAGGTTTATGGCCATCTCAATCGTTTTAAAGCCCTGAAACAGGAGAATCCCCGGCTGATCATCGGTGTCGGCGGTTGTGTTGCCCAGCAGGAAGGGGAGAAAATCCTCAAAAAACTCCCCTTTGTCGACCTCGTCTTCGGGACCCACAATGTTCACCGTCTTGCCGAATTGGTCGGCGAAGTCGCCGTGCGCCGCGGTCAGCAACTCGCCACGGAATTCCTTGATCGCGAAACCCGCCTGCGCCTCTTCCCCCGCCGCGCTGCCGGTAGCGGCATTGCCCGTTTTGTTACGGTGATGCAGGGGTGTGATAACTTCTGCACTTACTGCGTCGTCCCCCTGGTGCGCGGGCGCGAGATCAGTCGCCCCTGTGATGAGGTTCTTGATGAAGTGCGTGCTCTCGCCGGGCAGGGGGTCAAGGAGATTACCCTGATCGGCCAGAACGTCAACTCTTACAATCGCCAGGAAGCAACAGCCCCCGACTTTGCCGGACTGCTACAGCAGGTGCATGCGATTGAGGGGATTGAGCGGATTCGTTTTGTCACTTCGCATCCCCGCGACCTCTCCGATCCCCTCATCGATTCCTTCGCTTCTCTGGAGAAGCTCTGTCCCCAGCTCCATCTCCCGGTGCAGAGCGGTTCCGACCCGATCCTGACAGCGATGAATCGTGGCTACACAGTCGCCGATTATCTCGGCAAGGTCGAGCGCTTGCGGGCGGTTCGTCCGGATATTCGTCTCAGTTCCGATGTTATTGTCGGCTTCCCCGGCGAAACGCAAGAGGATGCTGATGCCTCTTTGGCTCTGGTGCGGGAGATCGGTTACGCCGATATCTACCTCTTCCTTTATTCGCCGCGCCCCGGCACCGCCGCGGCCGCGCTGGTCGACGACACCCCGGCGGCGGTCAAGCAGGCGCGCTTCGAAGCGATCCTGGCGGCGCAGAAAGAGAATAGTCAAAGGATCTGGGGGGCGGATGTCGGGCAGATCCTGCCGATTCTCGTCGAAGGACCGAGTCGCCGCAATGGCGAAGAGTCCCTCTTTGGCCGCTCCCCCTGGAACCGGATCGTCAACTTTCGCGGCGATCCGCAGCTGATCGGGTCGATCGTGCCGGTCAAGATCATTCGCAACAATACCAATACCCAGTTCGGCACCATCCTTTAGCCCGCAATGGAGGTTCCATGATCGATCTGCATACCCATACCCTCTTCAGCGACGGCGAGTTGATCCCCGCCGAATTGACCCGGCGCGCCGCCTTTGCCGGCTACCGCGCTCTGGCGATGACCGATCACGTCGATCTCTCCAATCTCGACTTCATTCTGCCGCGCCTGCTCAAAGTCGCCGCGGATCTTGGTCAGGCCTGGGGGTTGACAGTCCTCGCCGGCGTTGAGCTCACCCATATCCCGCCAGCGCAGATCGCCGCCGCTGCCACACTCGCCCGGCAGCTCGGTGCCCAGATCATCGTCTGCCACGGCGAGACGATCGTCGAACCGGTCGCGGCCGGCACCAATCTCGCCGCCCTGGCCGCCGATATCGACATCCTCTCCCATCCTGGCCTGCTGACTGCCGAAGAGGCAGCGTTGGCGGCGGAGCGCGGCATCTTTCTCGAGATTACCACCCGCAAGGGACACAGTCTCACCAACGGCCACGTCGTCAAAATGGCACAAGTCGCCGGTGCCCGGATGGTGATCAACAACGATGCCCACGCCCCCGGCGACCTCGTCTCTCTGGAGATGGCGCGCAAAATCGCCCTCGGCGCCGGCCTTGACGAAGCCGGTTTTTCCGCCTGTCGGCGTAACAGTGAAGAGCTGGTGAAGAAGGCTTTGGCGTAAAAGCGACCACCCCCAACCCCTCCTTGAAAAAAGGAGGGGGGGGAGGGGTGGTGAGATTTCAGAACGAAAGAAAAAAAGGAACCAACCATGAACAGAGCCGATTACGCTTTTCTTAAAGAGTTGGTCGAAGCGCCGAGCCCTTCCGGTTTTGAGCAACCAGTGCAGCGCATCTTGCGTCGCGAGCTGGCGCCCTTCGTCGATGCGCTGCGCACGGATGTCCTCGGCAATCTTATTGCCCGCATCGATGGCAGTGGAGCGGCGCCGCTCAAAGTGATGCTGGCGGCGCATTGTGACGAAATCGGCTTCATGATCCGCTACATCGATGAACAGGGCTTTCTTTGGTTCGCGCCGATCGGCGGCGTCGATCCCCATCTCTGTCCGGGGCAGCGGGTCACTGTACAGAGCGAATCCGGGCCGATCCTTGGCGTGATCGGGAAAAAACCGATCCACCTCATCGAGACCAAGGATCGCGATACCGTCGTCAAATTCCGCAATCAGTTTATCGATATTGGCTGCAGCACCCGCGCCGAGGCTGAGGCGGTGGTCGCCATCGGCCAGCCGGTGACCTTTGCGGTGACGTTGGAACGGTTGCAGGGGGAGAAGGTCACCAGCCGTGCCTTTGACGACAAGATGGGGGTCTTTGTCCTTTCCCAGGTGCTCAAGGAAGTACGGCGGCGCGGCGTGCCGACCGTGGAACTGTACGGGGTCTCGACAGTGCAGGAGGAGGTCGGTCTGCGCGGTGCTGCCACCAGCGCCTTTGAACTTCGGCCCGATGTAGCGATTATCCTCGAAGTCGGTTTTGCCTCTGATGTTCCGGATGGCGACAAGAAGGAACAGGGAGAGATCCGCCTCGGTTGCGGCCCGATTCTGTCCTGTGGGCCGAACATCAATCCTGCCCTTCTGGCCAAGCTCAAAGCCGTCGCGGCCGCCGAAGAGATCCCGGTGCAGATACTCGCCGAGGCGAAGATTACCGGCACCGACGCCAGTGTCGTCCAACTCTCGCGCAGCGGCGTCGCCACCGCCTTGGTGCGGGTGCCGCTCCGTTATATGCACACCCCGGTCGAAGTCCTGTCGCTGGACGATCTCGATGCCGCCATCCGTCTGGTCGTGGCCCTGCTGGAGCAGTTGGGCGATCGGCAGGAGTTGATCCCTACCTAAACTCGGAACCCCAATAAAGGTTTCACGCAACGGCGCGACGACGCAACGTTAAACCGTGAATCAAAAGATTTGTTTTAAAGATGTTCGTTGCGTCGTTGCGCCGTTGCGCGAGAATGTCTTTTGGATTGTGGTTTTTTCTTGACGCTTGCGGTTATCAGGGTATATAGTCACCGATTATTTCCCCCCGCCGCAACCTCCCAGCACAAGGAGATCCTCATGTTTTTTCCCGAGATTCGTGAAGGTTTGACCTTCGACGACGTTCTTCTCATTCCTGCCCATTCGGTGATCCTCCCCAAGGATGCCGACCTCTCCACCTGGCTGACGCCGCAGATCAAGTTGAATATTCCCCTCCTTTCGGCGGCCATGGATACCGTCACCGAAGCGCGCACCGCCATCACCATGGCGAGGGAAGGGGGCATGGGGATTATCCACAAGAATCTGAGTATTTTGAACCAGGCGCATGAGGTCGATAAGGTCAAGAAGAGTGAATCGGGAATGATTGTCGACCCGATTACCATGCGCCCCACCCAGAAGATTCGCGATGCGCTCGAAATGATGGCCAAGTACCGGATTTCCGGGGTGCCGATCACCAATGCCAAGGGGAAACTTCTCGGTATTCTCACCAATCGCGATCTGCGTTTTGAAACCGACTTTGATCTACCGATCTCCGAGCGCATGACTAAAAGGAATCTCGTCACCGTTCCGGTCGGGACGACTCTCGATGAAGCCCGCGAACATCTCAAGCACACCCGGGTCGAGAAGTTGCTGGTCGTCGATAAAGATCGTTATCTCAAAGGCTTGATTACCATCAAGGATATCGAGAAGGTCAAGAAGTATCCCAATGCCTGTAAAGATAGTCTTGGTCGCTTGCGCACCGGTGCTGCGGTCGGGCCAACCGCCGACATGGAAGAGCGCGCCGAAGCGCTGATTCGCGCCGGCGTTGATGTGCTGGTCATCGACACCGCGCACGGTCATTCGCAAGGGGTCATCGAGGGTGTCCATCGTCTCAAATCCAGTTTCCCTGGCATTTCGATTATTGCCGGCAATATCGCCACCGGTGAAGCCGCCGAGGCTTTGATCAAGGCGGGTGCTGATGCGGTCAAGGTCGGGATCGGCCCGGGATCGATCTGTACCACCCGGGTCGTGGCCGGGGTCGGCGTGCCGCAGATTACCGCTATCTCCGACGTTGCCCGCGCTACCAGTAAGGCTGGGGTGACGCTGATTGCCGATGGTGGTATCAAATATTCTGGCGAACTCCCCAAGGCGATTGCCGCCGGCGCCAATGTCATCATGATCGGCTCCCTCTTTGCCGGGACCGATGAATCACCGGGAGAGACCATCCTCTTCCAGGGGCGCACCTACAAGTCGTACCGCGGCATGGGGAGCATGGGGGCGATGAAGCAGGGGAGCAAGGATCGCTACTTCCAAGAGGATGTCGAGAGTGATGTCAAGCTCGTCCCGGAAGGGATCGAAGGGCGGGTTCCCTCGCGCGGCAGCCTCTCGACCAACATCCACCAACTTCTTGGCGGCCTTCGTTCTGGCATGGGTTACACTGGCTGCGCCACCCTCAAAGAGTTGCAGGAGAAGGCGCAGTTCATGCGCATCACCAACGCCGGTCTGCGTGAATCGCATGTCCACGACGTGACGATCACTCAGGAAGCGCCCAACTACCGGGTCGAAAAGCCGTCGTAGTAGATTCTTCCGTAGGGGCGCAGCGTGCTGCGCCCTTTTTCGTGACCCACACAACAAAATCGGGCGCAGCACGCTGCGCCCCTACGCATCTATAGGCCTCTTCCCATGCACGACATCCATAGCGAAAAGATCCTCATCCTCGATTTCGGCTCGCAGTACACCCAGCTCATCGCCCGTCGGGTGCGCGAAGCCCATGTTTATTGTGAGCTTCATCCCTTCGATATGACGATGGCGGAGATTCGTGCTTTTAAACCGAGCGGGATCATCCTCTCCGGCGGGCCGAAGTCGGTTTACGAAGAGGGCGCCCCGGCCGTGGCTGAAGAGCTCTTTGAACTCGGCGTGCCGGTTCTCGGTATCTGTTACGGCATGCAGCTCATGGCCCGCCACTTTGGCGGCAAGGTCGTCCCGGCCGGCAAACGCGAATTCGGTCACGCCGAACTCCTGGCAGAGGGGATGCCGGATCCGCTCTTTGACAGCTTCTTTGTCGAAGGGAAGAGTCCGGTGTGGATGAGTCACGGCGATCATGTCGAAGTGGTCCCGACCGGTTTCGAGATTGTCGCCGGCACCGCCAATGCCCCGGTCTGCGCCATTCAGAACCGTGCCCGTCGTCTTTACGGCGTGCAGTTTCATCCTGAGGTCAACCACACCCCGCGCGGTGAAGCCCTCCTCGATACCTTTGTCCGCAAGATCTGCGGCTGCAGCGGGCTGTGGACACCGGGGCAGATCATCGAAGATGCCGTCGAGCGGATTCGTGCCCAGGTTGGCAGTGATCGCGTTATTCTCGGTCTTTCCGGCGGCGTTGATTCTTCTGTCGCCGCCGCCCTCATTTATCGCGCCATCGGCGATCAGCTCACCTGTGTCTTTGTCGATAACGGCCTGTTGCGCCTTGGTGAAGGGGATCAGGTCATGGCCACCTTTGCCGAGAATCTCGGCGTCAAGGTCATCCGCGTCGATGCTGAAGAGCTCTTTCTGTCCCAACTTGCTGGCGAAGTCGATCCCGAGAAGAAGCGCAAGATCATCGGCCGCCTCTTCGTCGAAATCTTCGAGGCCGAATCGAAGAAGATTGCTGATGCCAAATGGTTGGCGCAGGGGACGATCTACCCCGACGTCATCGAATCCGCCGGAGCCAAGACCGGCAAGGCCCACAGCATCAAGAGCCATCACAATGTCGGCGGTCTCCCTGAGCACATGACCTTGAAACTTCTCGAACCGCTGCGCGAGCTTTTCAAGGATGAAGTGCGCGCCATCGGCGAAGAGCTCGGCCTGCCGCATCGCATGGTCTGGCGTCATCCCTTCCCGGGACCCGGTCTCGGGGTGCGCATCCTCGGCGCGGTCAACAAAGAATACGCGGATATCCTCCGTCAAGCCGATGCCATCTATATTGAAGAGCTCTACGCCAGCGGCCACTACGAAAAGATCAGCCAGGCCTTTGCCGTCTTTTTGCCGGTGAAGAGCGTCGGCGTCATGGGCGATGGCCGCACCTACGAATATGTCGTGGCACTGCGGGCGGTCGAAACCAAGGACTTCATGACCGCCGGCTGGTACCCGATGCCTTACGAAGATCTGGCGCGGATAAGTTCGCGGATCATCAACGAAGTGCGCGGCATCAATCGCGTTGTCTACGATATTTCGAGCAAGCCGCCGGCGACGATCGAGTGGGAGTAGAGACGCGGCGTCACCATCATGTTGCCTGCGCGCTGATTGAAAAGGACGGGCTCCTGCTCGCCGCCCAACGCAGCGCCGTGATGAGTCTCCCTTTGAAGTGGGAGTTTCCCGGCGGCAAGATCGAAGTCGGAGAGTCGCCGGAAGAGTGTCTGCACCGGGAACTGCAGGAAGAGATGGCAGTCAGCGTCGTCATCGGCCAAGCACTTTTGCCCCGCACCCATCACTATCCGGATTTCACCGTCACCCTTTATCCCTTTGTCTGTCAGTTGGCAACGACGGAGATTGTGCTGCGCGAACATGCAGCGATGCGCTGGTTGGCACCGGCGGAGATCATGACTCTTGATTGGGCGGCAGCGGATCTGCCGGTGATTGCTGACTATCTGGCGAGTGCGAGTTGATTGGCTTTTTTGGGAAATCGGGTTAATATCTCCGTATGACAACGCAACAGCTCGAACAAACACTCATTTCCATCCTCAATCGTCACGATGCCGGTCGCATCGCGATCTTCGGTTCGCGTGCCCGCGACGATTGGCGACCGGAGAGCGATCTTGATTTGCTGGTCGATTTCCGCAAGACGAAGAGTTTGCTGAGTCTGGTCGGAATCGAACGGGAACTCACAGAGACCCTCGGCATCAAGGTCGATCTCCTCACCGAAAAGGCGATCAGCCCACACCTGCTCGACCGCATCAAGCAGGAACTCAAGGTGATTCAGCAGTGACGGTGAGAGACGATACTGTATATCTCTTGCATATTCTCGATGCAATCAAGCAGGTTGAAGAATATCTTGGTAATATCGACTATGAGGGATTCAGTCACTCCCGTCTGGTACAGGACGGCGTGATTCGCCAGTTTGAGATTATTGGCGAGGCGACAAAAAATATCTCGAATGCAACGCGTGATCGCGTGCCGCAAGTGCCATGGAAGAATATGGCCGGCATGAGGGATAAGCTGATTCACCAGTATTTTGGTGTTGATATCGAATCTTTATGGGAAACGGCTAAGGAAGATCTTCCATTTATTCAGAAAGAGGTTGCGCAACTGCTCAAGTGAAAATGGGTCAAGTCCAAAATTTGCTGTAAATTCTCTCCGGTCACTGACGTTTTTTAGCCT